>CAXNDZ010000189.1:0-3117 GCA_964201225.1 Chitinophagales bacterium | reverse complement strand
ATTGATAATAAAATTATAGGGGGCGTTTGCGCTGGCCTATCTAAATATTTTGGATTAAGGGTAGGTATTATCCGCGTATTGTTTTTGATTCCGTTTATACGTTTCATTATCAATTTTAGACATATCCATTTATTTCAATTTTGGGATTTTCCTGATTTCCCTAATTTCTTAGATATCACTTTTAGTCCTGGTGCAGTATTTATATACATTGTTTTATGGTTGGTATTACCTGAGGCAAAGACCAGCGCGGATAAATTAGAAATGGTGGGTGAAAAAGTAGACTTAAATAGCATTAAAAACACTATTCAAAGTGACATGGAAGGTTTTAGCAAGCGCGCACAAAATTGGGGAAGTCAATTTTCTAAAAAATCAAGAACTGAAAGTGGAGAACAGAAAGCCGAGCATCACAATGAACCTAGCAACGGTGAAAATGATGCTACTGCTTCCAATACTGGGTATAGAGAAAACAAAGGCTGTCTTCATTTTATAGGTAGGGCCATCACAATTTCCATTAAAGTGTTTGTTTATTTTGTTTTAGCGATTGTAGGTATTTCATTATTAGCTGCATTGTTTGGGATTGGCGCAGCAGCAACGGCTTTATATCCATTAAAAAAGTTTGTATTGGAAGATGGTGCTCAAAGCTGGTCTGTTTTCGGAACAATATTATTATTTATTTGGGTGCCTATTGTTGGTATTGTCACTGCGGTCATTCGAAAAATTGCAGGCTTTAAAAAGGCAAATATTTGGATAAGATCCAGTTTTTGGGCCTTATGGATTGTTGGATGGGTAATGCTATTTTATTTTGGAAGTAGTATTGGAAATAGTTTTAACAAACATAATAAACCTGAAGAACAAGCTATTGCTTTAACTAATCCGAATGTTAATTATTTAGAAGTGACTGCGACACCAAAAATGAAATACTATGAAGATAAGTGGTTTAAAATTTCAGAATTTGTTGACTATGGGGATGAGGATACCATTTTTGTAAGAAATCTTAGGATTAGAATTGTGCAATCAACCACAGATAGTTTTCAAGTGAAAGTGGTGAAACTAAGTAATGGTAAAACATTAGCTGAAGCCAATGACCTAGCGAATAAAATTAATTTTGATATAACGCAAAAGGACAGTTTAATTTTTCTAGACAAAGGTATTGGTATCAATGCCAACGATAAATTTAGAAACCAACATGTCATTATGACCATAGCGGTCCCCGTTGGTAAGCGAATAAAAATTTCGGATAAGGGCTGGTCTCAAACGAATATTAATATTGATCGTCGTGGTATGCGTACGGAAACTATTGACCGAATCAGTTCTGATAATGATTGGTATAATGATTGGGACAATGAATCCTATAATTATCAACATGGGGTAGTTTATTTAATGACCAGCACGGGATTAGAAAAAATTGGCCGAGCAGATATTGATACCAAAGAAGATGATAATGTTGAAATGTCAGACATTGAAAATCAATTAAACGAATTAAAATTAGAGCGAGACCGACTTGAAGGCGATTTAAAAAAGTCAAGAGAACAAAAATTAAAAGAGTTGGAAAAAATTGATCGTGCTTTGGAAAAAAAGGCAGTTGACAAAAAGGAAAATAAAGGCTTAACCAACAATACCTCGCTTCTTCCTGATTTGAACAATGTCAGTAAAGTGGCATCCAAGCTTGCAGATATGCAATCGGTTTTTGACCGCTTTCAATATTAAGCGAAAAAGAACTCGGTAAGCGATACTAGATAATTTAATGGTTTAATATTAACTGTATTGAATATAAACACCTCACTTAAAAGTGGGGTGTTTTTTTGTTATCTTTGTCGAAATTAAATTCCAATGAGCGAAGTTTTAAACACCCCGTTTACCGAAAAACACATTGCTTTAGGTGCAAAAATGGCCCCATTTGCTGGGTACAATATGCCGATAAGTTATACGGGCATTAATGATGAGCATGCAGCGGTACGCAATAACGCTGGCGTTTTTGATGTGAGCCATATGGGGGAATTTATTTTAAGGGGTGCGGATGCACTGGATTTAATTCAAAGGGTGACCAGTAATGATGCTTCTGTTTTAGAAAATGGGAAAGCGCAATATAGTTGTTTGCCAAATGAAACAGGGGGTATCGTTGATGATTTATTAGTATACTGTGTTGAAAAAAACAAAGTATATATGTTAGTGGTGAATGCATCTAACATTGAAAAAGATTGGAATTGGATAGTGCAACATAATACGAAGGGTGTTGAAATGCATAATATCAGCCCTAAAACTGCTTTGTTAGCAGTGCAAGGTCCTAAGGCAGCGCAAATTGTTCAAAAGCTCACTTCCATAGATGTATTAAATATGCCTTATTATAGTTTTGCCAAAGGGGAATTATTGGGTATTGATAATGTATTAATTAGCGCAACAGGTTATACGGGTGCTGGAGGTGTTGAAATTTATTTTGAAGATTTAGCTGATAATGCAAATAAAATTTGGGATGCTTTATTTGAAGCGGGTGCTGAATTTGGCATTAAACCCATTGGCTTAGGTGCGCGTGACACTTTGCGTTTAGAAATGGGATTTTGTTTGTATGGAAATGATATTGATGATACGACTAGCCCTTTAGAAGCAGGCTTGGGTTGGATTACAAAGTTTACAAAGCCGTTTACGAATTCAGTGGCTTTGGCCGAGCAAAAAGCAAATGGCGTCAATAAAAAATTAGTTGGGTTTGAAATGATTGATCGCGGTATACCACGTCATTACTATATCATTAAAGATGCGTCAGGGAATGAGATTGGTTCTGTTACCTCTGGAACACAAGCCCCAAGCTTGGGTAAAGGAATTGGCATTGGTTATGTACAATCTTCCTTTGCAAAAATTGATACTGAAATTTATATTGATATTCGCAATACTTTGGTAAAAGCGAAAGTGGTGAAATTCCCTTTTAAATAATTCCTTAGTTAAGGTACTGGTTTAATTGTACCTATTTTTTATGGTGTAAATACATGATTTGGGTGTTGCTTGTTATTGCATTTTTGTGCCTTAACAAAACATCATGTATTATGAAAGCAATTAAAAATCGAGTTCAGCTCATGGGCTATTTGGGTGCTGATCCTGAAATTAAAATTTTTGAAGAAACAAAAA
>CAXNDZ010000188.1:0-3179 GCA_964201225.1 Chitinophagales bacterium | reverse complement strand
ATCATATAGTTAGGATCACGACCAACAAGTATATTAGGGCGGCCCACAAAGTTAAATTTGTCTGCAAAGGCCTGAATGGCAATCATGTCTCGGTAACTGTCCCAAATAAATAAAACGTTTGTTAATTTGTCTTTATACTTATTAATGGTTGCCGCTTCGGTTTCGCAATGAGAACAATCGGGGCTAAAAAAAATAATGCAAGTATATTTAAACTTAGGGATCGTTTTATTGGTCACCTCCCTGCCATCAATTAGGTTTAAAGTAAAAGTAGGTAGGTTTTTGTCATTTAAGTAAGGGGCGTTTGGATCAGGTTTAACATCTACACTTTGTGCTGAAGCCTGTGCAATGATCACCATAGTGAATAGGCATAGAATAATTTTTTTCATAATATTATTTTATTGTTGTGTCATACGCATTGATTTTGCGTCTTGTAAAAATTTTGATGCAAATATAAAATTATTTAGTAATTCATTTTTGCTATAAATAATTTCGGTATTGTTTCCTTCCCATTCTTTTTTGCCTTGGTGTAAATAGATAATATGGTCGCCGATTTCCATCACACTATTCATGTCATGTGTGACCACGATGGTGGTGATATTAAACTCGGTGGTAATATCTTGAATGAGTTTATCAATCACCATGGATGTTTGCGGATCCAATCCAGAGTTGGGCTCGTCACAAAATAAATACTTTGGTTTCATGATGATGGCACGTGCCAATGCAACTCTTTTTTTCATTCCGCCACTAATTTCTGTAGGATACTTTTCATTTACGCCATGCAAGTTCACTCTTGCTAATGTTTCCAATACTTTTTTGTTTTTTTTGTCCAAACTTAAATCGGTAAACATATCCAATGGGAAGCGCACGTTTTCTTCCACTGTCTTTGAATCAAATAAGGCATTCCCCTGAAATAGCATGCCTATATTATTTCTTAGTTCCTTTCTATCCTCCTTACTCATACTTTGTAATTCTTCACCATCAAAGTATATTTTGCCTTTGTCAGCATGGATTAAATCAACAATGCATTTGGTTAATACCGTTTTCCCACTTCCGCTGGTGCCTATAATTAAATTACAAATACCGGGTCTAAATTGCGCAGTGATGTCGTCAATGATTACTTTGCCTTCAAAAGCTTTTGATATGTTATTTACTTCAATCATGCTTATGGCTTCAATGGAATTTGTAAATTTAATAAGTCCGCAAAGGTATCTGATCTGCTAATTAATTTTGCTTCCTCTTTTTCAAATAAAACTTGTGCTGGTTTGTAGCGTGCGTTGTAATTACTGGACATTTCATATCCATAAGCGCCCGCATTATAAAAAACTAAAAAATCACCTTCGGAAATAGTGGGGATAGGGCGGTCCCATGCAAAAGTATCTGTCTCACAAATATTGCCGACTACTGCATAATTTTTTGTTGGTTGATCCCGATGGCTAATATTATCAATATGATGGTAAGCATCATAAAACATGGGTCTGATTAAATGATTGAGTCCGGTATTAATACCTGCAAACGTAATTTCGCCTTGTTCCTTTAATACATTCACTTGGGTAATAAAATAGCCTGCTTCACTTACCAAATATTTTCCTGGTTCAAACCAAGCCGTCAGTGGTCGTCCAAATTTTTCAGACATTTTTTTCATCACTTTATTAACCTCAGTTCCTAATAAAGTAATATCTGTTCCTTTTTCATTGGGTGCATAAGGCACTTTGAATCCGCCACCAAAATCTAACACCTGCACGCTTGGAAAATCTCCTAATAGGTTTTCAAAAACTTCAGCTGATTGTAAAAAAACACTGACTTCTTTTATTTCACTACCCGTATGTATATGTAAGGTGGTTATATTAAGTTGGAATTTTTCTTGAATGGCTTTTAATTCATTTAATTGTGTCAAAGGAATCCCAAATTTACTTTTATCGTGCCCTGTTGAAATTTTAAGATTTCCCCCAGCCATAATATTGGGGCGAATGCGAACGCCTACTGCATAAGTATTTCCAAATTTTGCACTGAACTTTTCTAAATTGGATAAGCTATCAATATTTACATTAATGCCCAAAGCAACTGCTTCGCAAATTTCATCAAAGGACACACTATTACTGGTATATAAAATATTTTTTGGCTCAAAGCCTACATGCAAGGCCAACTTCACTTCATTAATGGAGCTGCAATCAATGGGGCAGCCTGCATTCTTTACTACTTGTAAAATATGAATATTGGTAAGGGCTTTACACGCGTAAAAAAAACGGGTTTGATTCATATCAAAATGAGTAACTAAATTTTGATATTGTGATACAATCTTTTCAGCATGATAAACATACAAGGGCGTGCCAAATTTTTCAGCAGCTTGCTTTAATTGCCCATAAGTTAAACTTGACTCCATGCTACGAAGATACAATTGAACTGATGTTTTAATACGAAATCAGTCCGGATAATTTGAGAAAATGTTAAGGAAGGGGATCTTCTGCGTCAATGGCAGCATCTAATTCAGTAGTTTGATTAAATACGCTATTGTCGGTAAAATCTTCTGGTTTAACAATAGTTGCTTCCACAACTTGATCCGCTAATACCTCTCTGATTTTAGGCAAATCGTCGGTTGAATTGATTCCGAAATAATCCATGAAATTAACCGAGGTTGAATATACCAATGGTTTGCCTGGCATATTTTCATTACGACCACTAATGGTGATTAATTCTTTCTCTAATAATTTTTGAATCGAGTAATCACTATTTACACCGCGTATGGCTTCCACCTCGCCTTTGGTGATGGGTTGTTTGTAAGCAATAATTGCCAATGATTCAAGTGCAGCGTTGGATAAACGTTTTAAAAATTTATCTCCGTTTAATTGTGCAATGGTATTGTGAAAATTTGGCTTCGTTAAAAATTGCCAGCCGCCACCACTTTGTTTTAATTCAAATGGATAAAATTCCGTTGCATATTTTTCTTGTATGCCTTCCAAAGCTGATTCAACTTGGCTTAGTGTTATACGTTCTTCTAAAAATCCAAAAGCATTGTTAATAAGCTCAGTAATATCATTTGCATTTAGTGCTTTTTCACTTGCAAAAACTAAGGCTTCAATATGCGGAATGATTTGGCTTATTTCCATAATGGTTTGGTATTCTTATCCGTTTAATGCTGCAGCACCACTTACAATTTCCGTTAATTCGGTTGTAATTGCTGC
>CAXNDZ010000187.1:0-3212 GCA_964201225.1 Chitinophagales bacterium | reverse complement strand
TAGTTTTTAATTTTATATAAAATTAAAAAAAATAAAATTAAAAAACGCCCCGATCATTCGGGGCGTTTTTTAATGATAGAATTATTTTATTTACGAATAAATGACTGGTGCATTTAAAATGCAATTATCTTTTTTTCTGCGAAACTTTTTCTGGCGGTTTCTAAAACGCGTATAATATCAGCACCATGCTTTGCCGAGGTAGGTACAGGTGCATTATGCTTAATAGCTGCTGCCATTAAGTTATAAAACTGTCCATAATCACCTGCTAAACTTGGAATTATCTGGGTACTGGTTTCTCCATTGTTATCGGTACTTAAGGTTCCCCATTTATTTTCAGGCTCGACACCCCAATTAGGGCCGGTTGGAATTTTATCTGCCAATAATTCATCCTCTTGAATATCCGCTCTGTATTTTATAAAGCATCCTTTTGATCCATAAATTTTATAAGCAGGTAGTTGTTGCATATACACCATACCACTGGTTAATAAAATACGGTGGGTAGGGTAGTATAAAAGCAAAGTAAAATAATCATCCACTACAGATACTTTTCTGATGATGCGTAAGTCGGCGAATATATGTGTGGGCATACCAGATAATAATAATGCTTGGTCCACCAAATGTGGACCTAAATCAAATAATACACCTGCCCCAGGGGTAGGTAATTCCTTATGTACTTTAGGACTTAAGGTGGTTCTGTATCTTTCAAAAGATATTTGGATGTCTAAAAAATCACCAATAGCATCTTCTTTAATTATTTTTTGGATCGTTAAAAAATCAGCATCATATCGCCGATTATGATACACTGCCAATCTTAAATTTAATTTTTGGGCTAATGCATCCAATTCTTCTGCTTCTGCAACAGTCACTGTGAACGCTTTTTCTGTAACCACATGTTTGCCAGCCAATAATGCGCGTTTGGTATATTCGTAATGGGTATCGTTAGGACTGTTGACAACCACCAAATGGATACTTGGGTCATTTATAATTTCTTCATAGGAATCAAATGATTTGGTATGAGGATACCTTGCTTGAATATTTTTTTGACTTCGCTCCCAACTACCCACTAATTTAAAATCGGGATTCAGTTCTAAAAATGGCGCGTGAAATACACGACCACTCATACCATAGGAAACTAATGCTGTATTTATCATACCTAAATTTAAGAAATTTTGAGTTGTATTATTACAATTCAATAAAAAACCCGTCTCGATGTGTCGGGACGGGTTTCGGAAACCAGTATAATGTATAGTGGATCCTAGTTGTATTGTAAAAGTAGCAAAATTTTATTTACCTACTTGTTTTCTGATAATATTTAATGCACCGCCAGCTTTGAACCACTCAATTTGTTGTTGGTTATAAGTATGGTTTGCTTTGATGGTATCAGCAGTACCGTCTTTATGTGTTAACACTAATGTTAATGGAGTTCCTGGAGCAAAACTCGTTAAACCAGTTACATCAATGCTGTCATCTTCTTGAATTTTATCATAGTCGGCTTTTTCTGCAAAAGTTAAAGCCAACATACCTTGTTTTTTCAAGTTGGTTTCATGGATACGTGCAAATGATTTAGTCAAAACCACACGCACCCCTAAATGTCTTGGTTCCATGGCAGCGTGCTCACGAGAACTTCCTTCTCCGTAGTTTTCATCACCCACTACAATGGTTCCAACACCAGCAGCTTTGTATGCCCTTTGTGTATTGGGTACTGTATCGTAGTTGCCATTCACTTGACTTTTTACATTGTCTGTTTTTTCATTGAAAAAGTTAATAGCGCCAATTAATAAGTTATTGGAGATATTATCTAAGTGACCGCGGAACTTTAACCATGGACCTGCCATAGAAATATGATCCGTTGTACATTTTCCTTTTGCTTTGATTAATAAACGTAATGATTTTAAATCCGTTCCTTCCCATGCAGCAAAAGGATCTAATAATTGTAAACGCTTCGAAGTTGGATCAACGGCAACGATAACATTGGAACCATCTTCAGCAGGTGCTTGGAAACCAGCATCTTCCACTGCAAATCCTTTTACCGGTAATTCATCACCAGTAGGGGCATCTAATTTAACTTGTTTGCCTTTGTCATTGGTTAAGGTATCTGTTAGTGGATTAAATGCTAAATCACCTGCAATTGCTAATGCAGTTATTAATTCAGGTGAGCCAACAAATGCATAGGTATTTGGATTTCCATCCGCACGCTTTGCAAAGTTTCTGTTGAAAGAATGTACGATGGTATTTTTTTCTTTTTTCTCTGCGCCAACACGCTCCCACATTCCAATACAAGGGCCACATGCATTTGCAAAAACTTTCGCACCAATTTTACTGAATACATCTAAAAAACCATCTCTTTCAATCGTATATCTTACTTGCTCAGAACCTGGCGTAATCATATATTCAGCCTTCATTGTTAATCCTTTTTCAGAAACTTGTTTTGCCAAGCTTACAGCGCGACTAATATCTTCATAAGAGGAGTTCGTGCAACTTCCAATCAAACCTACTTCAATTTTTGTAGGCCAACCGTTTGCTGCCGCAGCTTCTTTCATTTTTGAAATAGGAGTAGCTAAATCTGGCGTGAATGGACCATTTAAATGTGGTTCTAATGTAGTTAAATCTATTTCAATCACTTGATCAAAATATTTTTCTGGATACGCATATACTTCTGCATCTGCAGTTAAGTGTTCTGCAACAGTATCTGCTAAAGCAGCCACGTCAGCACGACCCGTTGAACTTAAATAACGACTCATACTTGGATCATAACCAAATGTAGAAGTGGTCGCTCCAATTTCAGCACCCATATTACAAATAGTTCCTTTACCTGTGCAACTCATGCTTGTAGCACCTTCACCAAAATATTCAACAATGGCACCAGTCCCGCCTTTTACAGTTAGGATACCAGCTACTTTTAAAATCACATCCTTAGGGGCAGTCCATCCACTTAATTTTCCTGTTAACTTGATACCAATCAATTTAGGCCATTTTAATTCCCATGGTAAACCTGCCATTACATCACAAGCGTCAGCGCCACCCACACCAATGGCAATCATACCTAAACCACCTGCATTCACCGTATGTGAATCGGTACCAATCATTAAACCACCTGGGAATGCGTAGTTTTCTAAAACTACTTGGTGAATAATTCCAGCACCTGGTTTCCAAAAACCCAAACCGTATTTATTTGAAACAGAAGCTAAGAAATCATATACCTCTTTACTTTC
>CAXNDZ010000186.1:0-3251 GCA_964201225.1 Chitinophagales bacterium | reverse complement strand
TTGTAAAAATTGACAATATCATATTTTTCATTTGGGCTATGCAAGTTGTCGCTGTCTAAACCAAAACCCATAAATACAATCTTAACATTTAATTCCTTTTCAAACAATGCACAAATAGGAATACTACCACCACCACGCACTGGAATGGGGTCCTTTCCAAAAGTAGCAGCAATCGCTTTAGCCGCACTTTGATATTCGTGGGAATCAATGGGGGTAATATAGGGTTCCCCTCCATGATGTTCAAAAGCATTCACGGTAACAAATGCTGGCGCTATTTTTTTAAAATGCGCTAATATCATACTGGTAATTTTTTCAGAAGATTGGTTGGGTACTAACCTACATGAAATTTTTGCAAATGCTTTTGAGGGCAACACTGTTTTAGCACCTTCGCCTGTGTAACCGCCCCATATGCCATTTACTTCAAGGGTAGGTCTGATACCTGTTCTTTCATTAGTACTGTAACCTTTTTCACCCCAAAGTTGTTGAATGCCTAAATCCGTTTTGAATTCAGTTTCGTCAAAGGGCGCTTCGGCCATTTTTTTTCTTTCTGCATCTGTGGAGGAGATTACATCATCATAAAAACCTGGAATGGTGATATGGTTGTTTTCATCATGACAGGAAGCGATCATTTTTGATAAAATAGTGATGGGGTTGGCAACTGCACCACCGTATACACCACTATGCAAATCACGATTAGGTCCAGTGACTTCCACTTCAATATAGCTTAATCCACGCACCCCAATATCAATGGACGGGGTGTCCATACTAATCATTGCAGTATCACTAATTAAAATAACATCCGCTTTTAATAAGTCTGTATGTGTTTTTACAAATTCGGCTAAATGTGGGCTACCAATTTCTTCTTCTCCTTCAATGATGAATTTGATATTCGTACAAAGCGATTTTGTTTGTGTCATTATTTCTAATGCCTTTACGTGCATATAAAATTGCCCTTTATCGTCACAAGCACCACGCGCATATATCTTACCGTCTTTAATCGTAGGATCAAAAGGACTGCTATGCCATAGTTCCAACGGATCAGCCGGCTGAACATCATAATGTCCGTAAACAAGTACAGTAGGGAAGCTAGGGTCGGTTATAATTTCACCATAGACGATGGGATGTCCTGCAGTTTCATAAATTTTAGTAACAGGGGCACCTGCTTGTTTTAATGCTTGTTCCACTGCTTGTGCGCAGGTGATCATATCACTATTGTGTTCCGACTTTGCACTGATGCTTGGTATGCGCAATAATGCCAAAAGTTCTTCTAAGAATCTTTCTTTGTTTTGTTCTTGGTATTGTTTCCAGGGATTCATTTTTAATTTATTTTAATTAACTATTTCATTTATTTTTAAATAATATCTTTTTGATGCAGCGTAGCTTGATAAATAATATAATCAATCAAACTTATTTTTTGCATTATACTAATTGGTGTTTTAAATCAGATAATATATTCTCCCTATTCCAAATTAGTTTTTGTTTAAAAGGGCTATTTCTTTTTTCGCAATTTTCAATGGTGCAAATAGCACAACTAAATGGCATACAACCATCTGTATGCACAAAAAACTCAACACTGTCCCCAAATTTATTTTTAATCAATTTAGTAAATTCATCCACCGCAGCGTGTGCTTCATTTACATTAAAATACCATGGCACTGTTAAATGGCAATCAATGTGCATTAAAGCGCCATATTTAATTACCCTTAAATTATGTAAATCAATCCAGTTGGTGTGGCGAGATAAATTTAATTCTTGTATAACCGCATCCAATAATGCCATATCTGCTTCATCCATAATACCGGCAAGCGATTCTCTAATAATTTTATAGCCATTGTAGATGATCCATAACCCCATTGCAACAGCAATAGCTGTATCAATGCCATTATACCCTGTATACAACACTAGTCCAATACCAAGTACTATTGCGTAGGTGGTATAACTATCTATCAATAAATGTTGCCCACTAGAAGTAAGTGCCAATGAATTATTTTTTTTACCAACCGCTTTTGCAATTAATCCAGCGGTCATATTTAATACTGCGGTAGCTAGCAATAACCAAATGCCATTGTCTAGGTTGTGTAAACTACTTGGTTCAAAAAAAGTAACGATGGATTCATACAAAATAATTCCACCTGCAGTGATAATTAAACTGCCCTCAAAAGCGGCCGATACAAATTCAGCTTTACCATGCCCATAGGGATGGTCTTTGTCTTTGGGTTTCGAGGCAACGTATAAACTATATAATCCAATGATCCCTGCCATTACATTTACGATACTTTCCAATGCATCCGATAATACGGACAAGGAATGGGTCATAAAATAGGCAACAAATTTAAGTACGAATAATATGATACTTAAACTAGTAACAAAAAACTGGATCTTTAAATTTTGTTTTGATTTTTGCACTTATGGAAAATTGATAAACCTTTAATGATACAAATGTATGGTGGGACTTAGTACTTAATTAATGCGATGCTTCGTCAAATCTTTTTTGTACAAATTCCCAGTTCACCAAATTCCACCAATTATTAATATAGTCAGGACGTTTATTTTGATATTTTAAATAATAAGCATGTTCCCAAACATCCAATCCTACTAATGGGAAACCTTTTACTTCCGCAATATCCATTAAAGGATTATCTTGATTAGGCGTTGAACTTATTGCTAAGCCCCCTTCTTTTTTAAATATTAACCAAGCCCAACCACTTCCAAACCTTGATTTTGCTGCATCGCCAAAAGCAGTTTTGAATGCATCAAATGAGCCAAAAGTTTTTGTAATTGCGTCGGCTAAAGTTCCGGAAGGAGCAGTCGCTGGCGCTGGCTTCATTAATTGCCAAAATAATTCATGGTTATAATGACCGCCTGCATTATTGCGCATCTTAGGGCTATAGCGTGAAATATTTTTAATTAAATCAGTGAATGCTAATTGCGTAGTGTCCACTTTTTCAGCCACGCAAGCGTCTTTCAAATTAGTCGCATAGGTTGCTGCATGTTTTGTGTAATGAATTTCCATGGTCATTGCATCAATATAAGGTTCTAATGCATTATATGCATAAGGCAAGGGCTGTTGCTGATAGGCCGTGATATCAAAACTATTTGTTGCTATGGTTGAAAAAATTGGCATAGCCGCAATAGCCATACCCGCTTTACCAGATGTTTTAATAAACTGGCGACGATTTTGGGTTGAATTTGACATGATTTTATTTTTTAAAGTACTTACGTAAAGTTACTTTAATTGGTTGTAAAAGTCG
>CAXNDZ010000185.1:0-3266 GCA_964201225.1 Chitinophagales bacterium | reverse complement strand
ATAAGCAAGTTGTTTTTGACTTAGGGTCTACTAAGGAAAGTATTGTAAATGTCGCGAATGCACATTCCAATAAAGGAAGATTCGTTCCAACACATCCAATGTGGGGTACTGAATTTAGTGGTCCAACAGCTGCGCAAACAGATGCGTTTATAGATAAGGCAACGGTCATTTGTAATAAATCACAAGTGGATCCAGATGCTTTAGAAATCATTGAGCAAATGTATGTTCAGTTAGGTATGCATATATTATACATGGATGCAATCAAACATGATATTCATGTGGCTTACATTAGTCATATATCGCATATTACTTCATTCGCACTGGCAAATACAGTGTTGGAGAAGGAAAAAGAATCGGATGCAATTTTCGAATTAGCAAGTGGTGGTTTTGAAAGCACTGTTCGTTTGGCAAAGTCCAATGCGGAAATGTGGGTGCCCATCTTTATGCAAAACAAGGAAAATGTATTAGATGTGTTAAATGAGCATATTAGTCAACTTCGAAAGTTCAAGGCTAGTTTGGAAAAAGAAAACCCAGATTATTTATTGGAGTTGATTCAAAATGCGAATAAAATAAAAAGGATTTTAAAATAATTACAAAAAAAGTAAAACACCATAAGTGATTTTACAACAAATATTAAAAATGAAGAAGAAAGAAGAGTTGAATATAACGAATGAATTAATTGAAGCAGTTAAATCCCAAAAAACCTTTTCGGAGATTGGTATTAATGAGCAATTAGTGAAGGCGGTTACAGAATTGGGTTACACGCACGCTACTGAAATTCAGGAGCGCTCCATTCCGGTTTTGATAAGTGGTACAAAGGATTTTATTGGATTAGCACAAACAGGAACTGGTAAAACAGCCGCTTTTGGTTTGCCATTATTACAATTAATTAAAACAGCAGATAAATTCCCACAAGCATTAGTGGTTTGTCCAACAAGGGAATTGTGTATGCAAATTGTAAACGAATTGAATTTGTTTAAAAAGCACATTTCAGGTTTGCAAGTTTTAGCAGTGTATGGTGGTACCTCAATAGGGATGCAAATTAAAGATTTAAAAAGAGGCGTACAAGTGGTGGTCGCAACCCCAGGTAGATTAATTGATTTGATCGAAAGGAAAGCGATTAATTTAGAAAAGATACAATATGTGGTATTGGATGAAGCAGATGAAATGTTAAACATGGGATTCCAGGATGACATTGAATTTATCTTAAAAAATACACCGAACAGAGAAAGTATTTGGTTGTTTAGTGCAACCATGCCAACTGAAATCAGAAAAGTAAGTAAGCGTTACATGAAGGAACCAGTGGAAGTGACTATTGGTAAAGTGAATGCAACGAATAAAAGCATTGATCACCAGTATTACTTAACATCAGCGCAACACCGCTATGAGACTTTAAAAAGAATCATTGATTTTAATCCTGGTATTTATGGGATTATTTTTACCCGTACCAAAGCGGATGCACAGGAAGTAGCACAAAGATTAACGCGCGAAGGTTATGATATTGATGCCATCCATGGTGATTTAACGCAACAACAACGTGATCGCGTAATGGGTCAGTTTAGAGAAAAAAGTTTACAATTATTAATAGCAACAGATGTGGCTGCGCGTGGTATTGATGTAAAAGGAATTACGCATGTCATCAATTTTGAGTTACCTGATGATGTGGAAGTGTATACACACCGAAGTGGTCGTACTGGTCGTGCGGGTAGTCAAGGAATTTGTATATCTATCGTGCATGCACGTGAATCTTATCGTTTGCGTCAAATTGAAAATATCAACAAATGTACCTTCCATAAATTGGATATTCCAAGTGGTAAGGATGTATGTCGTAAGCAATTTTTCCATGTGATGGATAAGTTAATGTCAACGGATGTGAGTCATGGTGATTATGAAACTTATGTTCCAATGTTGGCAGAAAAATTTGCAGACATGACTAAGGAAGAAATTTTAAAGCGTGTCGCTGCTTTGGAATTTAATCGTTTCTTAAGTTATTATGAAAATGCACAGGATTTAAATATTCGTACCGCAGATAAAGGACGTCGTGAACCAATGCAACAACAGGATCGTAATCGTGATAGAGGGCGTCAAGAATTTGGCGGTGCTGATCGTAGTCGTACAAGAAGCAATGATCGTGGAATGGAGCGCAGTTCATCGGATCGCAGTTCATCAGATCGTGGAAGTCGTGGTGCGGAAAGAGGCGCCAGCGGATACACGCGTTTATTTGTGAACCTAGGTACTAAGGATGGTTTTTATAAAGCCAGCTTTCTACAATTTATATTAGACATGAGTGATTTGAGAAAAGAAGCTTTAGGAAAAATTGACATGCGCGATATGAATAGCTGGGTGGAGATTGAATCAGGTGCTGCAAAACAAATGATCAATTCAGTAGATGGTAAAAATTACAAAGGCCGTCGTATTAGAATGAATGATGCAGACAGTGGTGGTCCAAAAGGATTCAGCAAAAAAGAAGGTCAATAAAAAAGATATTGGCTAAAGGTTGTAAATAAAATAAATATTTAAATATTAAAATTGGAAAAAATGGGAGACTTAACTGAACAACAACAAAAAGTAAGCATTTTATTAAAAAAATCACCCTTGATTATATCAGGTCCTTGCAGTGCAGAAACTGAGGAGCAAGTGATGCAAACTGCTATCCGATTGGCAGCCACAGGTAAAGTGGATATTATGCGTGCAGGTATTTGGAAGCCAAGAACGCGTCCGGGAAGTTTTGAAGGTATTGGCACCAAGGGTTTGCCTTGGATGCAACAAGCCAAAAAAGAAACTGGACTTCCAGTAGCGATTGAAGTGGCTACAGCGAAACAAGTAGAAGATGCTTTGCATTTTGATGTTGATGTTTTGTGGGTAGGTGCTCGGACAACCGTTAATCCTTTTAGTGTGCAAGAAATTGCAGATGCATTAAAAGGGGTAAAAGTTCCAGTTTTAATTAAAAATCCAATCAATCCTGATTTAGAATTATGGATTGGTGGGATGGAACGTATTGCAAAAGCAGGCATCGAGGATTTGGGTTTAATACATCGTGGATTTAGCTCTTATGGCAATACAGAATTCCGAAATGCACCTATGTGGCATTTGGCCATTGAAATGAAACGTCGTTACCCAGGTATTCCAATGATCAATGATCCTTCACATATTTGTGGTCGTCGTGATATTTTACAAGAAGTAGCGCAACAAGCAATGGACTTGGATTTTGATGGTTTAATTATTGAATCACATATTGATCCAGACAATGCATGGAGCGATGCCAA
>CAXNDZ010000184.1:0-3292 GCA_964201225.1 Chitinophagales bacterium | reverse complement strand
ATATCTCCCAAAAATATTGCCAAAGCAATAAAATAGCAAAATTGACATAAAAGGGCCTAAAAATGAACAAGTTGTCACTTATTCTCTGCCTATATTTGTGCCATGACAAAGGTGTATTTAAACAAGAAAATAACCCAAAGGATTGCTTCTGGCCACCCTTGGATTTATAATAATGAAATTGACCGAATTGCAGGAACAGTGGAGCCAGGCGACTTGGTCGAAGTTTATTTTTTTGATGGCCAATTGGCAGGTCGCGGATACATCAATCCCAATTCCCAAATTACCATTCGACTTTTATCCCGTCATAGAGATACGATTGATGCAGCCTTTTTTCATAAAAAAATTGCCACAGCTTGGGCCTATCGCCAACAATTAGGTTATGTTGAAAATTGCAGATTGGTATTCGGAGAAGCAGATGAATTACCTGCATTAATTATCGATAAATTTAATGACTACTTTGTTTTACAAACTTTATCATTGGGTATTGAAAAATGGAAACCTGCAATTGTAGATGCAATAAAAGCTATTTTTAATCCCAAAGGTATTTACGAAAGAAACGATGTTCCTGTTCGAGAATTAGAAGGACTTACGCAAATTAAAGGTTTTTTAAGCGACCCATTCCCTACCGAAATCATGATCAATGAAAATGGCTTAAAGTTTTATGTCAATATTGAAAATGGACAAAAAACAGGTTACTTTTTAGACCAACAAGACAATCGCCGCGCCATTCAAAAAATTGTTTCTGGTGCCGATGTTTTAGGTGCATTTACTTACACAGGTACATTTGAAATTCACGCTGCACACTATGGCGCTAAGTCAGTTTTAGGTATTGATATTTCAGAAAGTGCAGTTGCACAAGCAAACAAAAATGCTGCTTTGAATCAATTAGACCATATTGTTAAGTTTGAAACCATGAACGCTTTTGATGTATTAAAAACCTGGGGCAAAGAAGGTCGAAAATACGATGTGGTGATGTTGGATCCTCCTGCATTTACAAAAAGCAGAAACAGTATTGACAAGGCCATCACAGGATATAAAGAAATTAACTTACGCGGAATGAAGATGATTAATAGTGGCGGATTTTTAGTCACTTCAAGTTGCACCAACCTAGTGAGCCCCGAATTATTTTTAGATACCATTGATATGGCTGCAAGAGATGCTAAAAAAAGAATCAGGCAAGTTACTTATCAATCCCAATCCAGCGATCACCCTATTATTTGGGGTATGGAAAATACCCACTATTTAAAGTTTTTGATTGTGGAGGTTTGTGATAGATAGAAAACTATAAGAACCAAAAAAGGGATCTCGATAATTCGGGATCCCTTTTTTAAAATCATAAGAGATTAAATCTTGTAGGTTTATATTTCATAAAACCTAACAAGATTTAATATTTCAGTTTAATGTATTCAACACTGCTTGGATTGCCTCAAAATTAGGCAAGTCACCTGGTGTTGGACATATTTCAGCGTATTGAACTACGCCTTCCTTATCAATTACGAAAGCAGAACGCTTTGCAACGCCTTGCATTTCAAATGCTGGGAAAGTTTCATACAATACATCAAATGCTTTTGATGCAGCTTTGTTAAAATCGCTTAATAAAGAGAAATTTAATTTTTGCTCTTCTTTAAATTTACCTAATGTAAATAAAGAATCAACTGAAATTCCCAATACTTCCGCATTTGCAGTATTGTAAACGCCAATGTTGTCTCTGATGCTACATAATTCAGTGGTACACACGCCTGTAAACGCTAAAGGGAAAAACAATACAACCACATTTTTTCCTTTGTAGTCTGATAATGAAATTGCTTTTTTGTCTGTGTCAAATAATGTAAAAGCAGGAGCTGCTTGTCCGATTGAAATGCTCATTTTTTATGAATTTTAATGATTAATTATAGTTTTTGCAAAAGTAATAAAGGGAGCTTGTATTTTTATTTTATTAAAGGCCTTATTGGTGTTAAATTTTCCTTTTTCGACAAACTGCTCACCGAATCCATTAATTCCTTAAACAAAATTGGGTGTTTTTCGTAATATTCAATAGTCGTATAAAAATCCTTGGCCGTAATCTTGTTTAATTGAAAGACCTGCTCGTATAATTCAATATTCTTATGCTTCCCTTTTATACTCGTATCCGATAATGAAATTCGGATATAATAATCATCGGATTTCATCAATTCCCATATCACTTTCTGCATCACAGGAAATTTCACCACCGGCTTTCCTTTGCTTGAAAAGTCACAGGCTGCAAAAAATAAGAGGATAATAAATATTAAATACCTCATTCTAATTTTTCTTTGTACTTGTTAATATTGGTAATGTCAATTGCTGATAGTGTCGTAATTAATTGCTTTTTCATTGACTTATCCGCATTTCCAAAAATGCCAATGATCTCTGTAACCTTACCTTGCATTAAAATAGGAACTGCCATTGTATTCGAACTCGCCTCGAGCACTTCCTGCATGCTCATTAAGGAATTTAAAATAGCTGCTTTTGCAACAGCAGGTTTTTCAACCAACTGATCCAACCCTTCTCTATAATAACTATACAATACACTGTGTAATTTATCAAAACCACTTTGGGTAAAGTTATCAATTAACAAATACCTGTTTCTTTGTCCATCATAGGATTTCCAACCAGTAATACCAGAACCCTCTGGTGCATTATTTACAATATTTAAAGCCTTATTAAAATAAGGCTTTCCTCCTTGTAATGAATATGAATCATAATCCAAACCAAGAATAACATAGATATAATAAGCCAAAGTTGCCGTTAAGTTAGCCGCTAATGGATCTGCTCCCTGCACCCTATTTTCGTTAAATTCAATAGGCTGTGACAATTGGTATTTAAATACAAAATTCGCATCCTGCATATTAAGCAAAGGCGTAGTATAGGCGCTATTGAATACGGGTCTGTTGGATACAATACTTAATTTGGCTTCATACACCCCTAAGGAAATAATGGATTCAATGGTGATATAAAAATTACAATCTATCTTCTCTTCATTTGAAAATGCATCAGCCGTCCATTTACGCTGATTTAAAAAATCCTTTAATTGACTTTGTAATTGAACGAAGGTTTTAGGATCCACTTGATTCTCCACCTTACTTGTTTGCAAGGTGATGGTCGCATTCAATTCCTGTGCAACAGATGAATATTGCAATAGAATAACTAAACAAAATATGGGAACGAGCCTATACATGATACGTCCTAATTTTTAATGCCATTGTATATCTCTAAAATACAAAAACGTCCCGATAGTTTACACATTTCGGGACGCTTTAATATGATTACATTT
>CAXNDZ010000183.1:0-3314 GCA_964201225.1 Chitinophagales bacterium | reverse complement strand
ACATCGAATTTACCAAAACGATAGGAGAAGTTAATTCTAAAAAATTGCTGATCTCTGATTCGAGTAACATTTTGAATAAAGTATAAACTTTCAGAATAAGTTTTAGTAATCCTTGTTTTGAAAGGATCACTCACGCTGATCGAAACATTTGCACTACGACCGCCAGTTAAAGTCCATTCTTTTTTAATCGCTATATCTGAATCAAAATAAGGAAGATTATACCCTTGCGCAGTTGATTGTGGTCCGCCACCAAATCCACCACCAAAACTGCGACCTGATCCACCTGCACTGCCACCCGGAGGTAAAATTGTTTTGGCTTGGTACTGACCACTCACTTGAATGGAAAAGCCTTTGGGTAATTTAAAGTTATGATTCATTTTACTAAACCAACTTACTAAATCGTTATTTACATTTTGTCCAGGGATGGTTGCTTGTATAGAAGAATTAAATAAATTAAAACTCAAGTTTACATCCCACCATTTGTTAATCGTTGTTTTATTACTTAGCTCAAGACCATAAGTGATGGCTGTATTCGCATTAATATAGGAGCTATAATAAGCGCTATCATTTGTAATGGGATTAATTGCCTTGTAAACATAATTCGTGATTAAATTAGTGCTGTATTTATAATATACGTTGGCTAAAAAATTGGATCCTTTTTGGTAAGCATTGTTATATCCAAACTCAAATGAATGGGTGAATTGGGGCGATAAATTTGGATTACCTACGTTAATATTTTGTGGATCACTGTAGTCAGGGAAAGGTTGTAATTGAAAAAAGTCAGGCGCACTAATTCTTTTTGAATAATTTAATTGCATATCTGCTTTCTCATTTATTTTATAAGTAACAAATGCGCTTGGGAATAAAGAAACGGGGATTGAAATTTGCCTATTTAAGGAATCCTTGCCTGCAAAGTTTAATACTTTGATCGTCATAATGCGACTTTCAGCCCTTAATCCTAATTGGTAACTAAATTTATTTTTTTTGCCATTTAAATTTACATAACCAGCAGTGATATCTTCCCCGAATTTGAATTTATTACTAACGCTACCCAAATAAACATTATTTCTGAATTGATCTCTACTATTAAAATCACTTCGAATATTCAATCTAAATCCAGCTTCAAATTTAACTTCATTTTTAAATTCACGTGCGTAATCGATATTGGTGGTGTAAGTTGTCCTGTCGCCAATACCATTACTTTGTTGGTTTAAAAAAGAGGAGTTTATTTTAGACCAAGTATCTAAATTACTTCCATTATAATTAAAATCTGCAGTAATTTCATGTCCTCTTTCTGCAAATAAATGTTTAAAACTTATTTGTGCACCTTTATTTACATAATTAAAGTTTGAACTATTGTTAAGTGTGTAACTTTTTTTCAGATTACCTATTAAGGAGTCAATGACTTGATCCCCACTGGACAAGGAGCCACCCTGACTTATAGTTCCATATAAGGAGAAAGTATTTCTGTTATCGGGCAAGTAGTCTAATCCGCCACGATAAGTGTTAAAGGAACCATTACTTTTACCATCGTTGGTAGTATTTGCGAAAGTGGGAAGGGAAGTCCCTAAAATTTGTCGATCATTGGTTGAATTAGTTATGGATTTTCGACCAAATGAATTTGCACTTAATGAAAAATTTACTTTGCTATCCCTTAAGTTTAAGTCACCACCACCACTAAATTTTCCGCGCATATCGATTCCTGCCCTTATACCCCCATTGTATCCATTTTTACGATTCTTTTTTAACACTATATTTAATATCCCTGCATTACCACCGGAAGCGTCATATTTTGCAGAAGGATTGGTGATAATTTCTACTTTATCAATAATGTCCGCTGGAATTTGATCCATGGTTAAAGTAGTAGGTCGATTGTCAATTAATAAAGTAGGTGTCGCGTTTCTTAAAGTAACATTGCCGTCAATATCCACATTTAAATTAGGAATATTTTTCATTACTTCCACCGCAGTTTGGCCACTGCTTACAATATTTTTATCTACATTAAATATTTTACGATCAATGCCCATTTCGAATTGGGGGCGCGCGCTACTGGTTACAGTCACACTTTTCAAATCAGTTGGATCTTCTTCCAATTTAATATTACCTAAATCCTTATCCACCATGGCCATCATTTGCTGCATACTTTGTCCACCACCCATTTTAATATTAAAGCTTAGCGTATTCTCGATTTTTTTAAATCCAATAGCGGAGATGACTAATTTTAAATTTCCCATCACAGGTAAATTTTCAAAACTAAAATCACCATTGGAGGCGCTCAATTGGGTACCTAAAATAGTCTCACTTGTTTTTTTGGTAACAGGGTCATACTTGGTTCCTTTAATTTGAAGGGTAGCACCGTCGATACCTTTTTTATTTGCATCCACAATTTTTCCATAATATCTTCCCATGTTCATATTTCCTGCACCCGCTTTTATTGCCGCGTCGGTTGGTCTTTGTGCGAAGCTCACTAAATGGATAAAAATGAAAATAAATGCAATTGTAATTTTTTGTTTCATACGTATAGGATGTGTATTGGGCCTTTTAGTTTATTTGATTTTGCAAATATCAGGCATAATATCTAAGGGTGGTATTCAGATATTATGAACGGCAATTAATTAACACAGTTAAAAAAGGAATTTGTTTAAAATGAATGTAAAAAGAACACCATTAGGCCTCCCCAGCATAGTCCCAGGATAAAAGCAGCCCATTGTATTGGTTTTATCGCCTTCATGACAATGGGGGCAATGGTGTCCGACAATTTAGCGGCCAATGATTTTGAAATATTCATTTTAGCATCTTGGGCAAATTGCCCAATAATCTGAGGGAAGATGCTGGCTAATTCTTCTAAAAAAACCGATTTAAGTTGGGCTACCGTTTTATCGCCAATGAACATGGACATCATAGGTAACTTGTCCTTAATGGTATGATTAAAGAAGAAATCTAGTTTTTCCTCCATTAATGGCTGCATTGCTTTAAAACTCGCTTCATTATCCGTTTCATTGGGTATGAGCAGTTCAACCGGAAATTGATTAATTAAGCGAGATAAATTGGATTCCCATGAAAAACCGCCAATTTTGATTGCTTTGGTTGGAAAAAAAAGGCTTTTTGCCAACAACCAAATGAGCATCCAGCCAAATAAGCCAGTCAGAATGGGGATCAAAAATATTTCCATAAAGGCTATTTTTAAAAGAAATCCTATTCTTAACAAGTTGTTTGGTAAGAATAGGATTAAAAAGGGGGAGAACGATGGGTCTCGAACCCACGGCCTACAGTGCCACAAACTGTCGCTCTAACCTACTGAGCTACGCCCTCCA
>CAXNDZ010000182.1:0-3361 GCA_964201225.1 Chitinophagales bacterium | reverse complement strand
TAAATAATTGGAATCAATATTAAAGTAAGCAGCCTTATTTTGTTTTAAGATAAATTCTTCTCTTATATAATGAATGACATTATATTTTTCAGTAGGTGTTAATGTGGTTTGAGGAGGCATTCCTCCATAGCCCCTTGTTAAAGTTTGGTATATGGAATAAGGGTCTTTGCCCACTTTAAATTGATCCTTCCAATATTTAAATGCAGTAGGTAAGGAGCCTTCCTGTTTAGGGGTGCCATGGCAATTAATACAATTGCTATTGTATATTTTTTTCCCATCCATAAATGCCTCCTCCTGATTGCGTTGTATGGTGTTTAGTATCCCTTTGTGATCAATATCTTTTTCATATGCAGGCAACATGGATTCCTCCATGATGAATGTAACTTTAGGAGGGTTGAAAGTATTGTTATTACATGCAGCAACTATAATAATGAAGCTAATTATGATAGGGTACTTTTTATTTATAATTGACATAAGGGTCGCGTTTAAATAAGTATTTTTAAAGGGTTATACTTTATCTAACTAAATATACTAAATATTCTATCATAGTAAACTTTATAATCATGTATAAATTAGATCTATTACCGAACGCTAGGGTAAAACGAAGCATTGATTATATCAAAATCAACAAATATTTTATATATTTAAACAGTTTATAAAGCGGGGTTTATCCCTAATCGGTTTACTATGAAAAATAGAATTAGTATTGTTTTTATCCTAGTATTGTTATTACAATATTCATTTATTCAAGCGCAAAATTGGGCGCCTGTTCCTGGCCAAATAATGACAAACTGGGCCAATGATGTCACCCCCGAAAATGTATGGAAGGAATACCCAAGACCACAAATGGTACGTACCGATTGGCTAAATTTAAATGGCTTATGGGATTTTGAAATTACGGAACGTGATACGAATAAAATAGCGATTAATTATGCTCGAAAAATTTTAGTTCCGTTTTGTGTTGAGTCAGCACTCTCTGGAATTAAAGAAACGATTACGGGCAAGCAACAAATGATGTATCGACGTTTTTTTTCTATCCCATCTCATTGGAATCAAAAACAGTTGATTTTACATTTTGAAGCTGTGGATTATGAAACGAAAGTTTGGGTCGATGGAAAATATGTAGGTATACATAAAGGGGGATATGATCATTTTCAATTTGATATTGCTGGATTTTTAAACAAGGACGAAAAGCATGAAATTAAATTAGTAGTGTGGGATCCAACCAATGAGGGGTCGCAACCAATTGGTAAGCAAGCTTTACCTGCCATCAGGAATAGGACTAAGTATACTGCAACTAGTGGAATTTGGCAAACGGTATGGTTAGAGCCTACTAATGAGGTAGCGATTGAAAGTATAAAAATCATTCCCAATATTGATAACGGAACTATATCATTGCAAACCAAAATAGTTGGTGCAACGCAAGGTGCTCGTATAAAAATTCAAGCTTTTGATCAAGGGAATGAAATCGCAAGTTCAATTGCTGCAATTGGTGAACCTATTTCTTTACAATTAAATCAACCGAAGTTGTGGAGTCCTACAAATCCCTTTTTATATGATTTAAAATTGAGTTTAATAAATGATGGGAAAGTATCGGATGAGGTAAGTAGTTATTTTGGGATGCGTAAAATTTCAATGGGGCGTGATCAAGAAGGGTATATGCGCATTTTATTAAACAATGAAATCATTTACCAGCTTGGGCCATTAGACCAAGGATATTGGCCGGATGGCTTATTGACGCCTGCATCAGATCAAGCTTTACGTTATGATATTGCTTATTTAAAAAAGATTGGCGCGAATATGGATCGTATGCATATGAAAGTACAGCCTGAAAGGTGGTATTATCATTGTGATCAATTAGGTATATTAGTTTGGCAGGATATGGTGAGTCCAACAAAATTTGTTGATACGAAAAGTAATTTAAATCCTAGTGATTTTGAATTAGAGCATAATTTAACCTTGGATCAATTGTACAATCATCCATCTATTATTCAATGGGTGTTATTTAATGAAAGTTGGGGGCAATATGATACTGAAAGATTAACCGCAGCTTTAAAAGCCAAGGATCCTACTAGATTAGTGATTAATGCGAGTGGATGGCATGATAAGAAGGTAGGTGATATCAGGGATTTCCATGATTATACCATTCATCCAGCGGTTGCTTTGGTCAAAAAAAATGATGATCGGGCAATGGTTTTAGGTGAAGCAGGCGGTATTGATTTATTAATTCCAAGTCATTTATGGACGCCTAATTTAAAAGGGGGAACCAAAATCAAAACCGATTGGAGTATTGATTTTAAAAAAGGCATTGTCAAATCATCGGATGAATTAATAGAAAAGTATAAAATTTTATTGGATGATTTGTTCCAGCTTAAAAAGTATGGATTAAATGCAGTGGTGTATACCCAAATAAGTGATGTGGAAGATGAGATAAGTGGATGGATGACTTATGATCGTAAAGTGAGTAAACTACCTGAAACAACATTTGCTGCTTTGCATCAACAATTTTTTAAGCCGACGATGACTGGTAAATTCATTTTGCCACTTTCAATGAATGAACCCCAACAATGGAATTATAGTTTTACAGCGCCATCTAATGATTGGATTAAAAATACAATAATAGCTGATTTTAAATTGGGGGAAGCGCCTTTTGGGATTGAGAGTAATAATGTACACAAAGTAAACACCACTTGGAATACGAACAGTTTATTTTTAAATAAGGAATTTACTTTATCATCTGTTCCATCAAAGTTATCCTTGATCGCATGTAATACGGGCATTACTGAAGTTTATATTAACGGAGCTTATGTGATGCAGTTCAATAATTTTTTAAAGAATGACCCGGAGGTTAAAATTAGTGAAACGATACTTTCTAATGAAGCGATGAAATTACTTAAAGTAGGCGTGAATCAGTTATCACTTAAGTTTAATTTTCCATCTGTAGGGAAGCCTGTTTACTATTATGATTTTGGGATAAAAGAATATTAGGATGGCGCTTTCACTACGTTCAAGCGCAGCAAATACAAGAATATTAGGATGTCGCTTTCACTATGTGAAAGCGACATCCTTTCGTATTGGGCTTACCCAAAGCCCTTTAAAAACATCAGCGAAGCATTTCAGCTTCTATCAGTTTCATTAAATACGCGCTTTGCGCGTTTGCTATAAATCCTTGCCTGTTTTTAATAGCAAGCTATTAACACAGCCAATGCTTTATAGCTGACACTTCGTGTCATTTAATGCGTCTCTTTGAATGCAAAAGCCCCACGATTTCTCGTGGGGCTTTGTGACCGCGTTAGGATTCAAACCTAAAACCCCCTCATCCGTAGTGAGGTACTCTATTCAGTTGAGCTACGCAGCCATT
>CAXNDZ010000181.1:0-3371 GCA_964201225.1 Chitinophagales bacterium | reverse complement strand
GCCCTGGTTCGCAAGAGTATGTGCTTGGTTCACCCTTGTTCAAAAAAATTACTTTGAATTTAGATAATGGCAAAAAATTAAGCATCGAAGCGCCTGCCAACAATGATCAAAATGTTTACATACAATCAGCTAGTTTGCGTGGAAAACCCTTTAATAATAATTATATCACCCATGACGATTTACTAAAGGGAGGAAAGCTCATTTTTAACATGGGGATAAAACCCAACTTGAAAAGGGGGGTATTGCCAGTAAACTTTCCTTATTCAATTACCCAATAAAAAGATTAAATTACAAAAGCGCTTATAATAATACAATTTAAAATAAATAAAATAATTATGAAACAGTCACCAAAAAATAATATCAACCGACGTTCATTCGTGGGCCAAACAACCAAGGCTGCTGTAGCTTTTATGTTAGTACCTCGATTTGTATTAGGTGGAAAAAATGTACATGGTATTCCTTATACTGCTCCAAGTGATATGATTTCTTTAGGTTTTATAGGCGCAGGTAAACAAGCAAAAAGCTTAGCTGGTTCTTTTATAAATACGGGCGAGGCGCGCATTGTTGCATTAAGTGAGGTGTATCCTGGGAAAGCTGAGCTAACCATGGATAAAATAAAAGCAACTTATTTAAAAAATCCAACATTAGGAGTATATTCTGATATACCCGTTTTTACTGATTTTAGGGAATTATTAGAACGTAAAGATGTGGATGCGGTTGTTATTTCAACACCTGATCATTGGCATGCTGCAATGGCAGTTAGATCCGCTGCAGCGGGAAAAGATATTTATTGTGAAAAGCCGCTTTCATTAACAGTGAAAGAGGGAAGAGCAATGGTTCAAGCAGCACGAAAATATGACCGCGTTTTTCAAACAGGAAGTATGCAACGTTCTTGGAATGAATTTAGGCAAGCAGCTGAGTTAGTTCGTAATGGAACTATTGGCGAAATAAAGCATATCAAAGTGAATGTAGGGCCAGCGCCCATCGCATATGATTTACCAGCGGAACCAATGCCACAAGGGTTGGATTGGAGCAAATGGTTAGGGCCAAATGAATTTGCCAACTTTAATGCAGAATTAGCGCCACCTACTACAAAAGATGTTTTTCCAAATTGGAGAAAGTATAGAGAATTTGGCGGCGGCGGTGTTACAGATTGGGGTGCACACATGTATGATATTGTGCAATGGGCGCTTGATATGGATCATACAGGCCCTGTTGAAGTAATTGTACCAGATGGTAAAGAAAACCTTTTCTTAACCTATCGTTATGCAAATGGAATTACCATGACGCATGAAAAGTGGGAGTGGAATAATGCCATTCACTTTTTTGGTACTGAAGGAGAAATAAAAGTTCAAAGAGGTAAGCTTGAAACAAGCCCTGTAAGTTTGAAAGCTAGAATATTCACTGATGCGGACAAACGCGTTTATAATAGCCCCAATCACTATAAGGATTTCTTAAGTGCGATGCGTTCGCGCAAAAAACCAATCTGTGATGTTGAAATTGGACATCGTACAGCAACTGTATGTAATCTTGGAAATATTGCCTATCGTTTGAACCGTTCATTAAAATGGAATCCAAAAAAAGAAACTATTTTAAATGACGCGGAAGCAAGTGTATTATTAGGTAGACCAATGAACAACGAATGGAAAATAACATTATAAATAATTTTCATTGAAGATTAATTTTTGCATATGAAAATCAAAAATGGCTGCATTTATTTGTGTTGTTTAATTATTGGAATATCAAATGTAACAATTGCACAAAGCGTAAAAAATAAAATTGAAAAGCAGCCTAATATTATTTTAATATTAGGAGATGATATTGGCTTTGAAACGGTTAGTGCTTATGGAAGTACTAGTTATAAAACACCCAGAATTGATGCAATGGCGAAGCAGGGTGTTTTGTTCGAACAATGTTATGCGCAGCCGTTATGTTCGCCATCGCGTATTCAAATTATGACTGGTAAATCCAACTTTAGAAATTATGAAAAGTGGGGTTACTTGGATCAAAATGAAACTACCTTTGCTCATTTGTTTAAATCTCATGGCTATGCAACTTGTATTGCAGGGAAGTGGCAATTAAAGGGCGATGCGTATGCCCCATACAAGTCCGGATTTGATGAATACTTATTGTGGAATTTAATGGATACTAGTTCCACTTACAATGAGCGTTATAAGGATCCAAAGCTTATTGAGAATGGGGTGATGAAAAAGTATAACAATAGTGCGTATGGGCCTGAATTATTTGTCAACTTTATAAATAATTTTATGGTGCGTAAAAAAGACGTTCCATTTTTTGTTTATTATCCGATGGTTTTATCTCATAAGCCATTTGTGCCAACGCCGTTAAATCAAAAAGCGTATGATGATTTTAAAGTAGTTGCAAAAGGAGAACCTGGTGGTGGTAAAGCAGATAATATTCATTTCAAAGATGAAATGGCTTACCTAGATAAAAATGTGGGTGACATTATTGACAAAGTAAAATCATTGGGGCTTTTAGAAAACACCTTAATACTTTTTACTGGAGATAATGGTACAGGGGTAGGCATTACTTCTAAAATGAGTGATGGTCGTGAAATTCCAGGAAATAAGGGCTATACGAATGAATATGGCATCCATGTACCGATGGTTGCCTATTGGCCAGGTAAAATTAAACCAGGGCAAATCAATAAAAATTTAGTTGACTTCACCGATTTTTTACCAACTATGGCAGATGCAGCGAATATTGCTTTGCCTGCTGGATTTGTGACTGATGGAGTTAGTTTAATGCCGCAGCTTTTAGGTAAAAATTATACACCAAGGGATTGGTTGTTCGCTCACTATGACCCGAAAAAAGGCGATTTCCCAAGTGCGAGATTCGTACATAATAAAGAATGGAAATTGTACGAAACAGGGGAAATATATAATGTGATTAAAGATCCATTGGAAAAAAATAAAATTGCAGAAAAAGATTTAAATCCTGAACAACAAAAATTGATTGCCATTTTTAGAGGCGTCTTTAAAAAAATGGTACGACCTGATTTAGTGGCAAATCCAGTAATTAAGGTAAAGAAGAAAAAGGGTGAGGACGATGATGATTTATAATTGGTGAAGTAAATATTTTAAATAAAGGAACTATGCGTTTTAAATTTTTAATCAGTGTTGTAACAATTCATATATTAATTTTAGTTTCCTTAAATAGTTTTGCGCAACAAAAGCCCAATGTGCTTTTTATCATGACAGATGAATTGTCTGCTGAAACCATGAGTATTAATTTAGGGACTAAGTTTATTAATACGCCCAATATCGATTATTTAGCAAGCCATGGTGTTCGCTTTACCAATGCTTATTGTGCAAATCCTTTATGTGTGCCCTCGCGTAGTTCCATATTTA
>CAXNDZ010000180.1:0-3389 GCA_964201225.1 Chitinophagales bacterium | reverse complement strand
ATTTTCAATTTATAAACACCCAAAGATCGTATGGCAAAGAACCTATTAATCGTGGAGTCCCCTGCAAAGGCAAAGACCATTGAGAAAATTTTGGGAGAAGATTTTGAAGTAAGAAGTTGCTATGGTCATATCCGAGATTTAGAGAAAAGCGAGATGGGAATTGACCTTAAAAATAAATTTTCACCAAGATACGCAGTACCATCGGACAAGGAAAAAGTAGTAAAAGATTTAAAATCCATGGCAAAGAAAGCCAAGGAGGTTTGGCTAGCATCGGATGAGGACCGTGAGGGAGAAAGTATCAGTTGGCATCTAGCAGAAGTACTTGGTTTAGATCCTAAAAAAACAAAGCGTATCGTATTTCATGAGATTACTGCACCAGCAATTAAAAAAGCAGTTGACAATCCAAGGTTCATCAATATGGATTTAGTAGATGCGCAACAAGCACGCCGTATTTTAGATAGAATTGTTGGTTTTGAATTAAGCCCAGTACTTTGGCGTAAGATTGGTATGCAAAAAAGTTTAAGCGCGGGTCGTGTGCAAAGTGTCGCAGTAAGATTAATTGCCGAGCGTGAAAGAGAAATCAACCAATTTTTACCGGAGAGTGTTTTTAAAATATCTGCCCTATTTACTGCACCAGACATCAATAAGAAAAAAGTAAAATTCAAAGCAGAGGGACCACAAAAATTAGCCACAGGATCGGCTGCTGAAAAGTTTTTAAATGAATGCAAGGGTGCAAAATATACTGTAAAAGACATTAGTGTTAAAGACGGGAAACGCACGCCATCAGCACCTTTCACTACTTCCACATTACAACAAGAAGCATCAAGAAAATTAGGATATAGCGTAAGTAAAACAATGTTACTTGCACAAAAATTATACGAGAGTGGTAAAATCACTTACATGAGAACTGATAGTATCAGTTTGAGTGAAACTGCAGTGGATGCCATTAAAGCGGAAATCAATTCAAGCTTTGGTGCAAAATATTACCAGCCGCGTAAGTTTAAAAATAAAAACGAAAATGCACAGGAAGCGCACGAAGCAATTCGACCTACCTACATGAATGAAAGCAAGGTAGACGACGCAGACTTAAATAGATTATATGAATTAATTTGGAAGCGAACTATTGCTTCTCAAATGAGTGACGCACAATTTGAAAAAACGGTGGCAAAAATTGAAGTATCTACGAATAAAGAAACCCTATCTGCTTCAGGTGAAGTGATGAAATTTGATGGTTTCTTAAAAGTATATTTAGAAAGTAATGATGACGAGGATGAAGAGACAACAGCAGGGGAAGGAGAAGAAAGCATACTACCGCCTTTAGCAGTGGGTCAAGTTCTTGACTTTATTGAAATGACAGGGCTTGAGCGTTTCAGCAGACCTAGTGCAAGATATACAGAAGCTTCATTGGTAAAAAAATTAGAAGAATTAGGTATTGGTCGTCCCTCTACCTATGCGCCTACTATTTCCACCATCATGAAGCGTAATTATGTTGAGAAAAGAGAAAAAGAAGGTAACAAAAGGAACTTTCAAATTCTATCTTTAAATAATAAGGATGAAATAACTACCGTGACTTCTTCAGAAATAACGGGTGCTGAAAAAAATAAATTATCCCCTACTGATTTAGGTTTGGTGGTGACTGACTTTTTAAAATTACACTTTTCAAAAGTCATGGATTTTAACTTTACTGCTAAAATTGAAGGCGAATTTGATGAAATTGCTGCAGGAAAACTATTATGGAGCGACATGCTTGCCTCTTTTTACGAACCCTTCCACACCACTATTGAACATACCTTGGAAAACGCAGAAAGAGCCAAAGGGGAAAGAGAATTAGGCTTCGACCCTGTAAGTGGCAAAAAATTGATCACCAGAATGGGGCGTTATGGCCCAATGGTTCAAATAGGACATCAGGATGAAGAAGAAAAACCAAGATTTGCAAAATTGAAGGCATCTCAAAGTATTGAAACCATCAGTTTTGAGGAAGCTTTGGAATTATTTAAACTACCCCGTACTTTAGGACAATTTGAAGACGAGGATGTAGCTGTTAATATTGGTCGATTTGGCCCCTATGCGGCCCATGCGAAGAAGTTTTACTCCCTGAATAAGGAAATGGACCCCTACACCGTTACTCTGGAGGAATTAACTCCTATGATTGCAGAAAAGCGCAAAGCCAAGGATGAGCGTACCATTAAAGTATTTGAAAAAGAGAAAATTCAATTATTACGCGGACCTTATGGACCTTATATCAAACAAGGATTAAGAAACTATAAGTTAAATAAGGAACAACAAGAAAAAGTAGAAACCTTAACCATTGAAGAAGTGAATGCCATCATCGCTGAATTAAAAGCGAATCCTCCACGCAAAGTAGCAAGAAGAAAGAAAGCATCTTAAGTAAATGGATTGCTGAATCACATTACAAAGATAAAACTGAAATAAAACAAAAAGGACGCCGATACATCGGCGTCCTTTTTGTTTACACAATAACTGCGTAATATAAGATTAAGCGAAGCTGGGCTTACTTAATGATTTAAGATGTAATACATGCGCGCGAATTGCACTTAATACCGTAGGGTATTCATTGTATTTTAATTTAAAATCAGCACAGGTGTCTTTAACAATTTTTGAAATTGCAGGATAATGTACATGTGATATTTTAGGAAACAAATGATGCTCAATTTGGAAATTCAATCCACCTACCAACCAGCTTACCAATTTGCTTTTAGTTGCAAAGTTAGCAGTGGTCATTATTTGATGTGCTGCAAATTCATCAGGCATCACATTTTCAGGCTGAATGGCAACAGGAAACTCAGTTTCTGTAACAGTGTGCGCCAATTGAAATACAATACTTAAAATAAAGCCTGCAAAACAACCAGTCACAAAAAATCCGACTAACCAACTTACCCATCCCACCATATATACTGGTATAATAATAAATACAGCAGCATGGTAAAGTTTAACAATCCAAAATTCTAAATGATCTGCAATACTCATTTTTTTCAATGGCACAGACCCGATTTTTTTTGAAAAATATTTTTTATAATCGGTATAAAAAATCCAGAAAATATACAATAACATGTATAAAACCCAAAAATAAATATGTTGAAAACGATGCAATATATAATGCTTTTGATTCGGTGCCATACGCATTAAAGCGCCCACTTCAATATCATCGTCTACTCCTTCAATATTGGTAAAAGTATGGTGTATTGTTACATGTTTTGATGCCCACATAAAACGACTCGCTCCTAATACACTTATAGAAGAGGATGCTAATTTATTTAACCAGTTGTACTTACTAAAACTACCATGGCTTCCATCATGCATCACATTAAAACCAATAGCGGCAATTAAACCACCAAAAAGGACACACTCCAATATTGCATAAAAAGTGG
>CAXNDZ010000179.1:0-3398 GCA_964201225.1 Chitinophagales bacterium | reverse complement strand
CGTGCTATCAATTCCGCCGCTCATGGCGACTAAAACCTTTCCTTTTTTACTCATGGTATTTGGCCAGTTAAATGTTGGCTTACCACAAAAGTAATTGATCCTGAGCGACTTTATCACATTGGGGGTAAAAGGGGGCTTAAATTTTAATGTCGACAACCGAAAAACCCTATCTTCATTCCCATAAAACGACAAAATATAAGAAAATGATTAAACTACAAGTAATTGGAAATTTAGGCAAAGACGCCTTAGTTAACAATGTAAACGGCAAAACAGTAATTAACTTTAATGTAGCTCACACTGAGCGATTTAAAGATGCACAAGGGAATCAAAAAGATCGTACTACATGGGTGGATTGTTCCTATTGGACAGATCGCACTGCAGTAGCACCTTATTTAAAAAAGGGAACACAGGTTTATGTGGAAGGAACACCTGATGTAAGATCTTACACGACCACTGATGGACGCAATGGCGCATCATTAACACTTCGAATTTCATCAGTTCAATTATTAGGTGCGAAGCCAGCTGGTTCAAATGGAGGTGGAGAATCTGATTCCGCTGTTAGTGGGGATTCAGTGCATCAAAATACAGGTGCAGCTGATACAACTGCTGTGGATGATTTACCATTTTAATTAATAAAGCATTGTGCAATATTTAAAAGGTATACTTTAGGGTATACCTTTTTTTGTTACAGGCTAACATATGTTTGGTAATGAGCTTGAATTCTTTAATTTGATTAAATAAGTTTCATTAATTCAATTGAAATTCACTGCACATAATTACCTTTGACGCTACAAAATTGTTTATATAAAATTTTTTCTAATGAGGATAATGAAGTTTGGAGGAACAAGTGTTGGAAAGCCAGATAGGATGCATCAAGTATCGCAATTGATCACGCGCGATGCGGAGCCTACTATCGTGGTATTGAGTGCATTGAGCGGCACTACAAATGCATTGGTTGAAATAAGCAATAGTTTAGCAGCACAGGATAAAAAAGGGTCTACTGAAAAAATTGATGCTCTTGAAAAACATTATGCATTATTTATAAATGATTTAATAAAAGAGGCATCGCTTAAAACAAAAGCAGAAGCAATTATAAAAGAACACTTTGAATTTTTAAGAATTACACAACGTATCTCTTTAAGTGATGCTTTGAGTAAAGATATTTTAGCACAGGGTGAATTAATGAGTACCAAACTTTTTGCATTGTATTTAGAGCAAGAAAAAATTGAACACGCTTTGATTCCTGCTTTGGATTTTATGTGTTTGGACATCAATGATGAGCCTGATTTAACTTTGATAGCGCAAAAAATAAAAGTTGTCTTAGCGCAACATCCCACTAAAAAATTATTTATTACCCAAGGATATATTTGTCGCAATGCAAAAGGGGAGGTTGATAATTTAAAGAGAGGAGGAAGTGATTACACCGCATCATTAATTGCTGCAGCAGTGCAAGCAAGTGTTTGTGAAATTTGGACGGATATTGATGGCATGCATAATAACGATCCAAGAGTCGTGGATAAAACAGTTGCCATTGAGCAATTGAGTTTTGATGAGGCAGCGGAGTTGGCCTATTTCGGCGCTAAAATATTACACCCAACTTGTATTTGGCCTGCACAGCAAGGAAACATACCAGTGAAATTATTAAATACCATGCAACCATCGGCTGCAGGCACCGTGATAAAAAAAAAAGCAGGTAGTACAGGTGTAAAAGCGGTAGCGGCAAAAGATGGCATTATCGCTATCAAAATTAAGAGCAGTAGAATGTTACTCGCGTATGGTTTTTTAAGAAAAATATTTGAAGTATTTGAAAAATACAAAACCCCTATTGATATGGTGACCACTTCGGAGGTTGCAGTATCTGTGACTATTGATAGTGATTTGCATTTAGATGAAATTATTGCGGAGCTAAACAATATCGCATCTATTGAAGTGGAAAAAAATCAAACTATTGTATCAATTGTAGGAAACGAAATTGCTAAAACGGATGCAGTATTAAAGAGATTATTTGATGCAATTAATGAAATTCCGGTAACCATGGTAAGTTATGGCGGAAGTCATCATAATATTTCCTTATTGATTCCAAGTGAACATAAAACCAAAACATTACAGTTGGTGAATAAAGGCTTGTTTAATTTGTAATGGATTTTTTTTAGAGTTTTGCTCCAATTGAAATAAATAAACTGCGTCCATCAGCAGGGAGTGCACCTGGTCCTGGGTAGCCGCCAGCGCGTCTGGTAAAATATCGTTTATCCAATACATTATTGATTCCTGCTTTCAGCTGTAACATTTTGGAAAACTTATAACTACCGGTTAAGTCTGTTATTGAATAGGAGGGGATGCGTCCAGTATTGCCATTTGCGCTTGCAGCAATCGTATTATTTGCATCACTAAAGGAGGCGCCAACAAAACTTAATTGAGCAGTGAGTAGAAAATTTTTGTATCCATAGCTGATACCTCCTCTGAAAATATCAGTAGGGGCATTCTCCACTTTTTTTCCTTTGGTACTAGCGTCTTTATGATCACTACTATAGGTGGCATTCGTATATGCATAGGAGCTAAATAAGATGACATCAGTGGTTGTACTATTTGAAAATGCCCTTACTGGATTAAATTCAATATAAGATTCTATACCCTGACTAATACTAGCGCCTACATTGGTGATGAGTCTGTAGTTTGTACCTGAAGTGTTGATGGTGCCGACACGATTATTGTATTTTAAATAAAATCCACTAATATCAAATTGAATATAATTCTTTACTTTACCTCTATAGCCAAAATCAAAATTATAACCTTTGGCATCTTTTAAATCAGGATCAACCACGTCTGTCGTGGGAGGTGCTTGTAAATTTGCAAATTGAATTGGCCTGTATGCTTGTGATAAATTTGAATATAATTCTGTACTTTTTGTTATGTGGTATTCGGATCCAACGCCAGCGAGTATGAAGTTTCTACTTCTGGTGATATTTTGTAAATTAATGGCTATCCCATTACTGTTTAGGCCATTTCTTCCTGCAGCTGAACCTTCCAGCCATTCATATCGGATGCCTGGAATTAAATATAGCTTATCTGAAAATTTAAAAATATTTTCAATAAATCCTGCGGCATTTGATGATGCAAAACTTACATCTTTAGGGTAGGTTCCTTTTATAGTGATGTCATAATTAGATCCTGTGCTACCAATACCATCGGCTAAACGATCCGTATTACCTTTGTATAATCTGATACCTCCTGCAATCGTGTTTTTAAATTTACCAATGGCATAATCGCTTATGATTCTACTTTCAATACCGTAGTTTCTGTATTTATCTAAATTAACGAGCCTATTATTGAATTGGTTTGTTGCAAGGTTGATGCTATCTTTTATATTGATGGATTGTAAAAATCCTACACTATTCCGG
>CAXNDZ010000178.1:0-3454 GCA_964201225.1 Chitinophagales bacterium | reverse complement strand
AATTATTATATTTATTTAGATGGAGAATACCGCACTTGTCCTGAATTAAAGGATTGGACAAAAGTGGCGGATGCAATGGTAACAGAAAAAGTGTATTAATATTTATACATCATGAGTGATGAGATCAAACACGAATGTGGCCTCGCTTACATTCGTTTAAGAAAGCCCTTTTCTTATTATCTTCAACAAAGAGGATCGGTAACCTACGGCTTAAACAAGCTGTATTTGCTAATGGAAAAGCAACATAACCGAGGGCAGGATGGCGCAGGCTTGGCTACTTTAAAATTAAATATTGAACCTGGGAATCCTTTTTTATATCGTCTTCGAAGTAACGCTCAACAACCTATTGCTGATTTATTTTATAAAATTAGTTTAGAAATTCAAGAGCTTGAAAAATTTCAGCCAGAAATCACCAAACATCCTGGATTAATGAAAGGGCATTTGCCTTTTATGGGTGAAATATTACTGGGGCATTTAAGGTATGGTACACAAGGAAAAAATAACATTGAATTTTGCCATCCCTTTATAAAAAGGAATTTGGTTCCTGCTAAAAATTTAGCGCTTGCAGGGAATTTTAATTTAGTCAATACAGAGGAATTATACCAACACATCAATGTAACGCCAGGAAGTTTTGAAAAACAAAGTGATTTAGCAGCGATGATGGAAGTAATACATCATTTTTTAGAAAAGGAAGAACAAGTCAATCCCAACAATCCCAATATTGTTAATGTATTAAAAAATGCAGTTCCTTTATTTGACGGTGGATTTACCGTGGGAGGTTTGCTGGGTAATGGCTATAGCTTTATAATGCGTGATGCACATGGCATACGACCTGCCTATTATTATATTGATGATGAAGTAATTGTAGCTGCGAGTGAGCGTGCTGCCATCCGAACTACTTTTAATGTAGCTGAAAATGAAGTGTTGGAGTTGATGCCGGGTATGGCATTAATTGTGGATGATCATGGCAAATATACCATTGAACAAATAATTGAACCAAAGGAAAGAAGGGCTTGCTCGTTTGAGCGTATCTATTTTTCAAGAGGTAGCGATGAAAAAATTTATCGCGAAAGAATTGCTTTGGGGAATCATTTAAGTGTAAGGGTGTTGGATCGTATTGAAAAGGATTTGAAAAATACCATTTTCTCCTATATACCTAATACCGCCGAAGTTGCTTTTTATGGCTTGGTAAAAGGCATGGAGAAGTACTTAAATAAAATTAAGGTGGAGCGTATTTTGAGTTGGGGAAATGAGGTGGATCCAGAAAAACTGGAAGCCATGGTGAATCGAAGAATAAGACAGGAGAAAATTGCGATTAAGGATGTTAAATTAAGAACTTTCATTACAGATGATGCCAACAGAAATGAAATGGTACAACATGTATATGATATTACTTATGGCACTGTTCGTAAAGATGAAGATACCTTGGTGGTTATTGATGATAGTATTGTTCGTGGTACGACCTTAAAAGAGAGTATCATTAAAATGCTAGCGCGCTTATCCCCTAAAAAAATCATTGTTGTTTCCTCCGCTCCGCAAATCAGGTACCCTGATTGTTATGGTATTGACATGAGTAAAATGGGCGATTTCATTGCATTTAGAGCAGTGATGGCTTTGCTAAATGAAACAGGCAAGTCAAATGTGATTGCCGATGTATTACAAAAAATAAAATCCCTAGAAGCCAAAGGGGAGTTGCATACTGAAAATGTAGTGCGTCAATTATATAAGCCATTTACACCGGAGGAAATTTCAGATAAAATTGCGCAGTTAATTACCCCGGAAAATTTTACCATTCCTGTGGAAGTAATTTATCAAACTGTGGAAGATCTACATTTGTGTTGTCCAACAAATACAGGGGATTGGTATTTTACCGGAAATTATCCAACGCCAGGCGGTAACAAGGTTTGTAATAAAGCATTTGTCAACTATATGGAAGGCAAAAATGTAAGAGGCTACTAGTTGTTACTTATACGCGATAGCAAATTGCATTGATATTCATACCTGCACCCACGGATGCAAAAATGACAATATCCCCTTTATGTAGTTGGTGTTCCTTGTATTTCCCTTTTTTTACTAAATCGTACAAGGTAGGGATGGTAGCTACTGAACTATTACCCAAATCATGAATACTCATGGGCATAATATTTTCAGGCGCAGTCTTGATATCATATAATTTATATAAGGCCTTAATAAAGCCTTCATCCATTTTTTCATTGGCCTGATGTAAAAAGAATTTTTTTACATCATTTATAGCTACCCCAGCTTTTTCAATGCATTCCTTCATCGCCAAAGGGACATTTTTAATCGCGTATTCATACACTTTTCTTCCCTTCATTTTTATATATCTTGTGGCTTCATCCCCTTCTGGATGATATGATTTCCCCAAGTATAAAAAGTAGGCCTCGTCTACACAATGACTTTGTACGCTGGATGCTAAAATGCCACTGGTGGTATTTGCATCATCCTCCACAATACATGCACCAGCGCCATCGCTAAAAATCATACTATCTCGGTCATGACTATCTACTACTCTGCTTAAGGTTTCAGCACCAATCACCAAACAGCGCTTAGCCATACCAGACTTGATAAATGAATCCGCTTGTATCACCCCTTGTATCCATCCAGGGCAACCAAATAAAATATCATAAGCGACACAATTTGGATTTTTAATGCCTAGCTGATGCTTTACTCTTGAAGCAATTGCAGGAATCGTGTCAGTTTGAATAGTGCCTGGTAATACATCCCCAAAATTATGTGCCACAATAATTTGATCAATCGTCTCCGGATCAATGCCAGCATCTTGAATCGCTAATTCGGCCGCTTTACTTGCCATTTCAGAAGTATTCATGTTTTCTTCTGCATATCTGCGCTCGTATATCCCAGTGATGTCTTTAAATTTTTCAACTATTTCAGCGTTGGGTGTTTTAATTAACAGGCCATCCTCTCCATAAAAAGTATTTTCGGCAAATGCTAGGTTTGTTTTTATGATGCTCGGTATGTAACTGCCTGTTCCGCTGATAATGGTTGCCATGGGGGTATTTTAATGAAGCAATTTTATGTTTCGCTAAGATAGGTTAATAGTAGGTTAAATGTATTTATCTCCTTTATGTCTCTTTACTTCGGCTACATATTCTTTAATGGATTGTTCTTTTTCTTTGCTGCAAATGAGTAGTACATCTTTGGTATCTACAACAATAAAATCATCCAAACCTTGCACCACCACCAATTTATCCTTAGGGGCGTTAATCATACATTTGGTGGCATCAATTACAATCACATTATCAGAAGCTACCGCATTGCCAAAATAATCCTTTTCAATATTATCATACGCACTATTCCATGTACCTAAATCACTCCAACCAAAACTAGATGGAATCACAAATACATTGTCTGCCTTTTCCATGATCGCTATATCAATGGAGATATTTGTACACTGAGGGTATATTTTTTGAAT
>CAXNDZ010000177.1:0-3486 GCA_964201225.1 Chitinophagales bacterium | reverse complement strand
ACATCGTAATCGCAGTTTTGTAATAAACGGGTAAGCATGCTTTCCACATCTTCACCCACATAACCCGCTTCCGTAAATACAGTTGCATCCACAATCGCAAAAGGAACGTTTAATAATTTTGCAATGGTTTTTGCCAATAAGGTTTTACCGGTTCCTGTTTCACCAATCATAATCACATTACTCTTTTCAATTTCCACTTCATTCTTTGTTGTGACAGGTAAATTAATTCTCTTAAAGTGATTATAAACGGCAACACATAATATTTTTTTCGCGTCATCCTGTCCAATAATGTATTGGTCTAAAAATGCTTTGATGGCTGTTGGTTTTTGTACTTTCAAGTTTCCCGCTTTACCATCCACCTTTTTTTGGTGAAATTCCTTCACAATGATTTCATGGGCATGCTCAATACAATGCTCGCATATATGTCCTTCCTGACCAGCGATCAAAATTTTAACTTCTTCGCGCTTGCGTCCACAAAAAGAACATTGTATTGCTTCAACTTTATTCATGATCATTTATTTATTAAAGCGATTTCGCTATTTTATCAACGATGCCATATTCCACCGCTTCTTTTGCATTCATCCAATAATCTCTATCAAAGTCGGCCATTACTTGTGCCACTTTTTTACCACAGTTGTCGGCCAAAATTTGCGCACCCAATTCCTTTGTTTTTCTGATTTGTTCTGCCTGAATTTCAATATCAGCACTTGTGGCTTGAAAGTAGCCACCAATACTTGGTTGGTGAATCATCACCTCGCCATGTGGGAAAATAGTACGCTTTCCTTTTTCTCCCATGCTTAATAGAATGGAACCCATGCTTGCAGCTAAACCCATACAGATAGTGTGCACTGGGCTTTTGATTAAGTTCATAGTATCAAACATAACCATACCACTGGTGACAACGCCCCCTGGACTGTTAATGTAAAATTTAATATCAGCACCTGATTTGTCTGCATCCAACAATAATAATTTTGTTACAATATCTTTTGCTGATTTATCATCCACCACACCCCATAAATAAATAGCTCTTTTTTCAAAAAATATTTGCTCCATTTTTTTATTCAAAAAACCAGGCCCGTTATCTTCTTTTTTATTTTCTTTTGGTTCGTCTTCTTCTGACATTAAAAATTCGTTGGTAACTATCATACAATTATTTTTTCTTCTTTTATTTTTTAATCTTGCGTGGGTTCGTTAATAAAACTTCATCCACTAATCCGTATTCCTTTCCTTCTGCTGCAGTCATCCAAAAATCTCGGTCGCAATCCTTGGTCACAGCTGCTAAATCCTTATGGGTATGATGTGCAATCACTTCATACAATTCGTTTCTTAATTTTTTAATTTCTCTTGCAGTAATTTCAATATCCGATGCTTGACCACCAATAGCCCCACTTGGTTGGTGTAACATAATACGGCTATGTTTCAAAGCTGTTCTTTTTCCCTCCACACCTGCACACAATAAAATCGCACCCATACTTGCTGCCATTCCTGTGCAAATGGTGGCCACATCTGGACTAATAAATTGCATGGTATCATAAATACCTAAGCCGGCATAAACACTTCCGCCTGGGCTGTTAATGTACATTTGAATATCCTTGGTACGATCGGTACTTTCTAAAAATAATAACTGTGCGGTCACAATGTTTGCTACGTAGTCATTGATGCCTTCGCCTAAAAAAATGATTCTATCCATCATTAATCGGCTAAATACATCCATGCTTGCCACATTCATTGGGCGTTCCTCAATAATATAGGGGGTCAGATTAGTGACGCTATTTTTATATTGATGTAAACTATTGCTGCTGATCCCTCTTCCTTTGATCGCAAATTGCTCAAATTCTTTTCCTAAATTCATAATATCTAATTTCAGTGGGTAAAGGTAAAACCTTGTACTCAAAGGAACTACAAAAAGGATGCCAAAGTTTCAGATTATGACACAAAAAAGGCCTACTATATAAAATAGAAGGCCTTGGTTTTCAATGATTTATTTATAGTAGCACCATTTTTACTCGGCGATACCTCATTTACCTAGTGTTGGTGTTGTTTTAACATGTCTGCAAATTTTTCAGCATCAATAGGGGTATCTTTTGCTTGTACCTCTGTTTCGATGGCTTTGAATAATTTGTCTGTGCTAATTCTATGGTAGCTGTCTTCTACAAATTTCTTGTCTTGCATCATTCTAACTGCGTAGTCTTCCAACCATTTGTCGTTATCACCCATGGCGCCCATTTGGTTGCCCATATAACTCATCAATTGTTGCTTTGCAAAATTCTTTAAATCTTCTGCGACCACTTCCACTTTATTTTCAGTCATTAAATGACCACTAATTAAAGTCCATTTTAATTGGTCTTGGAATACAGGATATTCTTTTTCTGCCTCGTCTAATGTTCTTTGTTTTTCACCACCTTGTTGTAAAAAGCGCTTTAAAAATGCAGTAGGGAATTCCATTTTAGTATCTTCAATCAAGCTATGATATATTTGATCATGTATTTGATTGCGTGCTTGTTGGTCGTAGTAACCTTCGATATCTTTTTTTAATGCTGCACGGAATTCTTCCTCTGTTTTGATGGCTTCATTTGGATAAGTCGCTAAAAATAAAGTTTCATCAATGGCTGCTTTTTCCACTAAGCCCACTTTCGTAATTAATAGTTTAAAGTATTTATCTGTGTCTTCCTTAGTGATACCAAGGTCGCCCACAATTACTTCAAGTTCCTTGTCCGCAAAGGCTTTGCTTAATTGGATAGTATGTGTATCGTCCGTTTTGCTACCCAATAATTTTTTTCGAGTGGCTGCCGTAAAATATTTAATCAATAAAGAGTTATCTTTTCTAATGCCACCTTCTACTTCGTTCCCGTCTTTGTCTGATTCAATGAATGTTACATTCAAAACATTTTCTTCTGTGTCGGCCGTTGCAGGCTCGGTCATTTTACCATTGCGTGTTTGAATACGATCTACTTCATTTTGAATCATTTCATCCGTGACTGCTACTTTATAGCGCTTCACTTTTATATCTTTTGTTTTTATTTCAAAATTGGGTTTTAATCCAATTTCAAAAGCAAAATCATACGTCCCAGGATGATTAAAATCCATATTAGCTAATTGGGAATCCAATGGAAGTGGTTGTGCAAAAATTTCAATTTTTTCTGCAGACAGATATTGATTTAATTCAGCCTCCACTTTCTTTAACACCTCATCCGTGAAAACAGATTGCCCATACATTTTTTTAATCATACTTGCTGGCACCATCCCTTTTCTAAAGCCAGGGATATTTGCCGTTTTAGCATGTTTTTTCAATATCGCTTCAAATCCACCCAGGTAATCGGTAGGCGTTAAATTAACGGTTAGTTTGTCATTTAAAAGGCCAATGTTCTCTCTTTTTATGCTTGCCATAATCTTATCTTTTTTACTAGTAATTTCTAGGGTTTAAGGGGGGCAAAGGTATGTTTTTGCACCTAAAAAACAGCTAATTATATAAAAAAGCCCTTCAAA
>CAXNDZ010000176.1:0-3493 GCA_964201225.1 Chitinophagales bacterium | reverse complement strand
AGATAAAATCTTGAAAAGAAACTGATATTTTTAAGCCTCAGAAACAACATAATACAGATGAATAATAATGAGCTCAAATATATCCAATCTTTTGCCCATAAAAAACATTGGGACCAAGAATCTGTATTTATTGTCGAAGGACCAAAATTAGTAAAGGAGCTATTGGAAAGTGATTGGACGATTGAAAAAATATACGCAAGTGCTGAGTGGCTAAACGCACAAGATGCAATAGGCGTGCCTACGGAGCAGGTGGATGAAATTATATTAGCACGTATCAGTCAATTCAAAACCGCCAATCAAGTACTTGCATTGGTAAAGAAAAAACTTGCCAACGCGCCACTTAAATTTGATAAGGAATTAACCCTTGTTTTAGATGGTATTCAAGATCCAGGAAATTTTGGCGCGATTATTAGAACAGCAGATTGGTTTGGTGTTAAGCAAATAGTGGTGTCAGAGGATAATGCAGGCTTATACAACCCGAAAGTTGTACAAAGTACCATGGGTAGTTTTTTGAGAGTTCATGTAGCACAATACAATATAGAAGCAGTATTGTCAACGAGTAAGTTGCCTGTTTATGGTGCTGTTTTAGCAGGAGCACCGCTTTCAAGAACAAAAATACAAGCGCCTTGTTTTTTAGTCATAGGAAATGAATCAAAAGGAATTAGGCCAAATTTGCAACCCTATATAACACATCCAGTGACCATAACTAATTATGGTGCCGCTGAATCATTGAATGCGGCGGTTGCTACTGGAATTTTATTGTCTAGCTGGCGGTCTTAATCAAATCGAATTGCAGCTGCAGGTGAAATTCTTTTTATCCAAAGTGTAGGAAGTAAGAAAGAGATATAACTAATCACTGCGGTTCCCAATAAGATAATTACAATTTGTGTAGGGACTATTTTTATGGGTAATGTTTTGATGAAGTAGGCGGTCTCGTCTAATTGTATCCAACCAAAATATTGTTGTAATAGGGATAAGCCTAGTCCTAAAATACTTCCTACTATAATTCCTGACCAGCAAATGATGCTTGCTTGATAAATAAATATTTGTCTAATAAATCCATTGGTGGCTCCCATGGCAGTAAGTGTGCCAATCATTGAAACTCGTTCCAACATTAATATAAACAAACAGGTAATTAGGTTCACGATGGCGATAATGAGCATGATAGTAATTGCTACATTTCGGTTGATGGTTTGTACGCCAATCCAGTCAAAAATTTGGGGATAGTAATTAGGGATAGTTGTACTCACCCAGTTGTCGGGTAGTTGCGCTTGTATGGCATCTTTTTGTTCATCAATGAATTTAGCATCCTTTAAGGTTACTGTATATCCATCTACTTCCGTTATATTATTTCTTAATTGATACAATGATTTAATATCAACCATGATATATTGCTGATCATAATCCTGCATTCCGGAATGATAAAACCCTACCACTTTAAATTTGCGTTGTTGCACACTAGTGCCGTTTAAAAAATATAGTTTGATATATTCATTTAATGGGATGTTTAATTTTTTTGCAATGGCATCTGAGATGATGATTTCCTTCACTAAACTATCTTTTGAAGGGGTTAATTTTTCGCCTTTCACTAAAAAAGGAATTGGGTCATCTGCATTTACGCCAAGGGCTACAATTCCTTCAATATCTTGTTTAAAGGATATAACAGTAGATTGCGAAACGAATGGCGTAATCGACTTGATTTGTTGTTGACTTGAATTTATCAAGGCGTTAATTACAGCTTCATTTTTTCGAAGGGGACTCCCGTTGACGGATTCGATTCGTATATGCCCCCAAAATGAAAATACCTTATTTGCAATACTTTCTTGAAATCCATTCACCAAGGATAAGGTTAATATAATTGCCGCCACACTAATTGCAGTTGCAATAATGGAAAGCTTAACAATGATACTTGTGTAGCTTTTTTTTTGATGAAAACTTATTTTTTTCGCGATATCAAAGGCGGTGGACAAGGGGCTAATTTTTACCAAATCTAGTTTTTTATTCTTAAAAATAATGAATAAAGAACTAGATTCGTGTTGGACAAAATGAATTCATTCATGGGTAAGCAATTGCTTATTTTATTGGGGCTTTTAATCGGGTTGCAAGCAAATTCTGCAAATGCCATCAATCCAGATAAAGTGTATGATAGCAGTATCAAAACTATTCGCGTTCATCCAATGGGGAATGCCCTTGCCATGCCAGTTATTTCGTTAAGTCAGCTGAATCCACTTGAAATTAGCTTTGATGATTTGAAAGCCAAATATCAAAATTATTTTTATTCAGTAGAATTAATGAATTCCGATTGGCGTTCAGCCAATTTGAGTGTATTTGATTATTTACAGGGCTTTAATCAAAATAGAATTACGCAGTATTCCATTTCATCTATTGCAATTCAGCGTTATTATCACTACAAATTTACATTTCCTAACAACAATTGTCGTCCAACAAAATCAGGGAATTATATTATCAAAGTTTATAAGGATTCGAATCCACAGCAAGTTGTTTTTACAAGCCGATTTTTTGTAGTCGATGATCAAGTTTCAATTTTATCGTCGATTCAAGAACCTTTTGATGGTAATATTTCAAAAACACATCAAAAAGTGCAATTGTCTGTGGAAACAAAAAAGCTTTCGTTTTTTCAACCTGATCAAATACAAGTGCAGGTCATTCAAAATTTTCGGTTTAATGATGCGCTTAGTGTAAATGCCCCCAATTTTGTTAGAGGTAGCTTACTTGAATATAATAGTGAAAGAGATTTAATTTTTCCATCCGGAAAGGAATCAAGATGGCTTGACTTGCAAAGTTTTCGGTTAAAATCGGATCGTATTATTAATTTTGAAGCGACTGCCAATGGTACTATTGTTAATGTAAAGCCTGACTTTTCAAGAGCACAGACTCCTTATTTTATTTTTAAAGATTTAAATGGGCAATTTCTAATTTCAAATTCAGAGTCTATTGACAGTGAAAATCAAAATGATTATGCAACTATAGTTTTTACTTATGTTCCCCCGAATCGATTGCCATTGATAGGCGAAAATTTATATTTAGTGGGGTCGCTTACCAATAATGTATTAGATGCCTCTGCTGAGATGAAATTTAATCTTGTCACAAAGGCATATCAAAAATCCTTATTTCTGAAACAAGGGTATTATAGTTATTCCTATATTTTAAGGGACAAAGCTGCACCAGACCCAATGCTTGATTTTAATGAAACCGAAGGGGATCATTGGGAAACAGAAAATGCCTATTCCATTTTTATTTATTATCGGCCTCCAGGTGCCAGACATGATCATTTAATTGGCTTTACAACGGTACATTCTAATCAATATTAGGTAGTTATAGGCGTACTTTTTTAATCAATTCATTTGTCCTACATTTGCACCGGCAGGTCTTACACGACCAGCTCCTGCTGAACTTCCCCAGGGTAGGAATACAGCAAGGATAGGCGGTTGAGCGGTGTGATGTGAGTAGCCTGCCACTTTTTAACTTTTGG
>CAXNDZ010000175.1:0-3597 GCA_964201225.1 Chitinophagales bacterium | reverse complement strand
ATGGTTTCATTGTGTCAACAAACCTACAACTTAATTGGATATTGAAAAAATGAGGGGAAGCCAAATTTTCTTATCTTCCCATTCTAAATTACTGACCTGAAAATGAGCCGATTTAAACCTATTTTAGCGTTTTTGTCCAAATTGGCCATCATCTGTAATGGCTGTTTTGTTTTTTCACTCATGGTGATGTTTGTGCCCAAAATTAATTACCCTGTTCCGGTATCAAATTTTGCTGCTGTTTTAGGATTGGAGATGGCCCCTGTGGTGAGTGTTTTGTTCGGAATAGCACTATTTTTTATGTGGGGGAAGAAACAGGCTATTGAATTACCCAACTGGCAAACAATTACTAATCTTTTAATGTTATTGTTTCAGCTCGTTTTTATTTTTGTTTAAATATTCAATTTGTATACGCTATGATCCATTCCATTTTAAAAGATAAATCAACAAAGTTATTCTTGGGTATATCTGCCTTTTTTGTGGCCAATGCTTTAATTGCAGAATGTATTGGGGGAAAGATATTTTCGTTAGAAGGGGTATTAGGGTTGTCGCCAGCAAATTTGACTTTGTTTGGTGAAAAGGGATTGTCGTTTAATTTAACCTGTGGTGTTTTGTTGTGGCCTTTGGAATTTGTTATTACAGATATCGTCAATGAATATTATGGACCAAAAGCAGTAAAGCGAATTAGTATTACTGCGGTTTCCTTAATTCTTTATGCTTTTTTGATGTTTTATTTGGCCATGCATATTGCGCCCGCACAATTTTGGGTAGATTCAAAAACAGCAGATGGAATACCCAGTATGCAAGGTGCATTCGAAGCAATCTTTGGACAAGGCATGTGGATTATTCTAGGAAGTTTGGTTGCTTTTTTAGTAAGCCAGTTTATTGATGTGATTGTGTTTCATAAAATAAAGAAGATGACTGGCGAAAAGATGGGTTGGTTGCGTGCAACCGGTTCTACAGTGGTATCTCAATTAGTGGATAGTTTTGTGGTATTAGTGATTGCTTTTAAAATTGGGAACAATTGGAGTTGGTCTTTTGTATTAGCAGTTTGTGTGGTTAATTATATGTACAAGTTTACCATGGCGATTATTTTAACACCTGTAATAGGGATAGTTGAAAATAGGATTGAAAAATACCTAGGACATGAAACAGCTAAAAAAATGAAATTAGCTGCAATGGGTATTGAAAATGAAGTGTAGTTTAAAGTGAAAACTTTTCTTTCAATGACTGAACGGCTACCTTGTCAATAGGCAAACTCATTGTATCCTCATTCACATCTTCAAAGTTGACCCAGCGGAATGATTCTGCTTGCCCATTAACATCATCAGTGGTTTGGTCAGGGGAGAAGTCAAATTTTTCGGTGGAAGTTTTTATTCCACTTGTGTCATCACAATGCACATGATAATAGATAGAGATAATTTGATCTTTATTATTGAATGCTGAAATTTGAAAAAAGTCAGTGGTATACAAATGTTCGCCCACCGTTACTGTTAATCCAGTCTCCTCCATAAATTCTCTTGCCACACATTCAAGGGTGCCTTCGCCAAATTCTAATCCGCCACCTGGAAGCTTAGTGAAATAATTTCCTCTGATAAATTCATCACTCACGAGTAATCTATTGGCTTTATCTAGCAATACGCCGTATACTCTAACATTAAATAAGGGCATTTTTCTAATTTTAATTAAACAGTAATACTTCCACTAAATACAAATGTGCCGGGGCCCATTAGCCAAATATTATCAAATACTTGATCGCCCTTGTTGTTAAAGCGAACTGCTAATTTACCGCCCAAGGTTTCTATTTGTATGGTTTGCTCGCCTAGTTTTTCAATACCTGAAATTAAGGCGGCAGCCGTGACACCTGTGCCACAACTTAATGTTTCATTTTCTACACCACGTTCGTAAGTGCGCACAAATATTTTATCATCTTGTTGTTCTACAAAGTTTATATTAATACCTTCTGATTTGAATCGATCGTTATATCTAATCATTTGACCCAAGCCAAATACATCCACACTGTTAATACTATCGACCATTTCAATATAATGCGGGGAGCCGGTATTCAAAACAAAAAATGGAATCTCGTTGTCTATATTTTTTTCAACTGCATTTACATCACTCATTTTTAAATAAACCCATCCATCTTCATTGATCGTAGACTCATGTGGGCCATCAATTGCAATAAAATTAAATTGTTTTTTATTCAAACCAATGTCATAAGCAAATTGCGTTAAACATCTTCCGCCATTCCCACACATGGATCCTTCTAATCCATTAGCGTTATAATAAATCATCTCAAAATCGTATCCTTCCTTATTGCCTAATAACATCAGCCCATCTGCACCAATACCTTTTTTGCGATCACAGACAAATGCAATTTGTTCGGTGGTTAGTACAATATTATTTTGTCTGTTATCGATGATGACAAAATCATTTCCGGTGCCTTGGTATTTTGAAAAACTAATTTTCATTTTAATATCGGGTATTGAAATTTATTTTAAATTTTTTCGATGATGGCTAATGATTTCTGAATCATATTATTGACAGCCTGACCCATATCCTTGCTGTATTCTTTTTTAACGCGGTTGGCAACAATCACATTAATACTCAAACATTGGTGGCCTAATATATTACACAAGCCATAAATAGCACTGGTTTCCATTTCGAAATTTGCAATATGATGATTGCCATATTTAAAACTCGTCATCTGGTCAACCAAATTAGGCATTGCCAAAGGCATTCTTAATATACGACCTTGTGGTCCATAAAATCCTGGGCAGGTAACAGTGATTCCATGGTTATATCCATGTGTAAAATGTTTTATTAATCCTGCACTAGCGGAAGCAATATAAGGAAACACTTTGTGTGAGTTAATTTGTGTGTGGGATTCGAATGCAGCTAAGATTGCTTTTTCTTCCTCGTTGTTTTGTAAATTATAAAAATGCAATAAATTGTCTATCCCTAAGCCATGCGTTCCTGCAACCAATTGATCAACACCCACCTCGCCTTGTAATGAACCACAAGTCCCCATTCTTATAATGGCCACTGATTTTCTTTGTTCTTTAATGGTTCTGGTTTCAAAATCAATATTCACCAGCGCGTCCACTTCGTTTAAGGCAATATCAATATTATCGGGTCCAATTCCAGTAGATAATACTGAAATTCGCTTATTCCCAACATAACCTGTATGCGTAATAAATTCTCTATGTGCGCACACATGCTCCACGCGATCAAAATACTTGCTCACTTCGGCTACACGATCAGGATCACCCACGGTAATAATAGTGTCGGCTATTTGATCTGGCCTTAAATTAAGGTGATAAATTGCCCCTCTTTCATTAATAATCATTTCCGATGCGCCAATGGGTTGCATATTTGAATTTTATGTCACAAATGTCGTTTAAATCGTATTAGTGGTAAAATTCTTTTATAATTAACTTGTTTGTGTTATTTTCGCGTCCTAGAAAAGGTCCTGTGGCCGAGTGGCTAGGCAGAGCTCTGCAAAAGCTCCCACAGCGGTTCGAATCCGCTCGGGACCTCGATACAAAGCCTCCTCCGATAATCGGAGGAGGCTTTTTTCATGCAACACAACGACGA
>CAXNDZ010000174.1:0-3638 GCA_964201225.1 Chitinophagales bacterium | reverse complement strand
GTGTTCCTTCAGCATTTTCTTTTTGCTTAATTGCACTTAACAATACTTTCATTTCATTCGCGCAATTGGCGATATATACGCTCAAAAAATTATCTCCGTATTCCAAGCCATGTGCAATACCAGCTCCTAGTGCATAAATATTTTTTAGGACTGCTGCATACTGAACACCTACCACATCATTATTGACAATCGTGTTGATATAATCAGATTCAAAATACGATGCAATCTCACTTGTCATCAAAGTATCTACTCCTGAAAATGTTAAGTAGGACAACTGCTCCGCTACCACTTCTTCGGCATGGCTGGGACCCAATAAAGTAAAATATTGACTTAATGGAAAATCAAATTTTTGTGCCAAAAACTCGTGTAATAAAATATTATACTTAGGCATTACCCCTTTTATAGCAGAGACCACTTTTTTATCTCTCAATAAATCGGAAGGCACTGCTTGCATAACAGATTCAATATGTATTGAAGGCACTGCCATAATAATGACAGTAGATTGTTTTACCACTTCGGCTATATCATCCGAAAAATTGATCTTAGTGGTATCAAAAAATGCATTTCTAAGGTAATGTGGATTGTGGTGACGCTTTTTAAAATAGGCGATATTTTCCGTTTGCCTAACCCACCAATTGATTTCATGCCCATTATCCGTGATAATTTTTGCAATAGCGGTTGCCCAACTTCCACTTCCAATTATACCAATTTGCATGTTGCTCATTTTTGCAAACATACGAAACTCAATAAAAAAGGGGCGCATTTTTTAAATGCGCCCCTTATACAGCTAATAGTCAACCAAATATGTTATTTTTTTTCCTCGAATAATTTTTCTTTAGTTACTACAGTTACCAAACTACCTTCCTTTAATGTTTTACTTACTGTACTATACGGCCCAGTGATGATCTTATCTCCTACTTTTACTCCTGACACTTCAATAAAATTCAAATCTTGAATGTCAGTTTTAACCTTTACCAATTTCACTTTATTATCCTTTTGCAATACAAAAATCACTTCGCTCACATCTTCATCAACGGTAGTAGGTGCTTTTTCGGTACTTGCATTTGCCGAAGATTTAGTTACTTCTGTAATTTTCCCTTCCCCTTTAGCATCTCTTGTAGTTACTGCATTTAAAGGTACGGTTACTACATTTCTTTTTGACTTGGTTTGTATATCAGCACTTGCTGTCATACCTGGACGGAAAGGAAAAATATTATTATCCTTCGCTAAATCAGCATACTCTTCAGGTAATAACCTAATATGTACTTTATAATTTGCAACTTCTGCAGAACTAGATACCCCAGAAATAGCAGTAACCGGATTCGCAATTTTATAAACAACCCCTTTGAATTTTCTGTTATTATAAGCATCTACTTCCACCAGTGCTGTATCACCCAATTTAACTTTGGTAATATCGTTCTCTCCTACATCCACTCTTACTTCAATACTTTTCATATCTGCCACACGCATCATTTCAGTACCAGTCATTTGAGCTGTTCCTACCACTCTTTCCCCTTTCTTTACATTCATCAAACTAACAATACCATCCATAGGACAAGTAATGATGGTTCGTGCCAAATCCTTTTCAGCCCTAGCCAATTGCGCTCTTACGCCTTGAATTTGCGCTTCTCCACTTTTGATGGATTCCTTTGCTGAATTATAACTTGATTCTGCTGATCTAAAAGCTTGCTCCGTTTGCTCATATTCGGCTCTGGATACAATTTTATCAGCAAATAATTTTTTAAATCGCTCATTCGTTGCTTTTGTATTATCGTAAACAGTTTTTAAACCGCTTATCCCCGCTTTCACATTTTCGTATTGTGCTTTAACTTGATTTACACTCGCAGTGACTTGATCACGTTGAGATGAGTAAATATCAGCGTAAATTTTTGCAAGCACTTGACCTTTAGTAACGCGATCACCTTCCTCTACAAAAAGGTTGACAATTTCTCCAGAAATATCAGGACTTACTTTTACTTCAATTTCAGGATACACCTTACCACTTGCATTCACTGACTCCGTAATGGTTCTTAGTTGTACCGCTTCCACTGTAACAGCAACCCCTTCCTCCTTACCAATAACCCCAGCTTTCTTTAAGCCGATAAGCAAGCCGATCACAACAACAAAGCCTGCGCCTATCCAAATAATTTTCTTGTTCATTTTTATGTGTTTTACTTCTGTAATTTTTTTTATCTGTTAATTATAACTCAAGCGAAACGCCTTTGTAAAATTCTAATAATTTAATTCTAAATACATACTCATATTGTGCAGATTTAAAATTCACCTTAGCCCTTAAAAAGTTATTTTGGTTGTTCAATAATTCAATCGTGCCCAATAAGCCAAGCTCATATCTTTTGGTAGCAAATTGATATGCTTTTTCAGCAGTGGTAACTGCTTTTTGATTGGCATTTAATTTATTCAACGCTACAATTGCATTAGTGTATGCAGCATAAATATCCTGCTTTAATTTTCGTTGAATATTTTCCTGTTGTAACTCAGTTGACCTGTAATTTAACTTAGCTTGTTGGTAAGTTATTTTAGATTGTCCCGCATTAAATATGGGTATCGACAATTGAATGCTCAAACTTTGACCAAAATTGTCATTTATTTTGTTACCCCATCCATTCCATATATTACCCCAATTGCGATTTGCAGTTGTAGCAGTATACGTTGGACTTTGAACAAAGTATTTGCTATTGTTCACCGTAACAAAAGGACTTGCTGGTGAAATAGCACTCACGCCAGTCATATCAAAACCGGATGTGTATTTAAATTGATTAGAGAAGTTAGACGATAATCCGTAGCCAAAACTTAAAGTTGGATAAAAATTAGCTTTCGCTGCAGCGACTGATTTTGCAGCCGCATTGACACGCAAGCCTGCCGCTTTTACATTTGGTAAATTTTGTTCTGCAATCGTGAAAACATAATCCGGTTGTAAATCAGCAAATGGTTGAATTTTTATATTTTCAACAGGTTGTACCAAGACATCAAATTCAGCACTTGCGTCTAAATTTAACAAAGCCTTTAAACTTAATTTAGTTTGTATTACGTTAGAAATTGCTCCAATATAATTACTACTATCATTGGCTAATTGTGTTTCCAATTCCAATAAATTAATCTCAGGGAGCACGCCTACTTCCACTCTTTTTTTAGTAGCATTCAATTGTTCAAGTGTTTGTTGAATTTGAATTTTAGTAATTTCAGATTGTTCAATAGCCGATAATACTTGTAAATAAAAAGTAGCGACACTCATTGAAATGTCATTCGAAATGGTTTGCTTGTCTGTTTCACTTGCCAACCAACTAAAATTAGATGCCTCCGCATTATTCCTAAGCTTACCTGCATTAAAAATTTGAACACCCCCATTTAATCCAAAATTATTGAATAAAAACTGGGTGTTTGAGAATCCGTTAGTGGTAGGGTCAATAGAACGCCCTAATCTTAATCCAGCGCCAGTTGATCCATTGATTGTTGGTAATCTATTTGAACTCGCAAACTGCGCCTGTAACTTTGCCAATCTTGCCTGTACATCGGCTTGTTGGATAGATATATTATGCTGAATGGCATATTCAACACATGTTTTTAAATCCCAAGGTGCCCCGTTTTGTGCTTGTAAATGGATGCCAATTCCTAGGATT
>CAXNDZ010000173.1:0-3684 GCA_964201225.1 Chitinophagales bacterium | reverse complement strand
TTTTTATTTTTATATTGATTAAAGTATCGATCATACACATCAAAATAATGATCAAATTTATTTATTAATCGTTTTTCATTGTGTTCGAAATAATCTCTAAGCTCGTTCATTATATTAATGTTTGTATTAAGTTATCCTAATAGTCCTTTTAGTGCGTCAATTCTGAATTGTATTACGGGCCAGCTTTTAGCAGGATTTCCTTGCAAGATATATTTTATTCCTAAAACTATTGCTGCACCCAACTTAAAAATATATTCTAAAATTTTCATTAAGTATGCACCTATTGAAATATTCAAAGTTCTTGTTTTTTCACCACGACCAATACCACTAGCTACACGGTACAAATATTCCGATGTCAACTTTTTCACTTCCACTACATGATGAACACAAATAGCTGGGTCGTAATAAATAATATGACCTAATGCAAGTATCTTATAAAATAGTTCCTTACCTTCTCCGCCAATTCTTAAAGTGCCCACCACACCAGGTAAATTCTCATTAAAGCCGCCAATTTGGTCATACACTGATTTTTTCACAATCATATTTGATTCAAGCGGGTACTTCCCATTTTCAAATGCACAAGCAGTAGGGGCGTAGTCAAAATTACCTACAAGGGAGGATACATAATAACTCATCCACTTAGGTTCAGCTGGAATATATTTTGGAATGATTCGTCCACCAAAACCCAGGGCTTCCGGTTGGGTATGAATATGCTTTAAAATATTTTCAACATAATTATTAGTAGCTACGGCATCATCATCCATAAAACAAACCCATTCCCCTTTAGCCATTGCGGCTCCAGTATTTCGTGCAAAAGAAGCGCCTTGTTTTGTTTCACTAATGAATGAAAATTGTCCACTCGTATTTGTTTGCCTCCATTGTGCGTATACTTCCTTGGTATTGTCTGTTGAATTATTATCTACAATAATTACTTCAAAATTTGCTAAGCCAGCAGATTGACCATATAAACTTGACAATGCATCGCTGATATAGCTTGCTCTGTTGTAACTACATATGATAATCGATAATGTCATTCAGTCGAGTTGTCTTTTAAGAAAGTGATTTTTCTTTCTTGAATGATTTAATGATTATTCCAATAAGTAATCCCCATAAAACTATGGAAGCAAAAGTTGAGGCTTTTTGTGCCATTGCAATAGAACTTGGCTTGAACTCGAATCTAATATTGTGCTTGCCCGCTGGTATCACCAAGCCTCTTAAAACATAATTTGTTTTGATAATAGGGGATTCAACATCGTCAATATATGCTTTCCATCCTAACTTATAATAGACCTCACTAAATACTGCAAATTGTTTTTGACTTGCGTTGGAACTATAGGTAACAATATCATTTTTGTTTTCAACTAAATTAATTGTAGCTGCGCTGTCGTAAGCAATGGTACTTAATTCATTTAATTTGTCTTTTTCCTCGATGATGGCTGTATCCTTTGGATTAAAACTGCTTAAGCTGCTCATGATCTCGGCTGGCCCTTTTTTATATTCAATCCCTTTTACAAACCATACATTGCCTAATGCTTCAGGATTTGCCATGGTATCAGTGGCTATATTTCCTGTGATAACATACTTGGTATTCATCATATTCACAACTGGCAAGCAATTTGGGAACTTATACCATTGGTTCTCGATTAAATCTTGGTAGATACTTAGTTTGGCCGGGTTATATCCACCCACTGTGTTGTGGTGGTAGGCAACCAAAGCACCACCATTAAATGCGTTTTGAATTCCGCCCCTCATATCCAATACGCGGTAGTTGGATGCATCTCTTTTCAGCGCAATATCAATAGGTGATTCAGTAAATGTGTTGTCATTTTCAGCTGCTTCAATATAGTTCTCTGGTTTTAAATATTTTACATTGACTTGAAACAGATCAATCATGGCAATGATACCAATAGCCGCAATAAAAATCGTTTGATTGATGGTTTTTTTGAAGTACAAGAAAATGAATAAGAAAGCGAATACTATAAATATAAATGTCCTATATAAATCACCTTCTATAAATCCTTTTCTATCCTGTGCTAATGCATTGGTTAAATCACGTGCTGGTTGTTCAAATGCAGTTCGTTGATTTGCATCTGAGATTTGACTTATTTGCGTAAGTAATTCTTTATCATTGGTACTTTTAAAATCGCTATTGATATAAAATAAAATCACACAAGCCAATAATACGCCCAAAGCAATAAAACTAGGTTTGTATTTATTGAAAAAATCCTTAAAATTGGTTTGTTCTGAGATTCCTTGCAATCCATACAAAGACATAATGCCAATAAGTAAAGTTGGTACAACCATAATCATGCTAGGTGCACGAAACTTATTGTAAAATGGTAGATGATCTACCATGAAAAAATTAAAACTTTCAAGGTAAGAACCGGCAGATAATAATAATGAAAAAATTACGGCTGGGATAATCCACCATCTATGTTCGTTGGTTTTAAATGAAATGCCAATAAATGCAAAAAAGCAAATTAATATACCAATATATGGTGGGCCTGCAGTAAAGCCAATGCCACCCCAATAAAACTGAATAAATGATTGTAATTGCTGTGCTACCTGCGGTTGCATTTGTTGCAATGCTTCAATCGCTTTTGATTTATCAGGATCAATCGCACTTGGATCACTTCCACCGCCATAAATATTGGGGAACATTAATACCAGTGGTTCTGTTTTAAACATACTATAGGATAAAGCATAATCTTTATTTAAACCAGCACTTGTAGTGTTGCTTCCTTTGGTTGCTAAAATACTTCCACCGCGAATGGACTCTTTACCATATTCATAAGTGCTAATTAAAATAGGGGCATTCACCGCTAATCCAAGTAATCCAGCAGTTAATGCAGTTGCCATTGTTTTTAAAATATGCGTATATTCTTTTTTTAGGATCCATTGTATTAGAAAATACAAAGTCATAAAAAACACAATAATTAAACCGTAATAAGTTATTTGTAAGTGGTTCGCTTGCACAAATAATGCGGTAGAAATTCCTGTAAGTAAACCACCAATTAAATATTTCTTTTTAAAGATGAGTAAGATAGCGCCCACAAAAAAGGGTAGGTAAGCGATCGCGTGCATTTTGGTAATATGACCGACTACAATGATGATGGGGTTATAAGTAGCAAAACTATAAGCGAGTGCGCCAATGATTCCAATAAGTGGATTGATGCCTAAAACGATCGCTAAAAAATAAAAACATACACAGGCAAGAAAAAACAAATTGATCGGTTCTGCTAAGTTCAAAGTAAAAATTCGATCCAGCAATCCAATCGAGTAAGTAAAGCCTGCCACCCCTGTAATTTGATATGTGGGCATACCCCCAAACATACTATTGGTCCATAATGGATTTTGACCATATTTAGCACCTGCAGTTAGGGTTTCCTGCGCCATTCCCTTCCATTGACTTATATCAGATTGTTGCAATACCTTTCCTTCCAATGCTGGTTTACAATAAATAATGGAGCAGAGTAAAAATATAGCCACTGCTATAAAATGGATCAAATTAGCCTTGAAAAATGGTTTCATTATAATGGTTTCATTGTGTCAACAAACCTACAACTTAATTGGATATTGAAAAAATGAGGGGAAGCCAAATTTTCTTATCTTCCCATTCTAAATTACTGACCTGAAAATGAGCCGATTTAAACCTATTTTAGCGTTTTTGTCCAAATTGGCCAT
>CAXNDZ010000172.1:0-3739 GCA_964201225.1 Chitinophagales bacterium | reverse complement strand
TTAATCTTGTTTAATTATTCCAACGCCATCAGCAATTATATAACCATTTGCATTTTCATTAGATATTTTTATTGCTGCAGGCTTCCCTTTCTCAAAATAATATTCACCCACCCTCACTGCAAATCCAAGCGGATCTCCTTTTCTAAAATTCCACTCTAAAGTTTCTACACCACTAGCATGTTGAATGGAGATTTTTGCATTGGAAGCACTTTTTTCATCCGGGAAATACATGAAGCAAAGTTTGTACTTACCTGATTCGTTTATAGGCAACAAATAAGTACATTCTGCAGCACTATCCGGTGCAGCTTGTTGGCAGTTATATTTAAATAGGTTTCTCATTCCTGCTATTTGTTTATTCTGCCAATTACCTTTATATAAAATTCTATTTTTTTCAGCTGATGTAATGACAGCACCAATATTTTTAAGTTGTTCATTATAAATACTATAACTAGCGGTTCCCTTTGGCCCGATTTCCTGTGGTAAAAAAGGGGCTATTTTTGTTTTTGAAGCAAGATTGTTTTCAATCTGAAGGTTCCAATTGCCCATAATGGGTTTGATTTCTTTATCTCCAGCATTGTAAATCACATTATTCTTTACTGTTGTATTACTCGTAGCCCAGTCAAGAAATATGCCATTCGCTAATGTTCTTCGAGGTGTTGCATTTATTAATTGTTCGTATCCCCAGATATCATATAGATAATTATTCATTATAAAGTTTGGTGCTGCCAAGCGATTCATCGTTGCAAAATGAATCGCAGCGCCATCAATGGTGGTTTGCATACAATCATGTATTTCATTAAATTCAACAACATTTCCACCCTGATTTCTAAATGCAAATATGCCATTTCTCGATAAGTCACTAAAGTGATTATGTGCAATATAATTTCCTGGTTCCATTGCCATAGATGCTGGCCTTGAATCAATATGAACGCCACCACCATAATATCGAATTTTGCCACAATGCGCCACTGTATTCCTTGTTATTCTATTAAGCATTGGAAAAACTTTTGCCGCTTTTTCACCAGCCGTAAAAATTTTTGTATCATCCATATAAGATAATCTAGCACCTGTTAAAAGAACACCGCCGCCGCCAGAATTTTTCACCGTATTGTTATCAAAAATATTGTTCCTACTATCTAAGTGTAACCAAAATGCATAGCCTCCTATATTTTCAAAATAAGAATCAGTTATGCTACAATTCTGTGTGTTTTCAAACATTACTGCACAGTCGGTGTGTACCCTAGCTTCTATTTGACCTAAAGTAAAACTGGTATGTTGAAAATTTAAACCCTCAAAATATATATTCTTAACATAGGCCCCAGTTTCAATATCACCCTTTAAATAAAATATTCTATTTAAGTAGGGCGCAATAATTTCGGAATTATTGGGCAGCTCGCCTTGTAATGGTTTATAAAATAATCTGCCAAGTTGATGATCTAAATACCACTCTCCCGGCATATCTAATTCTTCCTTTACACCTTCAATCCAAAACCAGCTTCCCTTATCTATTTCACCATGTTGTTCGCGAGGACCAATACTTATTGTAGCTTTTTCTTGGTTAACGCCAACTACATCATTCCATTGATTAAAAAAACGCCAGCGTGGGACTAAATTAATTTGTGCATCAGCTTCAGCTCCCCAACTTTTTTTTACTGCCCCTTCTGAAATTGACAATTGATTAGGTGAACTTGATGTAGCATATAAGTATGGATTATTTTGATTGATATTTGGATAACGTGCGCGGATGGCTCTTTTGCCGTTGACAAATAGTTCCCGAAAGTTCAAAGGTAAAGCAGGCTTTTTAGTATATTTTTCAGGCACATTCACCTCTCTTTTCCAATCTTTGGTTTCCGGTATATCAATAAACCAAATTCCATTGGTTGATTTTTGCCAATTGCCAGATAAACGCTTACCTCCACTTAAAACAACTTTTTCACCCGCGGCAGATTTCCAAATAATGGGTGCTGATTTTGTTCCGGAATCTGCAGCAGTAAATTCAAGCGTTTGTTCTAGATAATAAGTACCCTTTCTAATAACTACCTCAATAGGCGTATTAGGGTGATCATATTTTGCCATTCTCACTGCTTTCTGAGCTTGTTCTAATGTAGCAAAAGGCTGATCAATTGATCCATTGTTTGCATCTTTACCATTCACAGCAACATAAAATCTTTTTACTGCAATCTCTGGACCTTGAAAGGAAAACAAACTAACTATTATCAAGGCAAATAATCCAGAATAAAATATTTTTTTCATTATCATCTTTTTTAGGCAGACCAGATTAATTATTTTTCAAGACCGCTTCTAGTTTTTCTCCAAGTTTATCATACCCGGCAGATTTAGGATGTAAGCCATCAGTAAATAAAGCCTCATTAATTTTTCCATCTGCTTGTAACAAAACTTTACCAATGTCTGCAAATCCCACTTTTTCAGATTTCGTCATGGCTCGAATACCTTTATTAATTAATACAATACGATCCATATATTCTCTCCTAGGATAAATCCCCAACATTGTTATTTTGGCTTGTGGTTGCTGCATTTTTATTACTTGCACTAAAAAGCGAAGTCCCTCTAAAATTTCTTCATTGCTATTTACGCGTAAATTATTGGTGCCAATATTAATTATAATTTTTTCAGGTGAAATGTCAGCCAATGCATCGTGATAAATGCGCCACAAAACATTTTCAATACGATCCGCTCCAAATCCAAAGTTGCGGACTTCATAAGGAGCAATATATCTTTGCCAGGATTCATTGCTTTTGGCATTGGGTTTGCCGCCCCAATTATGGGTAATTGAATTGCCTATTAGTAATACTTTATTTGATTCTGTTTTGTTTAAAGCTAATATAGAATAATGACGGGCCTCCCAATCAAAGTTAGCGGGGGTTCGACGTTGGCGTATTGGAATTTGTGTTTTCAGCTTCCCAACGGGTTCCTTAAATATATCTCTGATTTTTTTTTCATAAGCTTCTGCATAGCGCATCATGCCAAGATCGTTTGGATGTGTTCCATCTACCATTGCTTCCTCTTCTATCCCTATTTCTTTTAAAGAAAGTAAATATATACTACTGATATTTTCTTTAGTAAGTTCTTCAAAAGCTATATTCAATATTTTGTTAGCTCCTTCAAACAAAATTTGACGCTCTGGAACCATGTATCCATCGGTATAGCCTGCATGTTCCGTAAGTAAAATTGGCGTATGCGGGTGTTTTGATCTAATTAACTTTACTGATGCAATAATGCGCTTTTGAAGTGTTACTGAATCTATATCCTTACTAAGTAAATTAGGCAAGCAGTCAAGTATAAAAACCCGAGCGTCAATCTCGTTAATTAGATCTATTAAGGGATTTTCTAAACGCCCGTTACCTGAAAAGCCTAAGTTAATAACTGATCGATCAAGTTTACGAGACAATATATTGGTCCATGCCATACCAGGCCGGCTGGCACATGCACCATGTGCAATGGAAGTACCATATACAACTATAGGTTTTTCAATCCGATGCGGCTGAATTTTAAAAAGGCTTCCATTAGTTACTCCAATTTCTAAATTTTTAACACTATTGAATAATGGTAAAAAAAGTTGGTACTCCCTTCCTAGTTTATGAAAATTATCATTAGGCCTTAGGTTGTCAAATACATATTGTATAGTGTCTTTAAAACTATATTTTCCAGAAGCCCAATGCAACATACCATCACTATCAGTGCAATATAGATCTACGCCGCTAACTGCAGTAGATGGAAC
>CAXNDZ010000171.1:0-3814 GCA_964201225.1 Chitinophagales bacterium | reverse complement strand
AGTATTGACAAAGTTATTTTAGTGGGAGGTAAGCCTTACCGTGTTATTGGTTTATTAAAATCAAAGGGCTCAAGTGCAATGATGCGTCAGGATGATGTCATTGTAACTTCACTAAAAAATATCCGACAATATCAAAACATAAGTTCCTCCTATCAAATAGGTGTGATGGTCAACAATGTAGCTGAGTTGGATCCAGCCATTGGTGAATCCATGGAGCAAATGAGAAAGGCGCGTAGATTAATACCTAGTGAGTCGGATAATTTCATCATTGACAAGAGTGATAAGTTCGCAGATATATTTATTGGATTGTTGGCGGGCATTAGTGGAGCTGCTGGTGCTATAGGTTTGATTACTTTAATTGGCGCAGCGATTGGGTTAATGAATATTATGTTAGTTGCCGTAAATGAGCGTACAAGAGAAGTTGGATTGATCAAAGCCCTCGGAGGTAAAAGAAGGGATGTGCGACGTCAATTTTTATTTGAAAGTATTTTGATTAGTATTTTAGGCGCCATCTTTGGTATTATTTTAGGGGTGCTTGTGGGAAATATATTTAGTATTGTTTTAAAAACAGGCTTCATTGTCCCTTGGTTATGGGTGGGTATTGGAATTGCCATTTGCACCTTGGTTGGACTGGTTGCAGGAATTTATCCAGCGATGAAAGCAGCAGCTCTTAATCCAATTGACGCACTTCGATATGAGTAGTTTTATTTAATCGAAAAGCTTACCATTTATTTATCGCTACAAAATAGCAGTTGCATAAAAAAGCCCCGCACCGATTCATCGGGCGGGGCTTTTGCTTTATTTAAAAGCAGTTCCTTTTTATTTAGGATCTAATGCTTTTTTAATTCTGTCTTGTAAATCAGCATAGTGGCTTGAAGTAGCTGCATCACTTGAACTAGCTGCTCTTAAGGAAGCTGCTAATTTCTTTAATTGTGATTTAGCTTCAGAATATACATCTGAATTTTCAACGTCCACTGGTGCGCCAATTCTAAATCCTCCAGCTGCCGCTGCAGGGCTTGCACTAGGATTGATTAAGTCATTTAACTGACTCACATAAGTTTTTTGCAAGTTGCGACGGAATATATCCGTTGCTTTTTGTGTAGCCAATTCGCTAAACAATCCTTTTCTTACATCATCCATCATATCGGTTAATGCATAGCTTGCATTGTTGAAACGCGTATTACTTGTGGTTAATCTTAATAAGCGGCCTTTATCAAGCAAGCTTTTTAATACACTTGTTTGGATTCCTTGTACACGCTCATTAGCAACAGGGTTTGAAATTTTATTCAAAATTGTATTATCCAATAACCACTTTGGTGTAGTGAATAATTGATTTTGTAAAAATGCCATTGCACTTTTTTGCATTGCTACAGGAGTAGGTGTATAAACATCACCTGGTTCTTCAACACTTTTTAAATTCTCATAAACACCACCAATATTTTTAGCAACATGGTTCATGTATCTATTAAATTGGCCAGCTAATTGCATATAAATATCACTTAAGTTTTCATATTTATCAGCTTCTTCTTTTGTCCACTCTGGTAATTTAACGAGGATGCGTTTTAAGTTTTTGATACCATACTCGCTTGCTAAAACTGCATTATCACCTAAGTCTTCCGTTTGTGCGCGTGGATCAGATCCATATCCTTCTCCACCAAACCAAACTCTTGGATTATTTTTTAAATTAGCGATAATCCATTTATTGTTTTCTTTTTTATCTTCATTCACATCCGATTCACCTGTGTAAGTATATCCCCATTGAATAGCCCACTTATCATAATCTCCAATACGTGGAAATAAACCAGTTTGATTTATATTGTCTTCAGGTTGTGCAACATAGTTAAAACGTGCATAGTCCATAATAGACGCACTATGACCATTTGCTTCCACCCATTTTTTATTTCTTAAATTTTCAACAGGTGTTTTACTACTACTTCCCATATTATGTCTTAAACCTAAAGTGTGTCCAACCTCGTGAGAGGATACAAAGCGAATCAATTGTCCCATTAATTCATCATCAAATTTCATTTTACGTGCGCTACTATCTACTGCAGCAGTTTGAATCATAAACCAATCATGCACTAAGTTCATCACATTGTGGTACCATCCAATATGGCTTTCTAAAATTTCACCACTTCTTGGATCATGTACTTGCGGGCCATAGGCATTTTCAATATCTGATGCGAAATAACGAATCACCGAATAACGTGCATCTTCTAAACTCATGGTGCTATCGTTAGGCCACTCTTTTCCGCTGATTGCATTTTTCCAACCTGCTTTTTCAAAAGCAACATTCCAATCATTCACCCCTGCAATTAAATAAGGCACCCATTTTTTTGGTGTCGCTGGGTCGATATAGTAAACAATTGGTTTTACTGGCTCCACCAACATACCTTTTTTATAATTCTCCATATCTGCAGGCTTAGGTTCCAATCTGTAACGAACCGCGAAGGTTTGGCTTTCTACCTTATGTTGGTCATCAGAATAGGTTACAAAATTATCTGCGAAATAACCTACCCTTGGATCAAATAAACGGCGATTCATTGGAACCTCCGGTAACAATAAAACCGAGGTATTTAATTCAAAAGTAACTGCTCCTGCATTGCTTACAGCCGGAATGGTGCTTCCACCACCCATTGGACTTCCAATGCCACCGCCCGCGGACGCAGAATAGGTTTTAACGGTCCTAATTTCAATATTCTTAGGGTATGATTTGATACTTTGTATAAAGGAACGATCTGATGCCAAAGCACTAAGGTTAAAAGAACGCTTTTCGTTGCTAGTCAAGCTCACCGCTTGGTTATCTCCTTTAAAGAAGTCAGTAACATCAATAATGGAGCTATTTGAATCCTTTCCGAATGCTTTTATATCAAAAGAAGCTACAATAGGGTCTAAATAGGAGTTTTTCACGGCTTTCGCGATGGTTTGTGTAGAATCGGCCTTACTTATAAGGGTTACCACACGCATAAATAAGCGCTGATTGGGTCCTTTTTCAAAAACAATGCTTTGCTCATTCACTTCTTCGCCACCATATTTACGGGCGCCACCTGGAACTTTAACAAAACGAGTTACTGCCAAAAGCTCCCTTCCTATTAATTGGTCTGGGATGTCAAAATAATACTTATCATCTAAAAAATGTACGGTAAAAACACCTTTTTGGCTAACCGCTTTTTTGGTGATGACTTCCCCATACGCTTTGGGGCCAGTTTTTACAGGAGGAATATCCTTTTTTACGCCACTTGTATCAGGGCGTTGGCCTGGCATTTGATCGGGTCTAGGACCACTTGGACGTTGACTTTGAACCTGACTTTGTATCATAACAAATAGGCCAAAAACGAGCATTAATTTTTTCATATTAAACATTATTAGTTTATAAATAAGAGTAGTAAATATACAAGTTTCGGGATAAGGATGCTTTTTTGTAAAACTTTATAATAAAAAAATACTTGGAAATTTGTTTGGACCAATAAATTCCCTATTTTGTAAGCCCTTAATAGCTATTAATTTACATTTTTGAGAGAAAATGGGGTTCGTAATTATCGGGGTAACTAAAAAAATAATTTTAAACTAAAATCAATTGAATCATGGCTGATCTTTCAAAATCAACTGCAACAGCTAAGAGCGCTGCACAGCCTCAAGAAGGCGGAAATTTAGTTGCTACATTGGCACCCATCGTGTGTATCGTAGCAGGTTATGTTCTTTGGCGTTTTGTGCTAGGTAACGCTAGTAATTTCACAACTCCAGATCCGAATGGCGGATTTTGGCCTGCGCACAAAGGACCCAAAGGAACATTTACTAAAATGTATGAGGGTGG
>CAXNDZ010000170.1:0-3839 GCA_964201225.1 Chitinophagales bacterium | reverse complement strand
TAGCTTTCGCAGCTTTGTCTGTTTTATTAGGGGCATTTGGCGCGCATGCTTTAAAAGCGATGGTGAGCGTTGATAAATTGCAAATATTTGAAACAGGGGTAAGGTATCAATTCATGCATGCGATGGCATTGATTACTTTAGCCATTTATTGCAACCAACGTCACCTTAGCGTTAAGGAGCAAAAAAGGATAGCGTGGGCTGCTCATTTTTTTATAGCAGGTACTTTATTGTTTAGCGGTTCCTTGTACATTTTGACTTTGATTGCTACTACAGATCATCCATTAATTCCTTTTATTGGCCCCATCACACCGATAGGCGGTTTGTGTTTTATGCTAGGGTGGTTTCTTTGGTTGAGGGTGGTTTTTCTTAATAAAGTGGATAAGTAGGCACTACTATTTCCAATTTTACACATTTTTTCAAATTCCTTTTTCGTCCTATACAGATAACTTATATTTGTTATCATGGCAAATACGCTTAAAAGCAAAAAAGAACCCAACGTCAATTCTCCTATCTTAAATCCAGATAAGGAGGCCTCCGTTTCAGTTACAGAAGTAGTAAAAGATGAACGAACTTCAAAAATAGCTGGCGCCATTTGTTTGCTTATTGCCCTATTTCTATTTGTCGCATTTACTTCCTATTTATTTACTTGGCAGGAGGACCAGGATATGGTGCAGTTATGGCGAACTAAGTTATTTTCCACAAACGATGTTAAGGTAAATAATTTATTAGGGTACCTGGGTGCATTTATAGCTTATCAAATCATGTTTAATGGATTTGGTGTTGCGGCCTATTTATTTTGTACTTTCTTTTTTGTGCTTGGGGTGAATTTGTTTTTTACAAAACCCATTTTTAGTTTATGGCGTAATGTGCGTTATGTAATTATTGGCTTATTGGTTTTAAGCACTTGTTTTGCATTTGTGTCTGCACAAGCTGCATTTTCATGGGGCGGTGCATTGGGAGAATATAGTAGTAGTTGGTTAATTAAGTGGGTGGGTAGTTTAGGAACAGGCGCTATACTATTCGTTGCTGGGTTTAGTTATTTTATATGGCGGGTTAATCCAATTTTCAAAGTTCCTAATTTGAGCTTTTCACTTCCCAAGAAAAAGGAGGAAGCATTTATAAGCGAGGACAACGAAGAAGCAGTTAAACAAGAATGGGATTTAAATCAAGCTGCAAACCTGCAAAATGCCGGTGGCAATAAGCTTAAGGAAAATAGAGATGCGGAGGGTAATTTGATACCTACAGATATTGCGGATGGGGGAAAGCTTTTCATTGATGAGTTGTCCTTAGAAGAAGAAACAAATACAAACATCGCTGAATTGGAACCCACCTTAATTGAAGAGGAAGAAATTCCTGAGGTCGCGCCCATCGTTGAAGTGGTACCCTCGAAAAAGAATATTCAAGATTTTGATGGGGAGTTATTGGAGGATTTGGATTTAGAAATAAAAGAAGGTGCAGAAGAAGCAGTCATTCCTGCAGCGGCTATAGGGAGTTTAGCGACCAAATATGATGCAACCCTTGATTTAAAAAATTACAAGTATCCTTCTATTAATTTATTAGAGACGCATGGCAGTGAAAAAATTGTACAGGACCCCGAGGAATTGGAAACGCACAAAAATCAAATCATTGCGACCTTAAAAAATTACGATATTTCAATACAACGTATTGCTGCTACCGTAGGACCTACGGTGACTTTATATGAAATTGTGCCTGCGCCAGGTGTCCGTATCAGTCGTATTAAAAATTTAGAGGATGATATTGCATTAAGTTTAGCCGCATTAGGGATACGTATTATTGCACCGATCCCTGGAAAGGGCACCATTGGTATTGAAGTACCCAATATTCGCAAGTCAGTGGTGAGTATGAAAACATTATTGGCGAGTGAAAAATTTCAAACGAGTCAATACTCACTTCCAATAGCTATTGGTAAAAAAATTGACAACGAAAACTTCATTGTGGATTTGGCAAGCATGCCGCATTTGTTAATGGCTGGAGCCACAGGTCAAGGTAAGTCAGTGGGTTTAAATGCAATTTTAGTTTCCTTATTATATAAAAAGCATCCATCGCAATTAAAGTTTGTGTTGGTGGATCCTAAAAAAGTAGAGTTGAGTTTGTACCGCGTCATTGAAAAACATTTCTTAGCAAAATTACCAGGGGAGGAAGATGCAATCATTACTGATACCAAAAAAGTAATCAGCACTTTAAATGCATTGTGTATTGAAATGGATAATCGCTATGATTTATTAAAGGAAGCAGGTTGTAGAAATATCAAAGAGTATAACGAGAAATTTACGGCACGAAAATTAAATCCTGAAAAAGGACATCAATATTTGCCCTTCATAGTTTTAGTTGTGGATGAGTTTGCTGATTTAATTATGACTGCTGGTAAGGAAGTAGAAATGCCCATTGCACGTTTAGCACAGTTGGCGCGCGCGGTGGGAATACATTTAATTATAGCAACACAACGCCCGTCGGTAAATATTATTACAGGAACGATTAAAGCGAATTTCCCAGCGCGTATTGCATTTAAGGTATCTAGTAAAATTGATAGCCGAACCATTTTAGATGCGGGTGGTGCTGAGCAGTTAATTGGTAAAGGAGATATGCTTGTAAGTTATAATGGGGAAATTACGCGTTTGCAATGCGCATTTGTCGATACTCCTGAAGTGGATCGCGTTTGTAATTTTATTGCCGAACAAAAAGGTTATCCGCAAGCCTTCTTATTACCAGAATACACCGATGAGAAAGATATGGATGCAAGTGGTTTTAATGCGAATGATCGAGATCCGTTATTTGAAGATGCTGCTAAATTAATCGTGAATGCACAAATGGGCTCCACCTCCTTAATACAGCGCCGAATGAAACTAGGGTATAATAGGGCAGGACGTTTAATGGATCAATTAGAGTCAGCAGGAATTGTTGGGGCAAGCCAAGGCAGTAAGCCAAGAGAAGTACTTTATAAAACAGATGCAGAGCTATACGATTTTTTACAAAACCTATAACACCTATAAAATACCCCCTTTTAAAAGTGCTTTTGAATTGGATGGTTCATTAAACAACAATTGACTATTTTTGTAAAAATGATAACTTTTAATAATAAAGCTTAAAATCAACCAAAAACTGAAAATGAGATATTTATTTATATTATTTATAGCCCTTATTTCGATTCCATCTTTGGCGCAAAAGGATCCACAAGCCAAGGCCTTATTAGACCAATTAGGGCAAAAAGTGAAGCAGTCCAAAGGCATATTAGTCAAAATTCAACTTAGTACTAAAAATAACAAGGGAAAGTCCATGGGGGCAAAGTCCGTTAATTTGAAAATGAAAGGGGACAAATACCTCTTAAATGAGGGTAAAACCGAAATTCTTTGTGATGGCGCAAGTATTTATAATTTTGACGGGGTTAACTCCATTTCTAAGTCAGCCATGGGGGAGTCGGATCAAACATTGAGTCCTCAAAAATTATTATCAGGTAACTATGATAAAGACTTCAATTTCAGCTTGTTAAGTCAAAATGCGAGTAAAGCCACAATCGAATTATATCCCATCGATAAAAGGAAGAATTTTCAAAAAGTGACCTTGATTATTGATAAGCTCAAATCGGCCTTATCCAATGCTTCCATATTAGACAAAAGCAATAATATAACTGATGTAAAGGTCCTTTCCATTAGTTACACAGCCCATATTGCCGATAACCTATTCATTTTCAATCGCGCTAAATATCCAAAAAACGTTGAAATTTTTGATTGATTTACGCCTTTTCCACGTATCTTCGCAGCCGAAATAAAAAAATAAAATCGTAGTTAATCGTTAACTACAAAAAAAGAAGTTTTACAATG
>CAXNDZ010000169.1:0-3850 GCA_964201225.1 Chitinophagales bacterium | reverse complement strand
GTTTTACCTAAATTTGCAACCTATTTAATAAATTGTACGGCAAAAACCGTGCATCCTTAAAAATCATATATAATGAAACAAGGTATCCATCCAGAATCGTATCGTTTTGTAGTGTTCAAGGACATGAGTAACGGTACTTCTTTTTTAGGTAAATCTTCAGCTCAAACTAAAGAAACCATTTTATTTGAAGACGGAAATGAATATCCAGTCATCAAATTGGAGATTTCAAACACTTCACATCCTTTTTACACAGGTAAAAACATGTTGGTAGACACAGCTGGACGTATTGATAAATTCAATAAGCGTTACGCTAAGAAAAAATAAAATAGCCCAATAAAAAAGCTTTTTTTATAACTTATTAAACCCTTTCTTACCTAGTAAGAGAGGGTTTTTTGTCATTAATTAGCTTATTTTATACTGGTTAGATTGGGGTATACTATTGGTTAAAGGGTATAATAACATTTTCAAAGTTTTGTAGGCTATTGCTTTACATCAAGCCTTAACTTTGAATACAATTTAAAGAGAGATGCAAAAACTAGACATTCTTGCTTTTGGAGCACATCCGGATGATGTAGAATTAGGTTGTGGCGGTACGCTGTTATCGGCAGTAGCCCAAGGTAAAAAAGTGGGTATTATCGATTTAACCAAAGGGGAATTAGGAACCCGTGGTAATAGTTCGCAACGATTAAAGGAAGCACAATTGGCGAGTCAAATCATTGGTGCGGCAGTTCGTGAAAATTTGGGTATGCCTGATGGATTTTTTGAAAATAGTAAAGAAAATCAATTTGCGATTATTGAAATAATTAGATGTTACCAACCCACTATTATTTTATGTAACGCAACGGATGATCGACATCCTGATCATGGGCGTGCAGCACAGTTGGTGGAAACAGCTTCATTTTTAGCGGGTTTGGTAAAAATACAAAGTACGCACAATGGACAAGTGCAAACGCCTTGGAGACCGAACCAAGTATTTCATTATATACAATCAAAATCATTGGCGCCTAATTTTGTTGTGGATATAAGTGCTTTTATGGATAAGAAAATGGCGTCCATAATGGCGCATGCTTCTCAATTTTATGATCCAAATTCAACAGAACCGGATACATTTATTTCGGGAGCAGCATTCATCGAATTTGTAAAGAGTAGGGCCAAGGAATTAGGGCATCAAATTGGGGTAGAATATGCGGAAGGATTTTTGACGCAAAAGTTGTTGGGGTTGCGTAATTTTGATTCAATCATTTAATTCATATCATATGTCCATCGTAAAAGTAGGAATTATACAAATGTCTTGTAGTGCTGAAAAAAGCGCTAACAATCAAAAGGCAATTGAAAAAATAAGGGCAGCTGCAAAGCAAGGCGCTCAAGTAATTTGTTTACAAGAATTATTCTCCTCTTTATATTTTTGCGATGTAGAATCCTATGACAATTTTAAATTAGCGGAAGCGATACCAGGAGAAACATCCAATACGCTAGCTGCATTGGCAAAAGAGTTAGTCGTCGTGATTATTGCCTCCTTATTTGAAAAAAGAGCGGAAGGTCTTTATCATAATACAACAGCGGTGTTAGATGCGGATGGTACTTATTTAGGCAAGTATCGTAAAATGCATATTCCTGATGACCCTTCTTATTATGAAAAATTTTATTTTACGCCGGGTGATTTAGGATATAAAGTTTTCAAAACAAAGTTTGCCACCATCGGCGTTTTAATCTGTTGGGATCAATGGTATCCTGAAGCTGCGCGTATTACCAGTTTAATGGGTGCTGAAATGTTATTTTATCCAACAGCTATTGGATGGGCCACATCGCAGGATGAAGCAACCAATACAGAGCAGTATAATGCTTGGCAAACTATTCAACGCAGTCATGCAGTTGCCAATGGTGTTCCGGTGATAAGTGTGAATAGAGTTGGGTTAGAACAAAATGGAGCGATGAAATTCTGGGGTGGTTCATTTGTGAGTAATCCATTTGGAACCTTACTTTATAAAGCATCACATGACAATGAAGAAGTAGCTGTGATAGATATTGATACTGAAAAATCGGACAGTTATCGAACGCATTGGCCGTTTTTACGTGACCGTCGTATTGATTCATATGAACCCATTACTAAAAGATATATTGATGATGCAGAATAATCATTTAAATGAATTAAGGAAAATGGGTGATGGGGTCACACCCAAATCATTGGGCTATTATTTCCCAGCCGAATTTGCAAAACACGAAGCTATTTGGTTAACATGGCCACATAAGGAGGAAAGCTGGCCTGGTAAAATTGCAAGTATTTATCCATCCTATACGGAGTTTGTTAAAGTAGTCGCATTAACGGAACGTGTTTGTATTAATGTCGTAGATGAAAAAATGCGCAACTCTGCAAATAAAATGTTGCAATTAGCAGGCGTTGATTTAACTAAAGTAACTTTTTATTTATATCCTTCCAATGACGCTTGGTGTCGCGATCATGGACCTTCCTTTTTAATTCGTAATCATCCTGAAGATAAAAAAGCAATTGTTGATTGGAATATTAATGCATGGGGTGGTAAATATCCGCCATATGATTTGGATGATGTAATGCCAACAAATATTGCTAAGGCATTGAACCTGCCAGTTTTTTATCCAGAAATTATCATGGAAGGGGGCTCTGTAGATTTTAATGGGGCTGGTACCATTATGACATCAAAATCATGTTTGTTAAACCCCAATAGAAATCCACATTTAAATCAATCGCAAATTGAAAAATATTTGTGTGATTATTATGGGATGGATCAGGTGTTATGGGTGTCTGATGGAATTGTAGGAGATGATACCGATGGTCATATTGATGATACGGTTCGTTTTGTTAATGAGGATACAGTTATTACAGTCATTGAGGATAATGTGTTGTCGGATAATCATGAAATTTTACAACAAAATTTGAAGGAGCTAAAACAAATGCGCTTATTGAATGGGAAGCAATTAAATATTGTAGAACTTCCAATGCCTGCAGATGTAATATATGAAGATCAAATGCTTCCTGCTTCTTATGCTAATTTTTACATCAGTAATGGGCATATTATTGTACCCACTTTTAGATGTAACAAGGACGATAAAGCCATGCAAATTATTCAATCTTGTTTTCCAACACGCCAAGTAGTTGGGATTGATTCAACGGATATTATTTGGGGTTTGGGCAGTTTTCATTGCTTAAGTCAGCAAGAACCAAGTGAGGATTAATAGTAGCGCAATTATTTTACAAAAAAGTACAAAAATAAATTTTTATACTAACAATTGTTAGCGTAAATTTATACAAATTTTGTATATGGATTTTAGATTAACGGAAGAACAATTAATGATTCAAAAAGCGGCTCGTGAATTTGCGCAACAACAATGTTTGCCGGGAGTCATTGAAAGAGATGAGCAGCAAAAATTTCCCAAAAATCAAATTGAACAATTAGCTGATTTAGGTTTTTTAGGTATGATGACTGCACCTGAGTTTGGCGGTGCCGGAATGGATACCGTATCCTATGTATTGGCAATGGAGGAAATTTCAAAAATTGATGCAAGTGTAAGTGTTTGTCTGAGTGTGAATAATAGTTTAGTGTGTTGGGGTTTGGAACATTATGGTACTGATAGTCAAAAACAAAAATACTTAACGCCATTAGCACAGGGTAAAAAAGACGGGGAATTATATTTAGGCGCATTTTTATTAAGTGAACCAGAAGCAGGTAGTGATGCAACACATCAGCATACCTCAGCGCTAGATAAAGGGGATCATTTTATTTTGAATGGGGTTAAAAATTGGATTACGAATGGTTCAAGCGCTTCGGTTTATTTAGTGATGGCACAAACAGATGCGAGTAAAGGACCTAAAGGG
>CAXNDZ010000168.1:0-3858 GCA_964201225.1 Chitinophagales bacterium | reverse complement strand
AATGGTTTCATCAGAACATTGCATTCAACAACTCACTTTTATTGATCACCCCGAATTAGAAGATAACGAAACGGAACAAATAATGCCAGCCGTAATACATCAGTGCATGGAGGAACTCATTGAATATTTTGCTGGCAAAAGACGCAGCTTTACCGTCCCCATTGATCAAGAGGGTACTGAATTTCAACAAAAGGTTTGGAAAGAATTATATGAACTCCCTTTTGGAAAAACATTAAGCTATGGGGACTTAGCAAAAAAAATGGGTGACCCAAATTTAGTGAGGGCTGCGGCCTCCGCCAATGCAAAAAATAAAGTAGCTATTTTAATTCCATGTCACCGCATAATTGGATCAGACCGATCCTTGGTTGGTTACGCCTGGGGAAAAACCAGAAAAAAATGGTTATTACAACATGAATTCAGATTAGCGCTCGGCGTACAAACCTTGTTTTAACTTATTTCAAAATTGCCCCATCAAACCCAAAAGGCAATAAATTTTTAGCTGCTGCTACGACCATTATAAGCCCCGTTTTACCTGCTAATATTATCTTGATGGGTGACTGATATCGAGTTTCAAAATCAAGCAAGGATTGCCTACACATGCCACAAGGCGAAATGGGGGTATCACAGGCTGCTTTATCCGTATCATAGCTAATTGCCATGGCAAGGATGGTTTCGCTTGAAAATTGGCTCCCAATGCTATTTAATAAAGTTCTTTCTGCACAAATACCCACTGGATAACTGGCACTTTCTTGATTGGACCCAATAACAATTTGACCATTGGATAACAAGGCAGCAGCGCCCACTTTGAATTTGGAATAAGGTGCAAATGCTGTTTTAGTTGCATTTCGCGCAGCAATGAGTAATGAAGCATCTGTTTCAGTTAATGATTCTATCTGCTCAAAATGCTCAAATTCAAACTCGAATTTTTGTTTCATACACCTTTGTTTAATAAAAAACCTCACATGCTGTGAGGTTTAAAAATAATCTATTTTATTTGGCTGAACAATCTATTCCATCTAATGGACTTACTGTAACTAAACCAAATTAATGCTGCGCGTCCAACAATATGCGTCTCAGGAACATAGCCCCAATACCTACTGTCTTGACTACGGTGACGATTATCCCCCATCATCCAATAATAGTTTTGTTTGACTGTATAAGTAGTGACTTGAACGCCATTTATATAATACTTGCCTTCTTTTTCTTCTAAATTATTATGCTCGTAATTTGAAATTATACGACGATATAATTCAATGGTGCTATCATTTAATTGTACCACATCTCCTTGCTTTGGAATACGAATAGGACCATAGTTATCTACCGACCAAGGGAAATGGGACATATCGTAAGGGAAAGTATACCCAACTGTATTCTCGTCAAAATTAGTAACAGACAAAACCTGTGGTAATTTTTTCAAATTTTCCGCAGCATTTGCAGTCATGTTAATTTTAAATGTATTGGTACTGCCTTCCATGATTTGGAAATCGGAACTGGCATCATTAATATTAATGCCTAAACTGTCTTGAATATAATCTTCAGGGATTGGTTGGCCATTGGTTTGCACAATAAATTCAGTTTGCGAATATGGCGCATCAAATGCCGGAGCACCATTCACCCATAAATGACTGCCCTTCACTTGAATAATATCACCAGGAATACCAACACATCTTTTGATATAATTATCCGTCTTATCCACTGGATGCACTAAAATGGGATAATCATTCAATAATTTTTCGCGGTTATTTGCATACTCAGGGCTTCTTAACACGTCATAATAAGGTATTTTACTACCAAATTCGGGCAGATTAATAATGGTATCCCCAGCAGGAAAATTAAAAACCACCACATCATTTCGATCAATCCCCCTCAATTTTGGCAATCTGGTATAATCCACTTGTACCCACTTGATATAAGATGGCGTAGTTGGTGCCATGGGTAAAGTATTATGAACAAATGGGAAACTTACGGGAGTTTGAGGAATACGCGCGCCGTAAGTAATTTTATCCACAAATAAAAAGTCATTTACTAATAAAGTTTTTTCCATACTCTCGGTAGGAATCACATATGCTTCAAAAATAAAAGTACGAATTAAAGTAGCCGCTACAATAGCAAAAACAGCCGCATCAACCCACTCTCTTGATGCTGATTTGTGGTAATGCTGTAATGCTTCTTTACCATGCCATCGCTCATTTGAAGAAAGCCCTAAATAGGGTAAATAAATAAAAGGTACCAAAATAGTTAATGTATGCTGCAGCATCCCCACTCTTTTAAAATGCATCACAAATATGATGGATATCCATAAGGTTACAAATTGTCCAAGAATTGGAATGAGTTGTATCCAAAACCAAACTTTTGAAATACCACAAAGTTTTACCACCTCCCATGTATTATAAATTGGGAAAATGGCCTTTGCGCTTGCCACCCCTGCTTTTTTTAACATTAAGTAAATACCAATATGCCATCCTAACCAAAATAAAATCAATAAAATATAGCCCATAAAATGAAGTTGAATTATATGTAACAAAAATATCCCTTTGTGAGGGATATTGATAATTTTATTTTTAAAGTGTCCAAGTATTCTTATAAGTGGTTTAAATAAAGGATAATGATAACAACCCTATTTAACCGGCTACTAGCAAGGATATTGCTTTTATTTATACTGTTGCATCAGTTCCTTCACCAATGTTACGGACCTAGCCACATCAGGGATGGCTAAGGCAGCTAAATTAGGTGCATAGTGCATCGGTGCATCTGCACTGGTGATACGACGAATAGGTGCATCTAAATAGTCAAAGCCTTCTTTTTGGATGCGATAAGATAATTCTGAAGAGACAGAAGCAAATGGCCATTGCTCTTCAATAATCACCAGACGATTGGTTTTTTTAACACTTTCCAAAACGGTCATCCAATCCAAAGGGCGAATGGTACGTAAATCAACCACTTCCGCACTGATGCCTTCTTTTTCTAATTCTGCTGCAGCACCCAATGCTACTTTCATCATTTTATTATAAGAAACAATGGTAATGTCACGACCAACTTTTTTAACATCTGCTTTGCCTAATGGGATATAATATTCATCATCAGGAATATCACATTTATCGCCATACATCACTTCACTTTCCAAAAACATCACTGGATCCTCTTCATAACGAATGGCTTGTTTTAATAGCCCTTTTGCATCGTAACCATTGGAAGGAGAAACCACTTTAATACCAGGAATATTAGCCAAATAACTTTCAAAAGCGGTGGAATGTTGTGCCCCTAATTGACCTGCACTACCATTTGGCCCCCTCATTACAATAGGACAACCAATTTGGCCGCCACTCATCGCTAGCATCTTACTGGCCGTATTTAAAATTTGATCCAAAGGAAGTACCGCAAAATTCCAAGTCATGAATTCGACAATGGGTCTTAATCCATTTTGTGCAGCGCCTACCGCTACCGCAGTAAAACCAAGTTCAGAAATAGGGGTATCAATAACTCGTTTTGCGCCAAACTCTGCCAACATCCCTTGGCTTACTTTATAAGCGCCATTGTACTCGGCTACTTCCTCTCCCATCAATAATACTCGGTCGTCTCTGCGCATTTCCTCGTTCATCGCTTCCCGAAGTGCTTCTCTAAATGGTATTGAACGCATGTTGCTATTTTAATTTGAGTGGCAAAAATAAAGCTTTATACAGGAAAAAAATAATTCTTACGCATAAAAAAATCCCCTCCCGATAAATCGAGAAGGGACTCTTAGGACTAACCCATCCTAATATACTAAAATACGTTATAACCAAAACTAACATAGTACAATCCACCAATTTGAGGACTACCATATGCAGTTCTATAATATTTATTAAATATGTTGGTACC
>CAXNDZ010000167.1:0-3881 GCA_964201225.1 Chitinophagales bacterium | reverse complement strand
TCAAATTTATTTGGATGGTCTTAATGCTGTGAATCTCAATCTTTAAGATAACGCACCGGTTGGGTGTTTACCGAGGATTCGAGGACGGCAAAGGTAGGGAATTTACCTGTTAAATAAGCAACAATTAGGGCCGGAACAAATTGTTCGCTCTCCCCATGACCAATATCTAGCAATAAAAGCTGCCCATCGGCCTCAAAAAACTCGTGGTATTTGAGGTCACTAGTGATAAAACAGTCTATTTTTTGTCTTTTAACAGCATCTATCAAAAAGCTGCCTGCGCCACCACATAAAGCTATGGTTTTCAATTGTTTATTGATGAAAGGCGTATGCTTTACCACTGCTAAATTGAACTTTTCTTTGACCCATTTGATGAAATCCTGCTCATCAGTTTCGAGGGGAAGCTCACCCACCAAGCCGGCACCCACCGGATCTCCATTTTTATCAAAAATACCTGATTGCGGGGCCAAAATGGAGCGATTCTCAAGTCGAAGTTTATCTGCTAGGGTTTTATTAACCCCGTCAATGATATTATCCAAATTGGTGTGAATGGCGTAAAGTGCGATATTATTTTTAATGGCTTTTACTGCGACCCTAGTCACATAGTGATTGGGTGTAAATTGTTTAATTCCCTTAAAAACAATGGGGTGGTGACTCACAATTAGGTTACAGCCTTGGGCGATGGCTTCGTCAACCACGTCTTCGGTACAATCTAAGGAACATAAAATACCGGTACAATTGGCCAGTGGGTCACCAATAATTAAACCTGCATTGTCATAGGATTCCTGATAGGACAAGGGTGCCCAAGTTTCCAAGGCTGCGGTAATAGTGCTAATTTGCATATCTAAAATTAATTATAAAAAAGCAGTATTTTATTAAAACGGTACACAACTATTTTTATACTGATTTGTTATTGTATAGACTTGAATTAAACAAGCAACTTAAAATAACCCAATGGCAGCACCTATACATATATTTTGGTTTAGACGCGATTTAAGATGGGAGGACAACGCAGGCTTGTACCATGCACTTTATCAGGCAAAATTACAAGGCACTCAGGTATTACCCATTTTCGTTTTTGATAAAACCATTTTAAATCAATCAGAAGATAAGGCGGATAGAAGGGTCGATTTTATTCATCAAACCCTAACGCGTTTACAAACCGATTTAGTGGCCAAAGGAAAATCGCTTTGGGTAAAATATGGCACGCCAACGGAAGTTTTTGAAAAGTTATTTTCTGAATTTAATGTAAGTGCTGTTTATACGAATCATGATTATGGTCCTAAGGCCAATGCGCGAGATGCCGCTATTGAAAAGATGGCTTTGAAAAATAATGCGACCTATCATCATTTCAAGGATCAAGTTATTTTTGAAAAAGACGAGGTGACCAAGGATGATCGAAAACCTTACACGATTTATACCCCTTATGCAAATAAATGGAGAGCAGCATGGGCGGTGAAAACACCCAAGAAATTTCCATCGGAAAAATTATTGGATTATTTTTTGGATACCAAAGTATTTAAGCTGCCTACTTTAAAGGAAATGGGTTTTGAAAAAACGGATCTTGAAATTCCGCCGATGGAGTATAAAACATCGGTTGTAAAAAATTACACCGAACAAAGAAATTTTCCGGCATTAAATGCAACAACACATTTAAGTGTGCATTTACGTTTTGGCACCATATCGGCAAGGTCATTGGCTTTGGAGACGCAAAGTTTAAATGCTACTTTTTTCAATGAGCTTATTTGGCGCGATTTTTATCATATGATTTTATGGCATTTTCCGCAAGTTGCAGAGGGGAAATCCTTTAAGCCTAAATACGATTTTATTGAATGGCGTAATAATGAAAAAGAATTTAAAGCCTGGTGTGAAGGGCGCACAGGTTATCCAATCGTAGATGCAGGCATGCGTGAATTAAATACCACAGGATTTATGCATAATAGAGTGCGTATGATTGTGGCTAGTTTTTTAACCAAGCATTTATTAATTGATTGGCGTTGGGGCGAAGCATATTTTGCGCAAAAATTATTGGACTTTGATTTAGCCGCGAACAATGGAGGTTGGCAGTGGGCGAGTGGCAGTGGTTGTGATGCCGCGCCTTATTTCAGGGTATTCAATCCACGCTTACAAACTGAAAAATTTGATAAGGACTTAAAATACATCAGGCATTGGGTGCCAGAGCTAGATAGCTTTGAATATCCCAAACCTATTGTAATACATGAGGCAGCGCGTGAGCGCGTACTAGCCGCCTATGCCAAAGCCTTGAAGGAGTAGTAAGTTTTATTTATTTAATTCAGAAAATGTATTCTCTAATTGCTGAATTGCTTTTCTTCCAGTATCACCCATATCAATCGTAAAATCGTTTACATATAAATCAATATGCTGACGCATTACTTGTTCGGACATTTCTTGCGAATGATGTTTTATATAGTCTGGTAAAATGTCGTAGCTATTGGCAAAAGCATATTGCACACTCTGTTTGATAAGATCATCTACAATAGCAATATCTTTTTCATTAACATCATTGCGTGCAATAATACCACCTAAAGGAATAGGCGCGTTAAAAGTTTCTTCAAAGTAAGTGCCTAGGTCCAACCATTTGCTTAAGCCTTTATCTGCATAGGTAAAACGGTTCTCATGAATTATTACACCAGCGTCAACGTCGCCATGCAACACTGCATTTTCAATTTCATTAAATACTAAAAATTCCTTGTTGGTAACATTGGGGAATGCCAAGCTAAAAAGCAAATGTGCAGTGGTATTCACGCCAGGTATTGCAACGCGCATGGTGGAAGCATCTGGCTTACCATCAGGAAGTGATGCATCTTCTTTATACACCAATAAAGGCCCAACACCCTTACCCAACGCGCCGCCGCTGTTTAATAAGGTATATTTATTTTTTACCAATGGCCACACCCCATAACTAATTTTTGAAAAAGGAAGTTTCCCCTCAATCGCCCACTCATTTAAAGTTTGCACATCTTGTAAATGCACTTTGAAAGTATAACCCTTGGTGTCTATTTTATGATTCACTAAAGCATCAAAAATAAAAGTATCGTTAGGGCAGGGCGAAAAACCTATTTCAAACTCAGGCATGATTAGGCTATTTTATTAAGGGCATCTAAATATTGCAATAAGGTTTCATTCAAATTATAAATGGCTTCCTGCATATTCCATTTTGCTTTATTTCTTTCGCCCACATAGTTGGATACCGCACGAATTTGTATAAATGGAATATTTAAATCACGACCTATATAATGTAAAGCCGCTCCCTCCATGGATTCTAGGGTTGCTTTATAACGGCCACTGTATAAATCAATTTTATTTTTATCTGTACTAATGGTGTTTATGGTTACGCCTTTTTTAGTAGGTAGCTTCAATAAATTGTATTGGCTTAACCAAGGATTAGGCAGAGATTTTTTTTCATAAGGCGCGTCATTGGGTTTGTCTAATTTTAAATCAAACAAATCTTTCCAAACCTTATTTTCCATCACGCCAATATCTCCTGCAAAATCATCTTTCACCGCAAAAACCTTACCTAATGGCACTTTTTTATCAAAGCATCCTGCAATACCCACTTGAATAATTAAGCTAGGGGTTTCTTGCACAAACATCTTCATTAAGGAAACGCTACTCGCCAATAAACCAATGCCTGATTCATGAAAACCTACCGAAAATCGCTTATTTGTACCTGCATAAGCGGGGTTAATTTTTTGGAAACTGGGCATCCATTCGCCATTGGTGGCTGCGGTAATGATTACTCTCATATAACAAAGGTCGGGAAAGGCCTGTGAAAAATGACTATCTTGACAATCAAATTTATATCTTTGCAAAAATTATAGCGCAGATGGTTTATTTAACCCGAGTGGAACATTTTAATGCAG
>CAXNDZ010000166.1:0-3889 GCA_964201225.1 Chitinophagales bacterium | reverse complement strand
TACAATTGCTGATTTAAGTAAGGATAAAAAACCTGGTTCAAATTCATTCAACTGCTTACCTTGGTATTGATTATTCACCCCAATTAAAATGGTCACAATTTTATACACCGCTTTTTTATCGGCGCCCGCTAAACCATTCTTTAAATCATCTGCGGTCCATCCATTTTTAGCAATGATTTGAAGGGAACTCATTTTAAGCCCTGCTCCTTTTAATAATTGAAAAGTTTGATTGGGATATCCATCCACGAGATCAATAGAAGTGCCAATCGTATAAGAATCTCCCAAGGCTAAATAGTTTACCGAATCACTATTTATATTAGCCGGATTAGGTATAATAATATTTACATCAGTCCCCTCCGACTTGGTACATGAAATACATAACACAAAAAATGCAACAACATAAATTATACATGGTTGCATTTTTAATATTTTATTTAATCTCTTCACTACTTATCCAATGAATTTATCCAAGTTGCAATTTTACGCGCATCAGCTTCAGACACTTGTGGCATTGGCGCCATCGGTGTTGCATACTCAGGCCAGTTTTGTGGCTGTGGATTTTTAATCAGCTGTAAAATTTTATCTACTGAATACTTTCTTTTAGCTATTTCATTAAACCCTGGACCTACTAATTTTTTATTTGGATTATGGCAAGCCACACAAGTATTACGAATTAGTAATGGTTTAACTTGCTCATACGTCATTACTTCGCCTGCTTTTACTTTTGCAACAGCTGCAGTCGCATTTGGTAAATTTTTGGTGCTCACTTCTTTTAATGATAAACCAGGGCCATCAGGAATATTGTTTAAAGTATAATAAGCTGTAGAATGTACTAATGAATAAGAACTATCCTGATCCCTGATACCATCTAATGAAATTTTGTGGATATAGTATTGTCTTAAATCACCCACAATAATACGCACGGTTAATCCATCCTCAGATACTTTCACGCCCTTTACAGGACATTTTTTTAAATTCACGGGAGGACTACCATATACTGGCGTATACTTATAATTGAAACTCTCTACTAAATAAGAAGATAGGTTGGCTGCTTTTTTCTTGTCTATTGGTTTAGTAAATTCAATTTCAAAACCATCTGGCATTGCCTTCACTGTTTTCATTTCAAAAGGCATAAATGAATTCCAATACAATCTTTGCATTCCTTCATTCGCTTCCCCTGCAGATCCCCATCCTCTGTTGGTTTCCCCTACAAATAAGGATCCATCATTGGCCCATGACATTCGCAATACCCCTGATTGAAATCCACTTCTAAAATCCCAAGCACAGCCTTGTAATTCTCCTTTCACCTTTTCCATAAATACACGAGATATTTTACTTTGGCCTTGGTCTCCTACCAATAATTGTTCTTCAAATGGACCAAAAACGCCTTTGGGTATTTTAACAATTTCAGAATTCGAAATACCCAATACACCATGCGGCAACCATACGGCTGGCATTTGTAATTCAGGTACCTCTTTTTTAATATCTGCTAATGTTTTGAAAGATTCCTTTTCGAAATTCTCTGGCTTTGCTCTTCTTCCATCTTCACTAAATTCTATTCTTGGGTTTACTTTACTAAAAATAGCCTCCTGTGTTAATTTCAAAGGCGAGTTGGGCATATTTGTCCAAACAAGGCCTCCAGGGTTACCTAAAAATGCGCCTTTTTTAATTGGCATAATACTTCCTGATCCCATCCAATCACCTTGGTTATCGGTGTAAAATAATTCTCCATCAATCATACTAATTCCGCAAGGAGAACGAAGGCCTGTTGCCCATGGTTCCATTCTGCCATCTTCAAAAATATGAAGCGCCCATCCTCTCCATGGAACAAAGCTGGTTCCTGACCACCATACATCCCCAAAACCTAAATTTAATGTCACATAAAAAGAGCCATCAGGTGCAATCTTTGGCCCATAACTATATTCATGGTAATTACCTGATAAAGGCCAAGCATAAATAGTTTCAAAAATATCTGCCTTGCCATCCATGTTCGCATCTTGCAAACGCGTTAGCTCGCCTCTTTGAGCTACATATAAGGAACCATTTTTGTATGCAATTCCTAATAACTCATGTAAGCCAGAAGCAAACTTTCTAAAATAAGGTTTAGGACTTGTCGGATTTTCTACAATATATACATCTCCTCTTCTTGTAGCAATAGCTAAATTACCATCAGGCATGGTACACAAACCACCCACTTCTAATAAAGTGCCTTCGGGTGATCTTAATTTATTGATCTTGAAAAAATCTTCTTCCTTGGGTGATTCTTGTGCGTAACTAATCGTTTGCATACCTAAAACAGCAACAAACAAAAAAAGTATATAATTAATTAGTCGCATTGAACTTTTTATTTGATTTGATTTCATAAATGATATGCTTAAAATAATATTGAATAAGTGATTTTATTTTGAATAGGCAGAATTAATTCCTTTTTGCCATTTTGGGTTCTAATGACTGGTTTTACATTTCCTATATCATCTAATCTTAAATAATAAGCATGATCGTCTACAATATAAAAGCCAGTAGAAACTTCTTCAATTATATTGGCTGATGCTAATCTAACATACATTTGCTCTGCTGCATTTTTCAACATAATGGTTCTTTGAACACCTTGTCTGTTGTCCAACATTTTAGTTGCATCGGTGATTGAATTACCATACATATTGTATTTAAATGCAGGACGATCTAATTCATCCAACACATAACCTTTTGAAATAAAACCAGTGCCCGTCGTGTCTGAATTCCATACAGCATTACTATTGTCTAATTTATTAATAGCTAATGTAGGTACACCAAAATATTGCACTGCCCCTAAAGGTTTGGATGACCCATCACCTCTATCAATCCACATAGGACTTGCATCTAAAAAGTCGCCACGCCACACTTGAATAACCATCCCAGTATTTAAATCATAGGTGTAATTTACTTTTTCAGCAGTTCCCACATTGACAGCATGGGTTACACGCTTACTTCCTGGCAAATCCACAAAACTACGAAGTATCGTATTTTCCTTGGCTTCCACCAACACGGGATCCTTAGTGCTCAACTGTAAAACTTTAGGATCACTAATTACATATTCTCTTAAATTACTTGCACTCAATTTCAATGAGATAGTCGCAACTTCAGATGCATAATATTTAGATAATATTAATTCAAAGGGATATTCTCCTTTTTGTAATTTAATTATTGTTTTTCCTCCTTTACGGTCATAAGGAAAAATTACTTTATTGTCAATCTTGATTCTTGCTGGACCGCCTTTTGAAACAAAGTTAAAAGTAAACTCACCTGACTCAGGCACAACCAGCTTTCCATTATATTGTGATAAGTAAAAGTTTTTTGGTATGCCCTCCATATTCACCGTCATAGTTGGAATTGTTTTTTGCATCATTGGTTTAAGCTTGGTTAAGTCAGGCTCCTTTTCAAATCTTCCTTGAAATATATTCACACTCATTTCAGATAAAGATGGTTTTTGATCAGGGAATTTGGTCACCACAATATTTTTAAACGCTACTTGACCATGATCTCCTTGTATCCTTAATGCATCTTCTGCTATTTCATTCCTTGAAATAGAACCAGCGGTAGGTCCTGATAATTCTATATTTTCTTGAATCACCACCCCATTTAATTCTACTTTCAAAATTCTTGCATTCTCTGTTTTTACACCATTCGCAAATCGAGGTGCTTGAAATGAAATTTTATAATGCTGCCATAAACCCGGCGCCTTACTTACATTTTGTCTTGGCGCACGACCATCAAACACTCTTTGACCTATTGGTCTTTTACTATCGTTACGTTCGTATATTCCTCCCATGTCAATTGACTTTGGTTTGATCACGCCCCAACTATCTAATAATTGTAATTCGTATCTGCCTTGCAAGTAAATACCTGAATT
>CAXNDZ010000165.1:0-3897 GCA_964201225.1 Chitinophagales bacterium | reverse complement strand
AAATATTGAAAAAAGGCCAAAATAAAAGGAGAAGCGAAACTTCTCCTTTTTAATATATTGATAATCAATACTTTATATATTACATGCCTGGGAACCAAGGACGACCCACTCCTACCTTAAACGGCCAAGGTGTCATCAAAAGGATCAATACAAGCGCAAGGAGGTATAAAACGGTTGTCAAACCCGCCTTTCCCGACTTTTTATAACCAATATGTCCAATACTAATCAAAATGATCGCGATAATCATAGTTAAAGCATGCTCCATTCCCCAAAAACGACTAACCGAGTCACCCATCACTGTTTTCATCCCAGCAGTTTGAATTGCCTTAAAACCCACTAAGCTACTAACGAAGTATTGGTACAAGCCAATTAAAAGTGTGGTATGGGATGCGATGAATAAAACTTTGCTTGTTTTAAGCGCATCTTGTTTTACAAATAATTTGTAAATACTCAATAACAGGGTAATTAATATAACCCATCTTAAAATATTATGCAAGTGTAATAAACCAGTATTCATAGTCATTGATTTGATTGAGCCTGTAAAATACAACTTTATCTACAAAACCATTAATCCACCCAATCCGCTACAAATAAATTAGTATCCCTGGTGCCGCCATTATTTCTGTTAGAGGAGAACATAATTCTTTTACCATCTGGGCTAAACATCGGAAAAGCATCAAAGCCTTTATCACGGCTAATTTTTTCAATATTATTGCCCTCTAGGTCCATTAAATACATATTGAAAGGAAATCCGTATTTGTACTCGTGGTTACTACAAAATATAATGTGCTTCCCGTCAGGGGTAAAGTTGGGTGCCCAATTGGCTTGACCTAAATTAGTGATTTGTTTTGCATTGGACCCATCAGCATCTGCAATAAACACTTCCATTTTAGTAGGTGCTACTAAGCCCTCGGCCAATAATGATTTGTATTCCGCTACTTCTGCTGTCGTAGAAGGGCGACTAGCGCGCCAAACAATTTTTTTACCATCTGGGCTAAACCAAGCACCCCCATCATAACCTAAAGTATTCGTGACTTTTTTTTCTTTTCCAGTGGCCAAATTCATGACATATAAATCCAAGTCGCCATCTTTATCACTACAATAAATCATGCGCTTGCCATCATAGGATAAGGTCGCTTCTGCATCATAGCCCTTTGCATTGGTTAATTGCTTCACCACAACCCCATTGGTATCGGCCATGAAAATATCATAGGTATTATATAAAGGCCAAATATATTTGTTGCCATACTTCGCACGATCCACCGGCGGAGGACAATCATCACCACCTCCTTTTGTACTTGCATATATAATGTGCGCACCATCTTTTGTAAAATAACTACAGGTAGTGCGGCCCTTGCCCCCACTGATGGATTTATAAGTAAAAGGCGTTGTGTTATTAATGGGAACTAAACCCATGAAAATTTGATCACAGTTAACGCCATCCTTCGGGCTGGAACGTTGGAATGTAATTCGCTTATTATCAAAACTCCAATACGCTTCAGCATTATCTCCCCCATTAGTGAGCTGAATTACATTTTTAAAATGGGGTTCACCAGCAAATAAAATAGAATCAGTTTGACTGAATGCCGTCATGAAACTAAATAATGCTGCTACAAAAAGGATTGACTTATTCATAAACATATAATTGAACACAAAAGTAATTGCAAGTTTTTTAAAACAACTGACTTTGGTCAGTGATTTAGATTTTATAAAAAATATGACAAAAAAATGACAGTGTGTAAAAAATTCAGGAACTTTGATTCAAATTTAATAAATGACCATTATTGCCCCATCACTATTAGCCGCTGATTTTTTACATTTAGGTTCTACCTGTGAGATGTTAAATAAGAGTGAAGCGGAATGGTATCATTTGGATGTAATGGATGGCAGCTTTGTTCCAAATATTAGTTTTGGTTTACCCATCATTGAACAAATCAGAAAAGCAACCACCAAGGTTTGCGATGTGCATTTAATGATTGTACATCCCGAAAAATACATTGAAGCATTTAAAAAAGCAGGGGCCGATATTTTAACCGTGCATTATGAAGCCTGCCCTAATTTACTTGACACGCTTGCGCAAATAAAAGCACAAGGCATGAAAGCAGGTGTTGCTATAAATCCGGATACGGACATTAATGTTTTAAAAGAATTCATTTCTGAAATTGACCTGGTTTGCGTGATGAGTGTATTCCCTGGATTCGGTGGACAAAAATTTATTGAAGGCACTTATGAAAAAGTGACCACTTTAAAATCAATCATACAAACTGCAGGTGCAAAAACTTTAATTCAAATTGATGGCGGTGTTAGCGAAAGCAATGCCAAAGCCTTAGTGACTGCGGGTGCCGACGTGTTGGTTGCTGGCACTACTGTTTTTAAAGCAGCTGATCCAATAAAAACAATTTCCGCATTGCGCAATTGTTAATTCGGATTTCAGATGACTCCTTTTCTGTTTTAATAATTAAGTATATTCATAGCTATAATTAAACGCTTTAAACGATTTCATTGGTTTGGGAGCCATCCTTTTTAATATACTAAAATGAACAGAATATTATCATTTTAGTAATGCACATTTGTGCGTATTTATTTGTTGTTTCTTTTATTCCCTTTTTCTAAATTGTGTTAGGCAGATTATTTTATACTACTAACCCTTTAAAACTAATCCCATTGAGTGAAGCAATCATTAACCTAGAAACCGTTAACCCTATTGAGTTTTTCGGCGTGAACAACAACAAGTTTGACATTTTAAAAAAGAAATTTCCCTTATTAAAAATTTTATCAAGAGGCACCCAAATAAAATTAAGTGGTGCACCAGAACAAATTGATTTGGCGAAAGAAAAAATTGAACTGATCATTCAATACATGGAACGCAATGGTCATTTAAGTGAAAATTATTTTGAACAAATTTTAGGCGGAGATGATGCAGAAGTGATTGATAATTTTGTAGAACAAAATCCGAATGAAGTATTGGTATTTGGACCCAATGGAAAAACAGTACGTGCGCGAACTCCGAATCAAAAAAAGATGGTTCAAGCTGCTGATAAAAATGATATCGTATTTGCGATTGGACCAGCGGGTACAGGTAAAACCTATACTGCGGTTGCACTTGCAGTGCGTGCTTTAAAAAATAAATTGGTGAAAAAAATTATTTTAACAAGACCTGCAGTTGAAGCCGGAGAAAGTTTAGGATTTTTACCAGGAGATTTAAAAGAAAAAATCGATCCTTATTTACGCCCCTTGTATGATGCATTGGATGACATGATCCCCGCAGATAAATTAGGTTACTACATGACCACACGTACTATTGAAATTGCACCACTTGCTTACATGCGCGGAAGAACATTGGATAATGCATTTATTATTTTAGATGAATCACAAAATGCCAATGATTTGCAAATTAAAATGTTTTTAACGCGTATCGGTTCCAATGCAAAAGCAATTATCACTGGCGACCCTACCCAAGTGGATTTGCCGCGCAATCAAAAAAGTGGATTAGAAAAAGCATCTCGCATTTTACAAAACATTGAAGGAATTGCACATATTCAATTGGATGAAGAGGATGTAGTGAGGCATAAATTGGTAAAAGCAATTATTAAGGCATACGAGAAGGAAAGGGAAAATGAAACCGAAAACTCCTATCACCGCTAAAAAGTGAAGAATTTAGGAAGATTTGTATAACATATTATTTTATTTATAAATATGTAACTAATTTATTTTAAACGAAGTAATAATTTGTTAACAAAAACATAAATTAAGTAATCAAATTATTTTGTTTCTTTGCATCACTTAAACAAACAATTATATGTCAAGTAAAAAATTACTACATTTTATCGTAGCAATGTTATTGTTACCTGTTTTGACTTTTGCGCAAAACACTACTGGTAGCTTAACTGGATCTGT
>CAXNDZ010000164.1:0-3920 GCA_964201225.1 Chitinophagales bacterium | reverse complement strand
GCAAGGTCGTGCTCTACCAAATGAGCTACTTTCGCTTTTGTAAGAACTATTTTTAGGAGTGCAAAAATAAGGATTCAGCGCTCTAAAACAAATTTTTTTTACTACTTATACTCAGGCTTGTATTGAGAGCTTGTATTCACTTCAGGTGTGGTTTTCTTAAACCCACTAGTGAATAATTTGGTACAATTACCTAATACCAATGCTAACAAAGCAAAAACTGATACATAAAAAATAAATCTTGAAGAAGTCACCCAATTAGAGGCGATATCTTTTTCTGCTGCTGTTTCTTGTAAATCTTGTGACATATTGATTAATTACGGACGCAAAAATAACAACAAGTTCTTAATTATGAACGGGTTTCGTTACAATTTTGTCAAAATGATGCTTATTTTTCATAAAGTACTGCCAAACCAAGGATCCCCCATATACCCCATCAAGCGATTTCATTGGTTTTGTATTTTTTGACCTTTTTACCTTTCCTGACATTATATATCCAAAGAAGGAGAAATGCGCCTTTGCTATTGCCATAAAAAAGGACAAATCTCCATTGAATAGCCCTTTATAAGCTGATATAGCATCCAACCCAAGTCTCATAGGCATTTTCCATACTAATTCACTTAAAGGCAAATTTTTAGACAGCATCATTAAATTATTCCTGAAATTCAAAAACACCTTTCTTCCACCTTTAGGTAAAGTTCCTCCACCCACATGATAAACCACTGAACTCGGGCAAGCAAATAATTGATACCCTTTTAGCTGCATTCGCCAACAAAGGTCAATTTCCTCCTGATGTGCAAAAAAGTGCGCATCAAAACCTTTTAATTCATGGAATAAGGAAGATCTGATCATCATACATGCTCCAGTCGCCCAAAAGATAGGTGCAACGGAATCATATTGTTGTTGATCTGTTTCACATATATCAAAAACACGCCCTCTTGAAAATGGATACCCTAAAATATCAATCCATCCCCCAGCTGCACCCGCATATTCAAATGTGTTTGGATTATCTTTTGCTAAAATTTTGGGTTGACACGCCCCAATACGCGGATTAGATTGTAATAAATTAACCATCGGTTGCATCCAATTGGGTTCTACTTGTACATCTGAATTTAGAAGTACATAATAGTCACTGATCACTTGCTTCAATGCCCAATTATACCCACCAGCAAAACCTTCGTTCTGTTTATTAGTAATTACTTTAACAGTGGGGAACTGCTGCGACAAAATCTCCAACGAATTATCCGAAGATCCATTATCAGCAACAATAATTTCAAATGAATCATATTGGGTTGCTAGTACCGAAGGCAAAAACTCTTTTAGGTATTTTACACCATTAAAATTTAAAATAACAATAGAAACGGTTGGATTCAAAGTGAATTGTTTTAGCGAATGTACCACCAAATCCTTGGAATTTGCACTAAAAAAACTAATTTGCATACATGAACAAAGGCCTTTTTTTATTTGCTAATTTAGATTTTCTAAATCATCCCTCGGGGTTAGTTTAACCTCCCCCATTTTTTTGTTACGAGGTACCCGTATTTGGTTTTTTATTCTTGTTTTTTCTTTTTTTACTTTTAATCGTTTCATGATGAATCATTCTTATGCATTAAGCAATGCTGCTGCAAAATATTTAGCCCTTGAAGATCAGTTTGGCGCGCACAACTACCATCCTATTCCAGTAGTCATTGAAAAAGGTGAAGGTGTTTTTTTATATGATGTGGATGGGGAAAAATATTACGATTTCTTAAGTGGCTACTCAGCTGTGAATCAAGGTCATTGTCATCCAGCAATTATTAAAACTTTGCAAGAGCAAGCAAGTAAGTTGACATTAACATCACGCGCTTTTCATAATAATATATTAGGCGAATACGAAAAATATATCACTTCCTATTTTGGTTACGATAAAGTATTACCTATGAACACAGGTGTGGAAGGTGGGGAAACGGCAATTAAATTAGCAAGACGATGGGGCTATAATGTAAAAGGGATTCCAGAAAATCAAGCAAAAATTATTTTTGCAGAAGGTAACTTTTGGGGGCGCACTTTGGCTGCAATTTCATCTTCAACCGATCCCAGTAGTTATCAAGGATTTGGACCTTATATGCCAGGCTTTGGTTTAGTCCCTTATAATGATTTGATTACACTTGAAAAAGCATTTCAAGATAATACGGTTGCTGCATTTATGGTTGAACCCATTCAAGGCGAAGCTGGTGTAGTAATACCAACGGAGGGTTATTTAAAAGGAGTTCGTGATTTATGCACGCTTTACAATGTATTATTTATTGCAGATGAAATCCAAACTGGTTTAGCACGCACTGGAAAAATGTTAGCATGTGATCATGAAAATATTCGCCCAGATATTTTAATACTAGGTAAAGCATTGAGTGGAGGTACGCTTCCCATTTCAGCAGTATTGGCTGATAATGAAATAATGATGCAAATTAAACCAGGAGAACACGGATCTACCTATGGTGGCAATCCTTTGGCTTGTGCTGTTGCTATGACTTCATTGGAAGTATTAAAATCAGAAAAAATGGCGGAAAATGCAGAAGCCATGGGAAAATTATTGCGCAGTGAATTAGCAAAATTAAATTCCCCATTAATAAAAATAATACGTGGTCGTGGTTTATTAAACGCTATTGTAATTAATCACAAAGACCCAGAAGCCGCTTGGGAACTTTGTTTATATCTTCGAGATGAAGGAGTTTTAGCTAAACCAACGCATGGTGATAAAATAAGATTTGCTCCACCATTAATCATAAATGAAAAACAAATTTTAGAATCAGTTAATAAGATAGATAAAGCTTTAAAGAAATTATCTGTTTAACTGAATTCTATTTTTTAAATTATTAGCTGACTTTAATTTTTGGCAAAAATGTCATTAATAAAATAAGGCCTGATAAAATTATACATCCATACAATGCCCATTGCCTTTGCGGACACTCCCCCATTTGACAGGTAGATAGAATTAAAAAATTGCGGAAGGCCCATGCCAACATCAATGCACCAAAAACCATATTGAATCTTTTTGCCCATATAAAAGGTAAAGCAAAAAACAAAGTACTCAAGACCGCAAAAAAAGATAAAAATTTTCCAGATTGACCAAAGGAACTCCCTACTGGATTCCAACCGGTAATTACCCAATTCCTACTTTCTATGATGACAAATGGTTGTGTAGTTGCATATATCAATGCTAAGCAAAGTAGTATTCCGATGGTTTGAGAGTGCTTCATGATGTAAAAGTAGATAAAGCCTTTGAAAGGACAAATTGGAAGAACAATATCCCCCCAACTTTCGAAAGCAAGCTTTCAGCGGATGAGCTCCTCATTTTATTCGTCGCTCAGCCGCCTCGGCTATCTCGTCTTACCCAAAGCCTTTCCAACACAAATCGTTGATTTGTGTTGGCCTTTTTTCATGCCCCCCAACTTTCGAAAGCAAGCTTTCGTCGTTGTGTTGCATGAAAAAAGCCTCCTCCGATTATCGGAGGAGGCTTTGTATCGAGGTCCCGAGCGGATTCGAACCGCTGTGGGAGCTTTTGCAGAGCTCTGCCTAGCCACTCGGCCACAGGACCTTTTCTAGATGGTAAAATTAACACAAACAATTTAATTATAAAAGAATTTTACAGCTAATACGATTTAAACGACATTTGTGACATAAAATTCAAATATGCAACCCATTGGCGCATCGGAAATGATTATTAATGAAAGAGGGGCAATTTATCACCTTAATGTAAGGCCAGATCAAATTGCGGACACTATTATTACCGTGGGTGACCCCGACCGAGTAGCCGAAGTGAGTAAATATTTTGATCGCGTGGAGCATGTGTGCGCACATAGAGAATTTATTACGCATACAGGTTATGTTGGGAATAAGCGAATTTCAGTATTATCTACTGGAATTGGACCCGATAATATTGATAT
>CAXNDZ010000163.1:0-3959 GCA_964201225.1 Chitinophagales bacterium | reverse complement strand
AAATTGGCATCTACAGAATCGTTTTATATTTTAAAGATTATTCGCAAAAATAGGAATGTTATTCGAGTAAACGACCCTACTTTTGCATATGTTTAAAAATACACTTTTACAAGCAATTGAAGCAGGCGCAGTTGAACTTAGGCGCTTTTTTAACGGATCCTTCACCATTTCTAGTAAAGCCAGTATCAATGATTTAGTAACCGAGGCTGATCATGCTTCTGAAAAAGCAATATTTGGCGTAATTCAAAAAAGCTTTCCTGATCATTTTATATTAAGTGAGGAAACGGGTGCGCTTCCTCAAGATTCTGACTATAAGTGGATTATTGATCCCATTGACGGCACCATTAATTTTGCTAATGGCATTCCTATTTGTTGTGTAAGTATTGGCTTGGAACACAAGGGTCAAATGATTATGGGCGCAGTATATAATCCCTTCATGAATGAAATGTTTATTGCAGAGCGTGGACAAGGCGCAACCTTGAATGATAAAAAAATTCAAGTAAGCGATAAGTCTGATTTATTAACGAGCTGTTTGGTAACAGGTTTTCCCTATCAATATTTAGATACTGCCAACGGCCCTTTACAAATTTTTGAAAAATTAATTCGCAAGGCCATTCCTGTTCGCCGATTAGGAAGTGCAGCCCTTGATTTATGTTGGACAGCAGCGGGCAGGTTTGATGGTTTTTATGAACACAAATTACAAGCTTGGGATAGTGCTGCAGGATTTTTAATTGTAGAAGAAGCGGGTGGAAAAGTCACAGATTTGCAAGGAAATAACTACACACCTTACAATCCCGGTATCATTGCTACCAATGGAAAAATTCACCAACAACTACAATCGGTTATTAACGGAGGAACAATTTAATATTTTTTATGTCAACAGAAAGAACAGAAATTGAAAAGCTAGGCGAGTTTGGTTTAATAGATCATCTTACCGAAAATTTTGAAATTCAAAATAAATCCACTGTTTTATCCATTGGGGATGACGCTGCAGTGATTGATCATTTTGGAAAACAAACAGTGATCACAACCGATTTATTAATTGAAGGTGTGCACTTCGATTTAATGTACACACCTTTAAAACACTTAGGATACAAGTCAGTCATTGTTAATTTAAGCGACATTTTTGCAATGAATGCGCAACCCACGCAAATCACTATGAGCATCGCTTTCAGCAATCGGTTTAGCTTGGAAGCATTAAATGAATTTTATGATGGTGTTCATCACGCTTGTGAATTATATGGTGTTGATTTAATCGGTGGCGATACAAGTACCTCGCAAAAAGGATTCATTATTTCTGTAACAGCGATTGGTGAAGTAAGTCCAGATAAATATGTAAAACGTAGCACTGCTGAAAGTGGGGATTTGATTTGTGTGTCGGGTGATTTGGGTGGTGCTTTTTTGGGATTAACTTTAATGGAACGCGAGAAACAAATATTTTTAGAAAATCCTAAAGTACAACCAACATTAGAGAATGAAGATTATATTGTTGGCAGGTTGTTGAGACCAGAAGCAAGAAAAGATATTTTAGATATTCTAGAACAACAAGAGATACTTCCTACAGCCATGATGGACATTAGTGATGGCTTAAGTAGTGATGTGTTGCATTTGTGTAAACAAAGCAATTTAGGTTGTCGTATTTATGAAGATAAAATTCCTATTCATGAAGACACCAAAGCTGCTGCGTTTAAGTTTGGTTTGGATCCAACAGTGTGTGCATTAAACGGCGGAGAGGATTATGAATTATTATTTACCATGAAACAATTCGATTATGATAAAATTACTTTGCAAGAAGAAATTAGCGTGATTGGCTATATGTGTGATGCAGAAGAGGGCACTAAAATTATTACTAAAGGAAAAAATGTTTTTGATATTACTGCACAAGGATGGAATGCATTTGGCAACAAAGCATAATTACACTAGCAAGTAATCAAATTTATTAAACGTCGATCTGCAGTTAAACAAAGCAAGTCGGCGTTTTCATTTACCGTTATCATTCCTTTAATTTCCGCATGTTTCATCACCCTTGCTGGATATAAGCTACACATCCTAACGGCCTCGCCCAAATCAATGCCCACTTCATTAACTAAATTATTGACCGATTTTAGTTGGGTTAAGGAAGAGCCACTTAAAACACCCGAACTTTCATATTTATCGCCCGCCATTTGATGTTGGTATATTCCTGAACGCGTTGCGGTTACAGCATCTGTTATGCAAAATAATCTATCGCCCATTATTTTTTTTGCAATTTTTATTGCGTTGAAATCAACATGAAAACCGTCCGCCACTAAACTACAAGCCACTTTATTATGATTAAATATTGCACCTACCATTCCTGGTGCGCGATGTTGCAATGCGCTCATGGCATTAAATAAATGCGTGGCTACACTAATGTCATTATTAAATGCGTGGGTTGCTTGCTCATAGGTGGCATTGCTATGGCCAGCCGAAACCACGATGCCATTCATTTCAAGTAAGTGAATAATCGATTCGTCTACTATCTCCGGTGCAAGTGTAATCATACTAATAAACGCTTTGCCATAATCCAATAAATCTTGTACTTCTTTTAATGTTGGCTGATGAATATATTCCGTTGCATGCGCCCCCTTTTTTAGTGAATTGATCCAGGGCCCCTCAATATGTAAGCCTATGCAACCCTTTCCACCACTGGCTTTATAATCGCGTACCGCATCAATACATTTATATATTATCTCCCAACTTTGTGTTGCCAATGTGGGTTGAAAATAAGCGGTACCGCTGGCCAAACAATAGTTGTATATTTTTTGAATGGTATCGGCTGTTGGAAATTCAGATAATAATTTTTCACCAGCCCCATAAATTTGCAAATCAATCAAAGCGGGTACAATGAGTGGCATTGCATTTTTATGATCATACCCCTCCTTTTTTATATCCGTTACCTTTCCGTTTTCAATTACGATAACCGCCTCCGAAATCCAATGTTCTCCTGTAAATAATTCTTGAACCGATATAACTTGTTGCATTATTATTCAATATTAAAAAAATCAGCGTTCTTCCAAAAAGGAAATTGCGCCCTCGTTTTTATTAACTCTTCTTTTTGTAGTGTAATATGAAATACATCTTCTTCATAAGCGCAGTGATATAAAACTTCTCCTAATGGACCAACGACCATACTATCGCCACTATGCATAATATTTTTACCATCCAAACCAACACGATTCACGCCAATCGTATAGCACTGATTTTCAATGGAACGCGCAGTGAGTAAGGTTTTCCAAGCGTGGCTTCTTTTTTCTGGCCAATTGGCAACATACAATAATACATCATATTCTAAGTCAGGAACATTTGTATTTTCAACATTAGTTCCTCCACTTGTATTTGCTAATTGTTGGCGGGCCCAAACTGGAAAACGCAAATCAAAACAAATTTGTAAATTAATTTTCCAACCCTTTACGCTTGCAATTAATCTTTTGTTTCCCTCGCTATAAAATTCATGTTCACCTGCAAAAGCAAATAAATGTCGTTTGTCATAATACCCCAATTGTCCATTGGGCAGCATCCAAATTAAGCGATTATAATAGTTGCCGTTTTCTTCAATAATGACCGATCCGGTGATGATTGATTTTTTAGTCTCTGCCAAACGACGCATCCATTGAACGGTGGGTCCCTCCATGGTTTCTGCAAACAAAGCGGGCTGCATACTAAATCCCGTCGTAAACATTTCAGGAAGTACAATAATTTCAGTCGGCTCGGTAATCGCCATAATCTTTTTAGACAGGGCTTCCAAGTTAGCGCCTTTGTCCTCCCAAGAAAGGGCTGTTTGTATGATTGTAAATTTAAGTGACGACACTGATAATGATTTATGCTTAATTAAAGATACAATAAACGGGGATTATTTATTTTCCCTTATTTAGTTGTTGTAAAATGGGCTGAATGAGGGCCGATTCAAAACCGCGTTGGTATAAAAAAGCCTGTGTTTT
>CAXNDZ010000162.1:0-4007 GCA_964201225.1 Chitinophagales bacterium | reverse complement strand
GATGGTAAGGATATCGCGATTTTAAGTTTTGGACACCCTGGTAATTTTGTTCAAACAGCGATTCGCAATTTACGCCCAGAAGGCATTGACCCAGCGCATTATGATATACGATTTGTAAAACCTTTGGATACCGATTTATTACATGAAGTATTTCAAAATTATTCCATGATTATCACTGTTGAAGATGCAACAGTAGTGGGTGGTTTTGGTTCCGCTATTTTGGAATTCATGAACGAGCATAATTACAACGCTAAAATTAAAATTTTAGGAATACCTGATGCAATTGTGGAGCATGGCACTTTAAAAGAATTACAAAACGAATGTCATTACGATACAAATGCAATTATGGACACTGTAAAATCCTTGTTGGGAAAAAAGTTGCTCACTGAAGTGTAAGTGCAGTATAATTAATTAGACCAATTAATTATAGAAAGATTATAGTTTATAAAATAATGCTGCGTTTTTATTAAACACCTTCTCCTGATCAATTATTGTCAAACAATTTTCAATTATTTCTCGATAGGCCTGAATGGTTTTAACATACCCACCCGCCAATAAAGAAACGGGCCAATCGCCGCCACAAAAACATCGATCCGTTCCAAATTGTTCTAGCGCATATTCAATACTAGTCTGGATATCAGTGGAGGTCCAGGTTTCAAACTGGCCAGTAGCCATGGCTAATCCTGAAATTTTTGCATGTATATTTTTAAGCTGAGCCGCCACCTTTATATTGGTGCGCCATCTATCCATTTCTGACTGGTTAGTCATTGGCGGATTATTCAAATGATCTAATACTAAATTTAAATTTGGAATTTTTTCAGCAATGGTGATGGCCGCTTTTAAATGCGCTTCCTTCACACCTACAATATCATAGGTTATATGATGGTGTGCTAAAATTTTCAAACTTTCAATCACACTATCTTGCAACAACCAATTTTCATTGGCTTCATTATGAATTAAGTGTCTTATGCCTTTTAAATAAGTGTTGGTGGCTTTCCAATTTTCAATAAGGGCTTGCGTTTTAGATGGATCTTGTAATGGCACCCAACCTACAACGCCTTTGATCCAATCATTTTGCGATGCAGCGCTTAACATCAATTCAGTATCCTCCAAATTATTTGCTGCTTGCACCAAAACTGCAATCGTCACATGGACCTTTGATAATTGCGGATACAATTCAGCAGGTAAATAATTGCGTGCTAAAATGGAGTCATCTCCTTGCAACCAACTATAATGAACTTTGATCAAGTCCCAAATATGTACATGGGTATCTATAATGGGTATCGACATAATTAAAAATTAATTGATATCGCTAAAATTTAAGTGCAATCTGCTAATTTAAACTTGGATCAAAATCGCCTTCATCCAAACTAGACTCATCTACAGGCTCATCCTTGAATGCTTCTAGATTCGGGGTTTCATAGGAATCAAAAGCATCAATATGTCCAGGCTCAAGATCTTCTTCGCGGTTTTCATTCCATTCAATAATGAAATTATTACGTCCTTCACCCACCAGTAACTTCATATATTTTTGTTGCGCTAATTCAAGAATGGATAAGAAAAAGAACAAGGCTTGAACACGGTCCTGACAAACATCAAACACTTTTTCAAAAGCCACTGTTTTTCCTTCCTGAACTGTTTTCAATAAATACTCCCTACTACTTTCCATGGTATAGTTATACCTAACAACAGTATGTACGGGACGATTTTGGCGCTCTTGCAAACGAGTCATTACTTTTTCAAATGACTTCATTAATTTAAATAAAGTCACTGTTTGCAACTCGGTTCCTTCTGCCGCTTCCTCGCCAACAATGGACATTTCTTGTTTGATATTCCCGCGCTTCATCATCAACATCCTTAGGGATTCCAAATCGGCCATTTGCACTGCAGCTTCCTTATACTTTTTGTATTCTAGGATTTTATCAATCAATTCCTGTCTTGGATCAATCTCATTTCCTGAAGCATCTAACTCCTTCCTGGGTAATAATAATTTTGCCTTAATACGCATTAAGGTAGAAACGAACAAAATGAACTCGCTACTTAATTCAATATTCAACTTTTCCTCTTGATGGATAAAGTCCAAAAAATCATTGATAATTTTAGTGATCTGGATATTATAGATATCCATTTCGTCACGCTCAATAAAAAAAAGCAATAAGTCAAATGGCCCCTCAAATTGGTCCACTTTGATCGAATAATTAGTATGCTGGCTCATACCTACAAAGAAAAGGAATCGTCATTAAATTAGCGTTAATTGATAGATTATTTATCCACTTTTAATCAAATTAATAGCATCTTTGCCCAAATTTTACTTCATGAACAAAAAGTTGATCAATTGGGGCATTTTTATACTACTTTCTGTTATTTGGGGAAGCTCCTTTTTATTGATGAAGATAGGAATGCAAGCCGGTTCTGTACAATTAAGCCCCTACCAGGTCGCTTCATTAAGGATGGTATTTGCGGGTATTGTATTAGTGCCTTTCGCATTTAAAGCCCTGAAACAAACCCCTAAAAATAAATTAGGCTTAGTTGTTTTTTCAGGTATCATTGGCAGTTTTATTCCCGCCTACTTATTCTGCATAGCCGAAACAAAAATCGATAGTGCTTTGGCCGGTATACTCAATTCACTTACGCCATTATTCACCATTATCGTAGGGATGTTAGTTTTTAAAATCAGTATTGACCCCAAAAAAATAGGTGGTATATTATTGGGATTAGTAGGATTATGTATATCGGTAGTGGCTGGGAAAACATTACATTTTGAAAATATTTCCTTTAGTTTTTTTATCATCCTGGCTACGATTTGCTACGGTTTCAATGTGAATATGGTAGGTAAGCACATGCAAAATATTAGTGCCATCAATATCGCTTCCCTTGCATTTTCATTCTCCATTATACCAGGCATGGTCATTTTATATATGACAGGTTATTTTAGTTATGATTTCACCAACCCTGCTTTATTAAATGCAACTTTAGCAAGTGGTACATTGGGTGTAATCAATACTTCCATCGCCTCCATATTATTTTATGTTTTAGTAAAACGTGCAGGCATCTTATTTGCTTCAACAGTGACCTACGCAATCCCATTTGTTTCCTTAGCCATGGGCTTGTTATACAATGAAGCAATACACCCAATGCGCCTATTGGGCCTCGCTATTATACTGTGGGGTGTTTATATTGTAAATAAAAGAGGCAGTACAAAATAATTTTTACATTTTCATGGTACAAGAATAGTAATATTAATTACCACAAGATTGGCTATAACAAAAAAGGCCAAATCTGCATTACAGATTCGGCCTTTTTTGTTATTTTTAAAATGATATCTACACCGTCATCATTTCCTTTTCCTTTGCTTCTAAATGTTTTTCAACCAACGCAATATACTTGTCTGTCAAAGCTTGAATGGTATCCTCCGCACCTTTACAAATATCCTCACTCATTCCATCTTTTTGTAATTTTTTTACTTGTTCAATATGATCTCTTCTGATATTACGAATCGCAACCTTACTTACCTCTCCTTCACCACTTGCCTTTTTGTACAATTCCTTTCTACGCTCTTCAGTCAAAGGCGGCATGAATAAACGAATGTTGATGCCATCATTTTGAGGCGTGATCCCAATATTAGCCGCCATAATTGACCTTTCAATTAAAGGCAACATGTTTTTTTCCCAAGGTTGGATACTGATGGTTCTAGTGTCCAAAACCTGCACATTCGCTACCTGGCTAATGGGCGTAGGCGTACCATAATAGTCAACATTGATTCCCTCCAAGATGGATGGTGTTGCCTTACCTGCCCTAATCTTAGTTAATTCTATTTCTAAGTGATTAATGGCCTTTTTCATGGCTATTTCAGCTTCCCCACTAATTTTTTGTAATTCGTCCGACATATTAGAATGATTTGAGTAAACAAAGCTACGCAAATCATCGTATTGTTCATCCCCCTTTTTAAGCATTTTTTAAAAGTTTTCGCCAACATTTAGGGGATGAATTCTATCTTTGTGCCCTAC
>CAXNDZ010000161.1:0-4096 GCA_964201225.1 Chitinophagales bacterium | reverse complement strand
AAAGGGCCAATTGGTGAAAAGTAAAATTGGGGTAACCGCCGTGCTCATTAGATTTGCAGTTAGACATGGGCATTTTATGCCCCTAAAGCATTGATAATTATGGCAGAATCAAAAATTCCAGTAGAATATAATGAAGATTCCATCCGGTCATTAGATTGGAAGGAACATATTCGATTAAGACCTGGTATGTATATCGGAAAATTAGGTGATGGTTCAGCACCTGATGATGGTATTTACGTTTTAATGAAGGAAGTGATCGACAACTGTATTGATGAACATACCATGGGTTATGGTAAACAGGTTGAAATTTCAATTCAAGGGAAGCAAGTGACCATTAGAGATTATGGCCGTGGTATTCCGTTGGGAAAAATTGTGGATGTAGTTAGTAAGATAAATACGGGTGCTAAATACGACAGTAAAGCGTTCCAAAAATCGGTGGGTTTGAATGGGGTGGGTACAAAAGCGGTGAATGCTTTAAGTGAAGATTTTGAAGTGACTGCATTTAGAGAGGGTAAACAAAGGTCGGCTAGTTTTAAAAAAGGGGTATTGGTAAATGAAACCAAAGAAACTAAAACAACCGAACCGAATGGAACATTGGTGGTATTTACACCAGATGCAACCATGTTTAAAAACTATCATTATATACATGAATATATTGATGGTCAATTATGGAACTATTGTTATTTGAATGCTGGATTAAGTATTGTATTCAATGAAAAAAAATACGTTAGTAAAAATGGGTTATTGGATTTATTGGAAAGAAAAACAAACCCAGATGAATTACGCTATCCCATTATTCATTTAAAAGGAGAAGATATTGAAGTTGCGCTATCGCATAACAATGATTATGGGGAGGATATATTTTCATTTGTCAATGGTCAGTACACCACACAAGGAGGAACGCATCAGCAGGCATTTAGGGAAGCTTATGTAAAAGTGATTCGTGATTATTATAAAAAGGATTATGAGGCTTCGGATATTAGAACCAGTATTGTAGCGGCAGTTTCAGTACGTGTGCAAGAACCGGTTTTTGAAAGTCAAACTAAAACTAAGTTGGGTTCGCAAAATGTGGCGGATGGTGGCCCGAGTATGAAAAACTTTGTCACTGAATTTTTAGCAAAAGAGTTAGATAATTTTTTACATCGTAACCCAGCAACAGCAGATGCTTTAAAAAAGCGTATTGAGCAAAATGAGCATGAGCGTAAGGAATTAGCGGGTATTAAAAAATTAGCCAATGAGCGTGCAAAAAAAGCAAATTTGCACAATAAAAAATTAAGAGATTGTCGCGTTCATTTGAGTGATGATTTGCCTGTAAAAAATAAAGAGATGTTCATTTCCTTGCAAAAGGGAAGTACGTTATTTATAACGGAAGGAGATTCGGCTAGTGGTAGTATCACTAAATCACGTAATGTAGATACGCAAGCGGTGTTCAGTTTAAGAGGTAAACCTTTGAATGCATTTGGGTTAACAAAAAAAGTGGTTTACGAGAATGAGGAATTTAATTTACTTCAACATGCATTAAATATTGAAGAAGGGTTGGAAGGCTTGCGTTATAATCAAATTGTCATTGCTACCGATGCCGATGTGGATGGGATGCACATTCGTTTGTTAATACTTACCTTCTTTTTACAATTTTTTCCTGACCTCGTTAAAAAAGGGCATGTATTTGTTTTAGAAACACCATTATTCCGTGTGCGCAATAAGCAGAAAACAATTTATTGTTATGATGAAAATGAAAAGCAAGCTGCAATAAAAGAACTTGGATCAAAACCTGAAATTACCAGGTTTAAAGGATTGGGTGAGATTAGTCCGGATGAGTTTGGCAAGTTCATTAATGCAGATATCAAATTGGATCCAGTGATTTTAGAACAAGGGGATCATATTCAACATTTGTTAGAATATTACATGGGAAAAAATACACAGGAAAGACAGGAGTTTATTATTGAAAATTTACGTGCCGATTTAGATATAATCGAAAACAACTAAACCTTTTTGAGCTAAATCATGTTTGAGTTCCATAAAAATAGAAAACAATATTTTGAAATGCAGGTGAATAACGCTGCACAATTTGTTATTCCATTTATTGAACAAAAAATAAAAATTACACCAGGCATGCAGGTGCTTGAAATCGGATGTGGCGAAGGCGGGGTGCTTAAGGCATTTATCAATAAAGGTTGCATAGGCGTGGGCGTTGAATTAGATGAATCTAGATTAGTGAATGCGCGTGAATGGTTAAAAGAAGATATTGGTGCGAATAAAATTCAATTTATCTCGAAAGATATTTATCAAGTAAATCCGGCTGTTGAATTTCCATCCTTATTTGATATCATTATTTTAAAAGATGTAATTGAGCATATTCATGATCAAAAAAAGTTAATGGGTTGGATGCAGCAATTTTTAAAACCAAGCGGTGCGATCTATTTTGGATTCCCCCCTTGGCAAATGCCATTTGGCGGACATCAACAATTATGTACCCATTCCATTTTGAGTAAATTGCCTTATTATCATTTGCTGCCTACTTTTTTGTACAAGTTTATCTTATCAATAGCAAAACAACCTGTGGCTGATTTGTTGGAAATTAAAGAGACCGGAATATCTATTGAAAAGTTTGAAAAATTCGCGCTTCAAACAAATTATAAAATTTTACATAACATACATTATTTAATTAATCCGATTTACGAGTACAAATTTAATTTAAAACCAAAAATTCAGTTTGGCTTTATTAAAGCAATACCATGGGTCAGGAATTTTTTTACTACCTGTGTTTATTATTTAATAACACCCAATACACACTAATATATTATGATACACTTAGTTTTTGAAACAGCCAATGTGGCCATTTTGCAATCAGCTATTGAAATGGATGAATCCCTTGCAGGTAATATAATTGAAATCAAAGACGATTATGCGGTGGGACCTATTGCAGATATTTACGAGACAGAAGGTTATCAGGCAAGACGTAATTGGTGGATGGAATTATTGAAATATTCTCCCTACGAGGAACAAATTGATATTGTTGATGATAAATTAGTAGTGCATCAATTAATACAGGATTTACAGGAATCCGAGAATGAACAAGTATGGATTTGGATGGGTCAAAACGCACATGATGTATGTGGCTACTATTGGTTAATGAGTCAATTAAAAGAGCTGCAAGGAAAGGTGCAGGTTTTGTATTTGAATAACCTCCCTTTTTTAAATGAAAAAGGGCAGTTGTTTTATCCAACTAATTTAAGTCAGATTCAACCAAGTGAGTTTTTGAAGGCCAAGAAATTAGCGAGACCGATTACATTAAGTGAGTTTGAATTAGATCCTGATGAGTGGAAAAAATTATGCATTGATAATGGCTATGTGCGTTTTTTAGAAGGGGGTAAAAAATTGGCGAGTATGGACATTAGTTATTATGATAAAGAAATTTTATCCTTACTGACTAAAAATGCACAAAAATTACCAAGTGCATTGGCACACATAATAAGTAAAATGAAAATTAAAACCGGGGATGTTTTTATTGTAGCAAGATTAAAGGCATTGTCGGAATTAGGGAAACTCACATTTACAGGAAATTGGGAAAAGGGCTGGAAGGACATTGTGGTTCAAATGCCAGGTGGAAGTTCAGTTGTTGTGGAGGAATAAAAATTAACATCTTTTAAATGAAAATAGAAATAATTAAAATTGATGTAAAAGCGGTTGATGAGCGTGGTGCTTTGTATTATTTTAGTACGGATAGATCAGGTGAGTTTTTGTTGGTGTATCGTAACAAAGGTTCGATTAGTGGGCAACATTATCATAAGGGCATTTCGGCAAATAAAAACCCGGAGGATATGTTGCTCGTTCAGGGTTCGCTTTTGTTGCAATGGAAGGAAATAGAAGGCACTGAAAATGGAGAAGTTGAAGTGGTGGCACCTGCGCGTATTTTAATTCCTGCTGGAATTTGGCATCAAGTAACAGCGCAAACGGATATTGTATTTATTGAACTAAATAGTTTAGCGGATGGTAGTGAAGATACTTACCGTCTCTAAAATCAAATCATATGGCAAAAGAGAAAAATTTAAGTAGGGTTACAGAAAACGAATCAGGTGTTCAAGGCCAATATAAA
>CAXNDZ010000160.1:0-4112 GCA_964201225.1 Chitinophagales bacterium | reverse complement strand
AATCCATCAATACCTAATTCAACCACATCACCCTCCTTCAAATAAATATTGGGTGTGAAGCCTAATCCAACGCCAGCAGGGGTTCCTGTACTGATAACATCTCCAGGTAATAAGGTCATAAATTGACTTAAATAGGAAATGAGGGTGGGGACATTAAAAATTAAATCATCGGTATTTCCATCCTGCATTATTTTTCCATTCAAGGATAACCACAATCTTAAATTATGTGGATTAGGTATTTCATCTTTGGTCACTAGCCATGGGCCAAGTGGTGCAAAGCTATCACAACCCTTTCCTTTGTCCCAAGTGCCACCACGCTCTAATTGAAATGCGCGTTCACTTACATCATTATGCAATACATAACCAGCAACATAATCCATCGCATCGGCTTCACTTACATAACTTGCTTTTTTACCAATCACAACAGCAAGCTCCACTTCCCAATCTGTTTTTTCAGAATTCTTAGGAATAATAATATTGTCAAATGGCCCAGTTAAGGAAGTAGTTGATTTCATAAATAAGATGGGCTCAGAAGGAATTGCCGCACCGGTTTCCTTTGCATGTTTTGCATAGTTTAATCCAATACAAACTATTTTGGAGGGCCTTGCGATGGGCGATCCAATACGCGCCTCTAGTGGTACTTCAGGCAGGTTCCCTTCTTTTACAATGGCTGCTAATTGTGCTAATCCATTTTCTCTAAAAAAAGATTCATCATAATCATATAAATGGGCACTGACGTCGTAATTTTTTCCATTGATATGAACGCCCGGTTTTTCTTGTTCACTTTTTCCAAATCGAATTAGTTTCATTGTTGTCTCTTTTTATTTTTCTATCGTGTTAGTATAATCATAAATTAAAAAACAAATATCATCCAACCTTTTCTGTTAATTATTTATAGCGGCTTAACTATTTAAAGTGATAAATCCACCATCAATACTAAAGTCACTTCCTGTGATAAAACTTGCCTCCTCGCTACATAAATATAAAACTTGGTGTGCTACTTCGATGGGTTTCCCCATACGACCAATAGGCTGTGTCTTTGATAATTTTTCAAACATCTCCGCTTCTTGTCCAGGATAATTATTTTTTAAAAATCCATCCACAAAAGGGGTATGCACACGGCCTGGTGAAATACTATTACATCTGATATTGTCTTTGATATAATCTTTTGCGACACTCATGGTCATTGCATGTACCGCACCTTTACTCATACTATAAGCAAAGCGATCTGACAAGCCTACTTTAGCTGCGATCGAACTTATATTCACGATACTTCCTCCGCCACTTTTTTTCATAGCATTCACGCCCGCTTGTAAACAATGAAACATGCCCTTAACATTTACTTGGAATACTTTTTCAAAGTCAGCTTCACTGGTGGTTGTAGCAGTTCCGATATGTGAGATACCCGCGCAGTTGACAAGTATATCTAATCCGTTTAATTTTTCGAATGCAGTGGTAACTGCTAAAAGCTTTGTGACATCTAAAGTAAGTGCTTCGGCACTATTTCCGTTTGCAGTAATTTCATCTACCGTTCCTTTTGCACTTTCGGTATTTAAGTCAACCACAATAACATGTGCACCCTGCTTAGCTAATACTTTACAAACATCCTTTCCAATGCCACTTCCGCCTCCAGTAACGAGGGCTGTTTTATTATTTAGTTGAAACATAAGGCTTATTTTATTTGCTACTTTTCTAAAATATTCAGTTGATTATTTAGAGACTACAATTTAATCCAAACTATTAAAAAATCCTATTAATGACATACAAAAGCGCGTAACTTTACCCCATGGCGTATGTATTAGATTGGATAGTTGCAATTTTGACCATTTTATACGCAGGTTTATTATTAGCCTACCGTTATTGGTACCACAAATTAAACAATTTTGAAGGGGTTACTAGTGCATATCCATTGGCAAATAACTATACGCATTTTACCATTATTATTCCTGCACGCAATGAGGCGGCGAATATTAAGACTTGTGTGGATACTATTTTAGCACAAAATTATCCTGTTGAATTTTATGAAATTATTGTCATTGATGATTTTTCAGATGATGATACTGCTTTTATCGTAAAAGCAATGCAGGAAAAAAATGCGCAAGTTCATTTATTAAGCTTAGCTGATTATTACAAGGAAAATGAAATTAGTTCCTTCAAAAAAAAGGCGATAGAAAAAGCGGTGTTGCATGCCAAAGGGGATTGGATTATTACTACCGATGCTGATTGTATGGTGCCACCCAATTTATTTTTATTGTATCACCAATTTATTGAAAAGAACAAACCGGTTTTTATTGCTGCGCCAGTCATGTTTATCGAAGAGTCGGGTGTATTAAATACTTTTCAAGTACTGGACTTTTTAGCTTTACAAGGAATTACAGCAGCTGCAGTGGGTGCTGGCAAACATTCCATGAGCAATGGGGCAAATTTGGCTTTTGAGAAATCGGCTTTTATTGCAGTGGGTGGTTATCAAGGGGTGGATGAAATTGCAAGTGGCGATGATATGTTTTTAATGCATAAAATGAAAAAAACTTTATCCAATCGCATTGGTTATTTATTTCATCCAGATGCCATTGTATTAACCAAGGCGATGGGGCAGTGGAAGGATTTACTCATGCAACGCATTCGTTGGTCAAGTAAAGCGCGTTTTTATGATGACAATTCCATTTTTTGGGTGTTGTTATTAGTGTATTTATATAATTTAAGTTTTTTGCTTTTATTGTTGATGGGGAATTTTGATACTTTAATCATCTCCCTAGCTTTTAAAACATTTTTTGAAGTTTTTTTCTTAGATGCAGTAGCCCGTTTTTACAATTTAAAACCGGTGCTTAGATGGTTTGTATTTTTTCAACCCCTGCATATTTTTTATACCATTATTGCAGGCCTGTTTGGCCAGGTGAAAACCTATACTTGGAAGGGCCGAAAGGTAAAATAGCCCTCTGTTGAAGGGTTTGGCCAAAAAAGGGGGTATTATATTAAATAAAATAGGAATTTTTAGGGGGGGATAGGTGCAAATTTGTGGTATAAAATGTTGTTTTATGCGTAAAAATTGGCCTTGATTATGTAATTTCGCGTACTAAATAATTGATAGATATGTCGACTGAAACATTAGCCCCAACATTAGCTGCGCTAACTCCAAAAGATTTTGTAACTGACCAAGAAGTTCGTTGGTGTCCAGGCTGTGGAGATTATTCCATTTTAGCTTCTGTTCAAAAAGTAATGCCAACGATTGGCGTTCCAAAAGAAAATATTGTAATTATTAGTGGAATTGGTTGTAGTAGCCGTTTCCCTTATTATATGAATACTTACGGTATGCATTCCATTCACGGAAGAGCAACTGCCATTGCGAGTGGTTTAAAAGCTTCTCGTCCAGAACTTAGTGTTTGGATCGTAGCAGGTGATGGTGATTCAATGAGTATTGGTGGTAACCATACCATTCACTTACTAAGAAGAAACTTTAATGTTAATTTCTTGGTATTCAACAACCAAATATATGGTTTGACAAAAGGACAATATTCTCCCACCTCTGAAGTGAATAAAATCACTAAAAGTTCACCTGTAGGAAGTATTGATCATCCGTTTAATCCTGCTGCGTTGGCATTAGGTGCTGATGCAAGTTTTGTTGGTCGTACCATGGATCGTGACCCTAAGCACATGCAAGCAACCATTACGCGCGCCGAGCAACATCAAGGAACTTCGTTTTTAGAGATATACCAAAACTGTAACATCTTTAATGATGGTGCATTTGAAATATTCACCGAAAAATCAACTAAACAAGTACATGGTTTATTTGTTGAACAAGGAAAGCCATTAACTTTTGGTGCCAATGGTGAAAAAGGAATTCGATTTGATGGCATGCGTCCTGAGGTTGTTGAGATTGGCGATAAATACTCAGCAGATGATATGTGGATTCATGATGAGAAGGATTTTTATAAAGCACAAATATTAACCCGCTTATTTGATAATCCTTCTGAGGAAGGTGCGGTTTTCCCAAGACCATTTGGTATTTTCTATACCAATGATCGTCCTTGTTATGAGGATATGATGGCATTGCAAATTGAAGAAGCAATGACTAGCAAAGGTCCTGGTGATTTAGATAAGTTAATTCGTGGTAA
>CAXNDZ010000159.1:0-4158 GCA_964201225.1 Chitinophagales bacterium | reverse complement strand
TTAAAAGGCAAGCATAATGCTTATAATACAATGGCAGCAAGCATTGCTGCAACTACTTTGGGAATTCGCAAGGAAAAAATCCGCGAAGCCGTAAGTAATTTTCATAGCCTTGAACACCGCATGGAATTTGTGGCAACTGTTCGTGGTGTTGACTTTGTGAATGACAGCAAAGCAACCAATGTAAATAGTACCTGGTATGCATTGGAGAGTATGCAAAAATCCACTGTTTTAATTTTAGGCGGTGTTGATAAAGGCAATGACTATGAATTAATCGCTGAATTAGTGAAAGAAAAAGTTAAAGCGATTATCTGTATGGGTACAGACAACAAAAAGATCATTGATTTTTTTGGAGACAAGGTGGCTTCAATTGTGGAAGCAGATTCTGCAAAAAAAGCGGTAACTGCCGCATTTAAATTAGCTGAAAAAGGGGATGTTGTTTTGTTAAGCCCAGCTTGTGCAAGTTTTGACTTATTTAAAAACTATGAAGATAGAGGCATTCAATTTAAAGAGGCAGTTAAAGAATTATAAATATGTTCAACGAGACCACGGATAAACTATTTTCACAAATGCCTTCGATTGGGGGTATGAAGGAGCATTTGGACCAAAGAACAAGGGGTGATAAATACATATGGGGGTTAGTCATTGTTTTGTCATTGATATCTATACTGGTCGTGTATAGTGCAACAGGTTCTTTGGCTTATAAAATGTACCGTGGCAATACAAGCGTTTATTTGTTTAAGCAAGTGATATTCACTTTGGTGGGGTTGTTGGTCATTTTTGGGTTACACCGTATTAATTATACTGTTTTTTCAAGAATTGCAACCATACTTTTCATGTTGTCAATTCCACTTTTAATTTATACTTTATTTTTTGGTGCAAAAATAAATGAAGGCAGCAGATGGATTAAGTTGCCTATTATCAATTTAACAATACAAAGTAGTGATATAGCAAAACTTGCTTTGTTTATGTATATATCAAAGGTGTTAAGTAAAAAGCAGGAAGTAATTAAGGATTTTAAAAAAGGATTTTTACCAATCATTATTCCAGTATTCATTATTTGCGCATTAATCATGCCCGCAAACTTGTCAAATGCATTATTGACTGGTGCTACTTCCTTATTACTTATGTTTATTGGCAGGGTAAGTTTCAAGCATATTTTATTGACCATTTTAGTGGCCATGATTCCTGTTGCAATTATTGTGAGTGTGGCAATAGCCACACACTCTAGTAAAACGGAGGAAGGTCAGCCGGTGGTTGCTGAAAAAATGAAAAGTGTTGGTCGCATTGGCACTTGGGTGAATCGGGTGCAGGATTTTATGTACGCCAACGAAAGAGAAGTGCCTTACCAAGTGCAACAAGCAAAAATTGCCATTGCTAATGGAGGAATCTTTTTTGGTCTTGGTCCAGGCAACAGTCGTCAAAGAAATTTTTTACCGCAGGCATATAATGACTTTATATATGCGGTTATTATTGAAGAGTATGGATTAATTGGCGGTGCGTTTATCATCTTTATTTACTTGGTTTTTTTATTTAGATGTATCCGCATTTTTAGAAAATGTCCTTATGCGTTCGGCGCTTTCTTAGCCCTTGGTTTAAGTTTTACATTAATTATTCAAGCGATTGCAAATATGGCGGTAAATGTAAATATTGTTCCAGTAACAGGAGTGACATTACCATTAGTGAGTATGGGTGGAAGCTCATTTATATTTACTTGTTGCTCCATTGGATTGATATTGAGTGTTGCACGAAATGTGGAACAAATGGAAGGGAAGGCGCCAGTAGAAACTGAAATTGAATTACCTGACGAAAATACTGAGACAACCAATGGCGTTAAATCCGCAATATAAAAACATTCGCATCATCATCGCTGGTGGTGGTACCGGAGGACATATTTTTCCTGCAATTGCGGTAGCGCAAGCCATTCAAAAAATACAACCTGATGCGGTAATACTATTTGTAGGTGCACAGGGTAAAATGGAAATGGAGAAAGTACCACAAGCTGGTTATGAAATTGTAGGGATTACCATTGCTGGATTTAACAGAACTAATTTATTAAAAAACCTATCCTTGCCTTGGAAATTAGTGAAGAGTTATTTTCAAGTGAAGGCGATCATCAAAAAATTCAAACCTAATGCCGTTTTTGGTGTGGGTGGCTATTCTAGCTTTCCAGTTTTGAAACAAGCACAAACAAAATTAATTCCTACATTTATTCACGAGTCAAATGCATTTGCAGGAAAAGCAAATCAATGGTTAGGTGCCGATGCGACTCAGATATTTACTGGGACAAAAGGGATGGAATCTTTTTTTCCTGCTGATAAAATATTGGTAACTGGTAATCCGGTTAGGCAAAACATTCTCCATACTTCCTATGACAAAAATAATGCAGTATTGCATTTTGGTTTGATGCCCAATAAAAAAACAGTTTTAATTGTTGGCGGAAGTTTGGGAGCGAGCTCGATTAATAAAGCGATACAAAATAATTTAACAGCATTTCTAGAGGACAACATACAATTGATTTGGCAAACAGGGAAACCAAATGCTGCTGCATATGTAACTGCTGCAAATGATTATGCCAATGTTTATGTGAGTTCATTCATTGATGATATGAGTGCCGCGTATACCGCTGCAGATTTAGTGATAAGCAGATCTGGTGCCATGGCAGTTGCTGAAATTTCAATCACAGGAAAGGCGGCTATTTTTGTTCCTTATCCACATGCAGCTGAGGATCATCAAACCTATAATGCGTTGGCATTAGTGGACGATGGTGCTGCAAAAATGGTGAAAGATAATGAAGTAAATCAAAAATTGATTCCTTTGTTACAAAGTTTAATTCACGATGATCAAAGTAGACAGTTGATGCAAGAAAAGGTAAAAGCACATGCATTTATAAATGCGGATCAAGTAATTGCAGAACAAATACTACAACATATTTAAAATAGTAAGAAATAATCCGCTAATAATGAATACGCAAATAATAAATCCACTAACGAGTATAAAAAATATCTATTTCATTGGAATTGGGGGGATTGGTATGAGTGCATTGGCTAGGTATTTTAATACACAAGGTGTGAAAGTTTCAGGGTATGATAAAACGCCCACTGTATTAACGGACGATTTGGTGAAGGAAGGAATACAAATTCATTTCGAAGATGATTTGAATCAAATTGACAAAGTAGCTACCGTAGTAGTATATACGCCTGCTATTCCAGGGGATCATAAGGAATTGAATTATTATAGAGACCATGGGTATAATGTAGTGAAGCGTAGCGATGTTTTACAATGGGTTACAGAAAATGCTTTCACTATAGGTATTGCTGGTACCCACGGAAAAACTACGACCACTTCAATGACAGCCCATATTTTAAGGCACACTGAATATGGTTGCAATGCTTTTTTAGGAGGCATCGCTTCCAATTATAATACCAACTTTTGGAGCCATGAAAAAAATGTTGTGGTTGTAGAAGCGGATGAATACGATCGTAGTTTTTTAAAGTTGTCGCCTAATATTGCAGTCATTACTGCAGTGGATCCAGATCATTTAGATATTTATGGAACAGCGGAGGAAGTATTGAAAGCATTTGGACAATATGCGGATAAGATTAAGCCAGGGGGTACATTGATTCAAAAAATGGGAACAACGGTGGTCACTAGTTCGGATCATAAAACGATTCAGACTTATGGGTATGATAAAAACGGTGCATCTTATCATACGCAAAATTTAAAAGTAGTGGATGGCTCCTATATTTTTGATTTAGTGCACCCAGGTGGCGTTTTGAAGGAAGTGATTTTAAATATGGGCGGCTTGCATAATGTTGAAAATGCAACTGCCGCAATTGCAATTGCATTAATATTAGGCATTGATGAAAATAAAATTAAGTTAGCAGTTGCCGATTTTAAAGGCGTAAAGCGTCGCTTTGAGTATAAGGTTAAAACGGAAAATAAGGTTTTGATTGACGACTATGCGCATCATCCTGAGGAATTAAATGCATTAATATCTGGTGTAAGAAGTATTTATCCTGGCGAAAAAATGGTTTTAGTTTTTCAACCCCACTTATATAGTCGCACGCAGGACCAATGTGAGGGATTTGTTGAAACTTTGGATAAGGCAGACGAAGTTATTTTATTGCCTATTTATCCAGCAAGGGAATTACCTATTCC
>CAXNDZ010000158.1:0-4254 GCA_964201225.1 Chitinophagales bacterium | reverse complement strand
CCTTTGTGGCCCATGAGCAAACAACAAACGGTCGCATTTCACACCTTAGGCTGCAAATTGAATTTTTCAGAAACCTCCACCTTGTCCCGACAATTGGAACAAAATGGTTTTGAAAAGAAGGATTTTGCGGAGAAAGCAGATGTGTATGTCATTAATACTTGCTCAGTCACTGAAAACGCAGACAAGGAATGTCGCCAATTGGTGCGTCGTATCCAACGCAGATCTCCAGAAAGCTTTGTGGTCATCACAGGTTGCTATGCACAATTAAAACCACAGGAAATAGCTTCCATACCGGGAGTTGATTTAGTATTGGGTGCTGCAGAAAAATTTAACTTAATTAAACACCTTGCCAATTTAACCAAGGGCGATGCCGCAAAAATTTGTAGTTGCGAAATTGATGATGTATCCGATTTTCATAGTTCATTTTCAGTGAATGATCGTACGCGTACCTTTTTAAAAGTACAGGACGGTTGTGACTATAGTTGCACTTTTTGTACCATCCCACTAGCCCGTGGAAAAAGCCGAAGTAATAGTATTGAAAATGTAGTGCAACAGGCAAATGAATTAGCAAGCAATAATGTAAAAGAAATTGTTTTAACGGGTATTAATTTGGGTGACTTTGGAAAAGGTCAAACCGGTGCCAAAAAACATGATCAAAGTTTTTTTGATTTGGTAAAAGCGTTGGACCAAGAAACCAATATTCCGAGATACCGTATTTCCTCCATTGAACCCAATTTAATCACGAATGAAATAATTGATTGGGTGGCGAATAGCGATCAGTTCATGCCGCATTTTCACATCCCTCTACAAAGTGGATCAGATGCTGTTTTAAAATTAATGCAGCGCAGGTACACCCGAGATTTATATGTAGAGCGCGTGCAACATATCAAAAAAATAATGCCCCATGCTTGTATTGGCGTTGATGTAATTGTTGGATCACCGGGAGAAACGGAAGATTATTTTAAAGAAAGCTTGGATTTTATACACGCCCTTGATATTTCCTATTTGCACGTATTCACCTACTCCGAACGTGCTGCCACCAAGGCTTTGACAATTAAGCCGGTCGTCCCTATTCCCGTTAGACAGGAGCGCAATAAAATTTTAAGGAATTTATCCTACCAAAAATTACAATATTTTACAGCACAGCATTTGGGGGAAACTAGAAAGGTTTTATTTGAGTCACCAAAAGCAACCAAAGAAGATCCAACACAATTAATGTTAGAAGGATATACTGATAATTATATTCGTATTGAAACTCCTTACCGCGAAGAATGGAGCAATCAACTAATCGACTGGACTTTGGCTTAGCAAGGAAAGAATTAAACCACTTAATAAATTGGCATTATTAAACAACTGAAATTTCAGCCAATTTAAATTCCACCATCATCATCATATTGATGCTTTGTAATTGCACAAACACTGTCTTTTTACCCGACCTAATCACTTCCCCTTTTTGACCCATAAACAAGCCCTGATTAATAGCAACTTTAGTTTGTGCAGGCAAATTAGTCATGTTCACCACTTGAATAGATGCATTCGCTAATCCTAAATACTTACGGATAGTTTCAATTTCATTATCCCTAATAATAGCGGGCTTTTTTTCAAAGTATAAAAAATTTACCACCCCGATGGTGCCTAATACTTTACTGTGTTCTTCCTTGTCTATTTTGACAAAAACATAAGATCTAAATAAAGGCTCTTCAATGATTTTTTTTCGATCCGACCACTGCCGCTCTTTTTTCTGAACAGGGCACCAGCTTTCTATATTTGCATTCATCAACAAGCCTTCCACCTTTTTCTCCCACTTTGACTTTGTATAAATTACATGCCATCTTTTCACTTTATCCAATGCTTCCACTTTCATAATTCCCTTTTATATTAATTCGTTTTTTTCGCTACCCAATTTTGTGCAGAAAATTCACTTAACAATTTACTTGCTTCATTAATCTGCGCATCCTTTGCAATTATCTTAAGCCAAGCTTGATAACGATCCTGTTTGGTTTTATCTGGATTATTATAAAACTTATTATAATCCGCTTTAAGGGCAGTTACCTGCATGCTATCTTTCAACTTTAAGCGATTGTCATTTTGGATCATGGTGCTTTGTAATTGCTTACGGAAAGCAATATACTTATCCAATTTTAAATGCACAGGACGATCCATTTGTGTCGAAACCCAGGCAAGCGTCTTTTTGAAAGCAATCATAGAGGTGTCTTTTGCAATTTTATCATTGACTTTCGCTGCAATTGCTGCAATAGGAGCATTATTAGGCCAAACTTGAAATCTAGCACGCTCCATTTCATCCCAAGGCAAGGAAGATTCATTGTCTTTTTCACGATACTTTAAAAATTCATATTCATCAGGTAATATTACATCCGGCACTACCCCTTTACGTTGTGTAGAACTACCAGTGACTCTATAAAATTTCTGGAAGGTTAATTTTACTGCACCATATTCTGTCTGAATCCCAAAATCATCTAAAGGTTTTCCAAAAGGAACATTTCTTTGTACTGTACCCTTCCCATAAGTGGAAGTACTTCCCATTACAATTCCTCGCTTATAATCTTGTATCGCACCTGCAAAAATTTCACTTGCTGATGCACTAAATTCATTCACCATCACTACCAACGGACCGTTATAAATAGTCCCCGGTACTTCGTCGGATAAGGTTTGCGACCTTCCTTCCTTATTTCTAATTTGAACCATCGGTCCTTGATCAATAAATAAACCTGCCATTTGAACTACTTCATATAATGAACCACCGCCATTATATCTTACATCAATGGCAATCCCTTTTACTTTCTCCGCCTTTAATTTTTCAATTTCTTTCGCAACATCTCTTGCACATCTTGCTCCATCCTCGCGTTCAAAGTCAGCATAAAAATCAGGTAATAAAATGTAGCCGTATTTATCAGCGCCTTTTTGAATGATGGCACTGCGTGCAAAACCCTCATCCAATACAATTTTTTCACGCTTTAAGGCAACTATCTTATATGACCCATCAGGCTTACGAATCGTTAATCGAACTTCAGTACCTAAATTTCCTCTGATTAATTTTACTGCATCTGTAGTTTCATACCCAGACACATCTACTGGCTCCTCCGCGCCTTGCGCTACCTTAACAATTACATCGTTCACCACTAGCTGTCCTGACTTCCAAGCTGCACCACCAGGCTGAATACTTGCAATTTTGATGCCATTGTCATCCTGGGTCAATTGTGCACCAATGCCATAAAAAGTACCGCTCATTTGTTCCGTAAATGAGCGCTTTTCAACAGGCGCCATATAGTCGGTATGCGGATCCATTAAGCCGGTAATGGTATTTAAAAAAAGCTCGAACCTTTTTTCTTTGTCAAATGTTTTTTCTAAACGTTCAAATCTTTTTAAATATTCTTTCTTTACAGAAGCACGCGCTTCTCTTTCCAATGTAGAGTCAGCCTTAACGATAAATTTTTCTTTCGTTTTATTTTTTTCACGCTCCTCTGTTAAATTAACAAATCTATCCAATGCTTTGTACTTTAATATCTGATACCAATAAGTATATCTTTCATTTTCATTCACTGGTGCTAATTTCACATCAACATCCAATAAAACAGAATCATCAATGTTAAAATCAAAAGGCGATTGTACCACTTTTTCAAAAATTTTGCGTGCTTCCACTAACCTCTTTTCAAAAATCACACTTGATGCCGGTTCAAATAAAATAGCCTCTCCATGAATTTCATCATCTAATTTTGTTTCATGTACACGAAGTGTATTAATATCTGATTGTAAGAATATATTTTTTTCCGGATCCAATGCTTTTAAATATTCCTTAAAAACATCTTTAGAAAAATCATCGTCAATTTTACGCGGACTATAATGCTCCGTTTCTAACAAATGTCCAATGGTAGAAAGTAATTTACGGTGACGAATTTCAGGCGACTCCCCGTTTTGTTTTTCAGTTGTTTTAAACGCAAAAAAAACTGCGCCAATAATAATTACTGTAGTGAATACCTTCCACTTATTTTGCTTTATGTATATCATAATGTTTCGCATCTATATTTTCAAAAATAGCGTAAAATGAGTTTGAAAGTGTTTAATTTGGTTAAAGGGCGCGTTTTTATGATAAAATTATAAAAACACGAAAACTAATTTTATTCGTCCTTAAAATTACCTTATTTTTGCCCCCCAAATGGAGGGCGTAGCTCAGTAGGTTAGAGCGACAGTTTGTGGCACTGTAGGCCGTGGGTTCGAGACCCATCGTTCTCCCCC
>CAXNDZ010000157.1:0-4279 GCA_964201225.1 Chitinophagales bacterium | reverse complement strand
GTTTGCTTATCTGCCCATACTCTTGCTTGTTCTGGTGTTAATTTTTTAAATGAACCATTGATATTACCAGCAAAATCATTTAATGATTCAACTGGAACACCTCTTTGCTCAGCGATGTCTTGCATGTACTCCCCAACTTCTTTTTCAGTGATACTATTCCATGCAGCAAAAACAATTACTGCAGAACCATCAACAACCTGAGATTGATTATAAAAAGCAGGTTGTAATTTCTTTCTAGTTTCTTCATCTTCCACCACAATAATGGTGTAAGGCGTTAATCCAAAACCACTTGGTGCTAAACGAGTTGCCTCGATAATGGTATTTAATTTGTCCGCAGGAATTTTATTCCCGTTCATTTTTTTAACAGCGTAACGCCATTCTAATGCCTCTATTAATTTCATAGTTTGTTTTATTTCAATGTTTGAACATTAAAAGTACCTCATTATTCTATCACTACCAAATTTCTTTATAATAACATCACATCTGAACCCATGAAACTTTCTTAATTTTAAGCTGATTAATTTCAACATATACATAGATAAAATAAACAATATGAAACGTTTCCCTTTAGTAATGATAATGGTATGTTTTGCTGTATTGCAATTAAATGCACAATTCAGTTTATCCTCTAAAAAGGATGAAGCACCTAATTTTTTTATCATTACCACTGATGGTTTAAGATGGCAGGAACTTTTTAATGGTATGCAAGATGATATCGTAAATCAAAAAAAGTTTCATCGTGGCGATAGTAATTATTTATTTAATAAATATGGTGGTGCAAGTCCAGAAGCGCGTCGTGAAAAATTAATGCCATTTTTTTGGAATACGATTGCGACACAGGGACAGATTTATGGCAATCGACAAAAAAATAATAAAGTGGATGTGGCCAATAACCAATGGTTTTCCTATCCAGGCTATAATGAAATATTAACCGGCTATTTTGATACAGCCATACAAAGCAATGACTATCCGCCTAATCCGAATAGCAATTTGTTTGCTTATTTAAACAAGCAAGAACCCTATAAAAATAAAATTGCTGCATTTGCTGCATGGAATGCATTTGATCGCATCTTAAATGAAAAAGTTTCTGGATTCCCAGTGATCAATAGTAGCGAGCCCATTTCATCTATATTAAAAGATGAAAAATCTATTTTAATTTCTAACATGATGCGTGATTCCTACCAACCTTGGCGTGAGACAGAATGCTTGGATGTATTTACCTATTTTCAAGCGATGCATTATTTGAATACCAAAAAACCAAAAGCAATGTTCATTAGTTTTGGTGAAACAGATGAGTGGGCGCATGATGGTTCCTACAATCATTATTTAGATGCTGCACATAAAGTAGATGCATGGATTAAAGAAATTTGGAATTGGGCTCAAGCAACACCTGGCTATAAAGACAATACTTATATATTAGTAACCACCGATCATGGCCGTGGATTTATTGATAGTTGGACAAGTCATGGTGCAAAAGTGCCGGGCGCGTCAAGTATTTGGTTTGCCTTAATGGGACCTGATGTCAAAAAAATAGGACCCCTGGGTGAACAAACCAAGGACCAACAATTATTCCAAAAGCAATTAGCCGCCACCATTACCAAATTAATCGGCCAGCCCTTTAAAGCAGAACACCCCATTGGAGAGCCTATTTATTAAATATCTTATTAATTTTAATGTAACTTTATATTCAACTTGATTGATATTAAATGTTATACCAAAAAACCATACGGAAGTTTATCGCGCTAGTGATGCTAGTGGTTTTTGCATTTAGTATAACGCCCCAACAATCAATCCATGATGTAGTTGCCAAGCATATCGACCCAACAAGCTGTTCGGTACATAAGGATTTGCCTATTGAGCAAATTGAAAAGGCAGAACTTCATTGTACATTCGATTTTCAAGTAGCAACTACGCCTTTTGTAGCGTATGACTTTAGTGTCATTTTACAACCCCCTTTTGTTGCGCAATCGCGTAATGCTAATTTTGTAGCATCACCAATTTCTCAGCTTGCTATTATTTCTGATTCACGTGGTCCCCCATCTATTTTTTGTTAGTATTTATTTAACAAGCATCATCTACTTTGAACATAAGTAGGATGTATTGTATAATTATCACAAAAATTAGTCATGAAAAAATTTATTTATTTATTCTTTTTATTAAGTTCAGGTATGTTATTTACTAGCATGTTAAATGCACAAGTATACACATTAACCGGAAAAGTATTGGATAAGGCATCAGGTAAAGCCCTACCAGGCGCCAGTATTTATTTGCCAGAAATTAAAAAAGGTACTATTGCTGACGGAGAGGGCAAATTTAAATTACAATTGGAAGCAGGTTCTCATGTAATGGAAATCAGTTATGTTGGATATGCCACTGATGTTGAAAATATAACACTACAAAAAAATACAGAAATTTATTTCACACTTATTAGTTCCGTTCTTGAAGGAGGAAACGTTATTGTTACTAGTTTTTTAAGAGCCACTTCAACAAGAAGAACTCCGACGCCTGTTACCATTATAAAAAAAGAAGAGTTGTTTAGGGGCGTAGCAACTAATTTAATTGACGCATTAGCTAAAGTGCCAGGGGTGTCGCAAATTACTACCGGCCCCGCTATCTCAAAACCCATTATTCGTGGTTTAGGTTATAACAGAGTAGTGGTAATGAATGATGGAATTCGTCAAGAAGGACAACAGTGGGGAGATGAACATGGAATCGAAATTGATGAGTACAACGTAAGCAGAATCGAGGTTTTAAAGGTTCCAGCATCTTTAATTTATGGATCAGATGCCTTGGCAGGCGTTATTAATATAATTTCAAATGTTCCAGTAAGTGACGGCATCATAAAAGGCAATATCATTTCCAATTATCAAAGTAATAATCGCATGATGGGTAATCACTTTGATCTTGCAGGAAATAATAAGGGGTATATCTGGGGAATCAATTTTAGCGGAAAGAATGCTAGTGATTATAAAAATAAGTATGATGCTTATGTTTTTAACTCCCGGTTTTTAGAACGCAACGGCGGCGCATATATTGGCATTGAAAAAAACTGGGGATATTCACAATTATCCGTTAGTAATTTTTACCAACACTTAGGTATCGTTGAAGGGAATCGCGCAGATGACGGTCAATTTATTATGATGAAGGATATAAAAGGGATTGCCAAAGAAATGATTGTTGGGCCTGAAGAATCAAAAAGTTTTTCTCCAAATGTACCGATGCAAAAAATACAGCATACTAAATATACATTAGATAATAATATTAAAATTGGCAATGATCGTTTAAAAGCTACGTTTGGATTACAAAGAAACCAAAGAATGGAATTTGGGAATGTATTAGACGACAATGAGAAAGCATTATTTTTTGACTTAAAAACCTTCAACTACGCTATACAATATTTAAAAGCAGAAAAAAATAATTGGAAAAATACATTTGGTATAAATGGAATGCAGCAAAACAATACAAATAAGGGAGAAGAAGCTTTAGTACCTGATTATAATAGTTTTGATATTGGTGCTTTTTATTACACTCAAAAAAGAACAGATAAAACAAGTTGGAGTGGGGGGGTGCGGTATGATCAAAAATGGATGAATTATTTTAATCCTGCACAATATAGTTGTCCTCCAGGCATGGCATGCATTGCTGTTTATGATCCAAAAGAGAGTAATAAGCAGTTCAATAATATTTCGGGTGCCATAGGAGTAGCACATGATATAAGCGAACAGCTCACCTTAAAATTTAATATTGCGCGCGGTTTCCGCGCGCCAAACATGGCTGAACTTGCTTCTTTCGGCGCGCACGAAGGCACCAATAGATTTGAGTATGGCAATGAAGCTTTAATTTCAGAAAAAAGCTTACAGTTTGATGCTGCAATAGAATGGAACAATGAACACATGAGTATAGCGGGCAATATTTTTTATAATACTGTGAAGGATTATATCTTTTATCAAAAATTAACAGCAAGATCAGGGGGTGACTCCATTATTGTTGAGAATGGGGATGATTTGTATGCATTTGCATTTAGACAAAAAGATGCACACTTATATGGTGCAGAATTAAATGTTGATTTTCATCCACATCCTTTAGACTGGCTGCATGTAGAAAACAGTTTGAGTTTAATACGTGGACAGTTTAAAGAAGCCTTAGATGGATCAACTAATTTACCAGGTATACCAAGTGCAAGGTTGTTATCGGAAATCAGAATTGAAATGTTTAAAAAATCTAAAGCCATCCGAAATAGCTTTATCAATATGCAATTAGACAATGTATTTGCACAAAA
>CAXNDZ010000156.1:0-4342 GCA_964201225.1 Chitinophagales bacterium | reverse complement strand
CTTCCACCCGTTCGCTTCCTTTCTTACTTATGCTTCTGTCAAAATTAAGGTTTTGTTCTGAATGATGTGATACAACTTAATACTTAGTGCCATAAATAGCATTTTAGGATTTGCGTTACGTTCAATATGATAAATGGACTTATCTAGTTCATTTACAATGGATTCCATCTGGCTTACCCCTGCTATTTTGTTGATTCTAAGGGCAAAATCCTTTAAATCACTATCCAATGGCAGGTCCGATCCCATTGTTTTAAGCCTAATACTATGCTCTAACAGGTGGTTAAAATACTTCAAAAACTGTTTTTGTTGCTCCCTGCCTAATTTGCTCATTTCTTCCACCCACTTTAACTGGGCCAATGGACCCGTTTTTAATATGGCGTTCAGCCAATCCTTAATCATACTAATATAGTCCTGGTCACTATGTTGGATTAAATGAAGGGCTTCTCTGTAATTACCCTCCGCCAAAATAGCCACTTGTTTTGCTTTTTCAGGGGCTAGTTTAGCGCGACCCATTAAGGCAGATTCAATTTCATCCGTTGAAAGCCTGGGTACTTTTACAAATTGGCACCTACTTAAAATGGTAGGTAAAATATTTTCCTCTGAAGCGGCGACTAAAATAAAAATAGTATTGTCAGGGGGCTCCTCAATTAATTTTAAAAGCTTGTTGCCTTCTTTTCCCAAATATTCGGGCATCCACAAAACCAATACTTTATAAGCACTCTCAAAGCTTTTAAAAGATAATTTTTTGATGATTTCATTACACTCGTCTGCACTAATATTACCTTGCTTGTTTTCTGCTTTGATAAATTGAAGCCAATCAAACGCATTGCCATAAGGGTAGCCATTTATAAATTCACGCCATTGCTCAATAAAATTTGCGCTGATATTTTTTTGTCCAGGTTTTTCTATGATGGTAGGAAATGAAAAATGCAAATCAGGATGCATTAATTGACTGGCCCTGTGATAGGTTGGTAAATCTGCAATTTGTTCTGGCGTATAAAATGGCTGCGATGTTGGCTCAGCGGGTGCGCCAAATAAATCAGCAGTCGCAGTAGTTTGGCTAGGGATACTTACAATGTATTGCGCAAATGCAACAGCTAAAGGTAAAGCGCCTGATCCTTCAGGACCCACCAACAATAGTGCATGAGGCAACCTTTGTTGCTGCACCATGTCCACCAATTGTTTTTTCAGTTTTTCCTGGCCAATTACTTCGCTTAATAACATGAAACGAAGATAGCGCTTACTTTATAAAACTGCTTAAAATTACGAAGGAGGTCCTTATTTTAAATAAGCAGTGATAGCGTCACTCTCTGGTTTTACATTACTTGGAAAGTAAGCTAACATTTTGCCATTTTCGTCTATCAAAAATTTATTAAAATTCCAGCCAATACTCGCATCCAAAACGCCATTTTTTGCTTTTTGCGTTAGCCATTGGTAAATGGGTGCGATATTAGCGCCTTTGACATCGATATTATCAGCTAATGGAAAATTTACACCATAATTTGCTTTACAAAAGGCTACAATTTCCTCGTTCGTGCCAGGTTCCTGTCCGCCAAATTGGTTACAAGGAAAACCAAGAATAACTAATTTGTCTTTGTATTGATCATACACTTTTTGAAGGGATTCGTATTGGGGTGTGTAACCACATTTGGAAGCGGTGTTCACAATTAATATCTTTTTTCCTTTGTAGGCAGCTAGGTTAATTTGCTTGCCATCAATGCCAGTGACTTTAAAAGTATGGATGCTTTGTGCATTTAAAACTAAAGTGGTCATCATAAATAATAAACTTAAAATGGTTTTCATGTGTAGCTATTTTTTCAGTTAAGGAGTTTGTTTGTTACATAAATATAACAACAATAAAACAAAATAGTTTAAGATAGGGTATAAGCGGCGGCCGCAAAATGAAGGGAGGCCGGGTTGGCCTCAAGTAAACAGCGGCCAGCTGATTCGGCAGTGGCGCCGGTGGTAATAATATCGTCCACCAAAAGGAGGTTTTTGTTGCAAATTTGGTCTGCGTTTTTTAGACCAAAAAGCAGGGTAGTATTGTGGCCGCGTTCAATTCGATCCTTGCGCGTTTGGGTGTTTGTTTTTTTATTTTTATATAAAACTGCTTGTAAAATGGGGATGGGGAAGGCCTGTGCAATGCCTTCACAAATAATGAAGGACTGATTATAGCCCCTGGTCCTTTCCGTATTTTTTCGAACTGGAGTGGGGATTAAAAAGTCGATTTCAATCAATCGGTTTGTTTTTTTTAATGCCCAACCAATCATATTACCTAAAAGGAAGCCGGCCCTTTTATTTTGCTTGTATTTTAATTCAAAAAGTAATAATTGCACTATACTATTTTTTGTGAAAAACAATCCTGCCCCACTCGGACCTAAAGGTATTCTTCCCCAAAATATTTTATCGACAACATTATTATCAATTTCAAAAAAATTAGTGAAGGGGAGTTTTGCATAGCAAATGGGGCACAATACATGAAATTCGATAATGTCACTATTGCCGCAATGCAAACAAATTTTCGGATAAACTAAATGTAAAAATCCAGTCAAGTATTTTTTTACATGCAATGCAATATACTTGATGCGTTTCATGGGTGATTTTAAAATGAATCAGCAACCACTAAAAAAATAATCGGTACGCTTCATCTACTCTTTCCACTGAAATAATTTGAATGCCGTATTTTTTTTGTTCGATTCCTTTTTTATTAAACTCGGAAATATAAATTTTTTCGAATCCTAATTTTTCTGCTTCCGCAATGCGCTGTTGAATTCTATTAACGGCCCTAATTTCTCCATTCAATCCCACCTCACCTGCAAAACAAATACCTTGTGGCAATGGCACATCTTCATAAGAGGAAAGTAAGGAAAGGATAATGGCTAAATCTAAGGAAGGGTCTTCAATTTTTAAGCCACCAGCAATATTTACAAAAACATCTTTCATACCAAAAGCAAAGCCGCCACGTTTTTCCAAAACGGCTAATAAAAGTTGTAGCCTTCTTAAGTCAAACCCTGTCACAGTGCGCTGTGGCGTGCCATAAACACTTTGTGTAACTAGTGCTTGCACTTCAATTAATAATGGGCGCATTCCTTCCATGGATGCTGCAATCGTGCTGCCACTTAATGATTCATTGCGTTGTGCAATTAAAAATGCAGAGGGATTATTAACTACTTTCATTCCCTCACTGGTCATTTCATAAATGCCCAATTCACTCGTGCCACCAAATCTGTTTTTTAAAGTGCGTAACATGCGATAGGCATAATGGCGATCACCTTCAAATTGTAAAACAGTATCTACCATATGTTCTAAAATTTTGGGTCCAGCGATGGATCCTTCCTTGGTGATATGTCCAATTAAAAAAACAGGGGTTCCAGTTTCTTTCGCAAATTTTTGAAATTCAGCAGCGGTTTGTTTTATTTGAGAAACGCTTCCTGCAGCGGAGTCAATTAAATTAGATTCTAAAGTTTGAATTGAATCTACAATCACTACTGTAGGTTTTAATTTTTTAATCGCTTTAAAAATTTGTGCAGTATGCGTTTCCGTGAGCAAATAAAAATTTTCATTTTGTAAATTCAATCGATCTGCGCGCATTTTTATTTGCTGAATACTTTCCTCACCACTGATGTATAAAACTGTTTGATCCTTCATCATTAAACCCTGTTGTAAAAACAAAGTGCTTTTGCCAATACCGGGTTCGCCTGCCACTAAAATAATAGAGCCCAAAACAATTCCGCCGCCCAACACTCTATTTAATTCTACATCGGAACTATCAATTCTTTTTTCAGATTGACTATCTACTTCATTCAAGGAAATGGCCTGATTCCCCTTTTGGTTCGTATGGTATCCTTCCCAATCTGAATTGGTTTCCTTAGTTTTTTCAACCAATTCCTCGGTAAATGTGTTCCACTCATTACAAGCTGGGCATTTTCCAGCCCATTTGGCGGCCTCATAACCACAATTATTACAGAAAAATGCCGATTTTGACTTACTCATGCTGTAAAGATAATCGCTTGCTTAAATATATATATCAGTATTTACCGAAATAGCGCAAATCCATTTACATTTATATAAAAAATATATAATGTGATATTAATATTAAATAATAATTATATATTTTATTAATATTTATATAGAAAAATTAAATTAATGTTATCAAATAGTTAAATTATTTAAATAATTTCTTTAAATTAGCATTATAATTAAAATAGAGCGGACTTTATTCACAAAAATTTTGACAATAACATGAGAAAAAAACTACTATTAAGTTTCTTTGTTGCTATTTTTTCATTCACAGCGACCATCGCGCAAAATGCCACTGTTACTGGTAAAGTAACAGATGATA
>CAXNDZ010000155.1:0-4384 GCA_964201225.1 Chitinophagales bacterium | reverse complement strand
ACTTGGGAAACTGCTATTATTGAAAGTCGAACTCAAAACGGGCAGGACGTAATTAATTGGCCTAGTAAATTAAATGTTGACTTTTTTCATTTAAAAGGTTTAATAGATGTAACAGATCCTAAGGTAACACAAGGGGTAAAAAATAAATTAGCTGATTTACAACTACAATGGAAGAATGAAAAGGAAAAAGTACAAGGTATTAATACGGCAGTAGCAGAATTTAATGCATTGTATAAAAACACAAGTATCGAAGCTATTCAAAACAAATGGTAAACTCTTTTACAAAATAATATATACACACTTAATTACATCAACTTATGAAAAAACTTTTATTGCTCCTGTTTGTATTGGGCATACTACAAACCAATGCACAACAAACAACCCCATTAATTAAACTAGTGCCTTCTCAGCCAGCAGCCTCTGCGGAACCAGATATGAAAACATTTAATTTATATAACCCCTATGAAAATGTGGATTCTGCGATTAAGGTGGCTGAAAAAATAGCAGCAAAGGAAGGCAAACATATTTTTTTACAAATGGGGGGCAATTGGTGTATTTGGTGCGCGCGATTTAATGCTTTCACCAAAAGTGATAAAAAAATTGACTCTATTATTAAAGCCAGCTATGTAGTGGTGCATGTTAATTATTCAAAAGAAAATAAAAATAAAAAAATTCAGGAAAAATATGAGTACCCAGCACGATTTGGTTTTCCTGTATTTGTAATATTAGATGCCAAAGGCAAAAGATTGCATACGCAAAACAGTAGCTATTTAGAAAAAGATAAGAACTACAGTAAAGAAAAAGTATTTGAATTTTTTGAAAGCTGGACACCAGATGCTTTGAATGCAAAAAAATACGACTGGTTAAATTAAACTACCTGTGAGGCACCCTAATATTATACAGGCGCTGTTTGGGATTAAGCTAGCCTTATTCTGCCTATTCCTTAGCGCATGTAGTTATCAAAAATTAACAATGCCTAGCGCAAATAATAAAATGGGCGGATACTCCTTTTATAAAAAAGCAGTTGCTTTCCAATGGAGCGCCCGGGATTCATTTGCAATTAACTCAATCTTAAAGGGAGAAATACCATCTTTTTATAAAAAGTTTACAAAAGTTCATACCCAAATAGTAACTGATAAAAACAAAATAATTCGAGCCAAGTATTTTGTTGCACCTGATTATCTCGTGATTGGGAACAATAAGGATTGGGCTAGAATTCCTTTAACTCCTATGGCAGCGCAAAAAATAGCGGATAGCTTACATTGCTTTTTGCCTACTACAAAGATGGTGGAGGAAATATTTACACAAAGTAAGGTAAAATTAGAACCTATTCCCATGTATGCCTTTCGAGATAGTACCATTACCATGTGGCAACACCATTTAATGATTGAAGCATTACGTAAAGGAAAAAAGGGGTTAATTAGTGGAATAAAAAAAGATGTAGTATTGAGTAATAAAATAAATGAGCAAGGAAAAATAAATCGAGTTGCCATTTATGGTTGGCATCAACTAAATGGAACTGCCATACAGCCTTTATATGCTGGACATATTAATTCTTATGTAGATTATAGCCATGGAATAAGACTAGTCATGGATAAGATAAAGGTAAATGGAACATGGATGCATTACACCTCAATTCTTAAGGATCCCCTACTTCGAAAATTATTAACCAACGAACAGGAACCCATCATAGTAGGGTACTAAAATTAATTTATTTAAACAATTCGGCCAGCTTTGCATTTAATGCATCCCCTCTTAAGTCCTTACCAATAATAATTCCTTGGGCATCAATTAAATAATTTTGAGGGATTGCATTTACACCATACATTACTGCAACTTCGTTTTTCCAATATTTTAAATCAGATACTTGCGTCCAAGTTAAGTTGTCTTTATGTATTGCTTCCATCCATTTTTCTTTTCCAGTAGGTTGGTCTAATGAAACACCTAATACCGTAAACCCTTTAGGGCTGTACTTATTAAATGCTGCGACTACATTTGGATTTTCTTGTCTGCAAGGGCCACACCAGCTTGCCCAAAAATCAACCAACACATATTTTCCTTTAAAAGAAGCAAGTGTTACCGGAATACCCGCTGTATCATTTTGTGTAAACTGAATAGCCGGTTTACCAATGCCTGTTTTTTTAGCAATTTCAATTTTACCTGCCATTTCTTTTCCTTTCATTGAACTTCTTACAGCCACAGGTATCTTTAAAAATAATGGCTCAACTTCATCCGCATTAATACTATAACCAGCAAAATTACCAAAGGCATACATGACTATTGGCGAATTTAAATTTGCTAAAACAAATTCCTTTTGTTTCGCCTTCATCTCCGCATCCAAATTTTCATAATCAGCATCTAATTTTTTCATGCCTGCTTCATCCTTTTTCTTATACAATTCACTATAAGTTGTATTTAATGCTTCCATCTTATCTGACACAGGCTTAGTAAAAGCTTTTAACTTATTATATTCAAGGTGCGACTTAGATCCTTTTATTGTAGCATTTGCAAAAGAATCAATACTTGATAATTGAATCGCTGAGTTTTCAAGATAGATAGGTGTAACATCTTTTTTATAAGATACCATACGTTTTGTTTTAACGGAAGTGTCTACTTTATAAGCAGCACGCAAATTACCTAAGATAGGCTCAGCAACCATTCCTTTAAATACAAATTTACCCTCTGTAACTACTGCACTATCCTGCGTGGAAACACCATTAAAATAATAGGATAAGTATACCTTAGTAACAGTTTCCTTTACTTTACTTACATCGCCGCTAAGCGTGTATTGTTTTTGAGATTGCGCTGCTGTAGCTAATAACACCAAACTTAGAACGATAAATTTTTTCATAGCATTTATATTAATGCTATGAATATACGAAATTCAATGCTAGCTATTTAATTAAAAGTCCTGGGAATATGATTTTTTGCCAAATAGCATAGCCCTTTGCATTCATATGTAAGTTGTCAGCGATAAAGATATCCTTCATTACACTGCCATCCCCTTGCAACATGGCATTATGAATATTGATGTAATGAGCGTTTTTTTGTTTTGCAATAAATTGGGCAATAAGTGTGTTTGCTTGTATTATTTTAGCTTCTAAGCGCCACCTAGAAACACTTGGCTTGATGGATATAAAGGTGATATTAGTTTTATTTCCTAATGGTTGTCGGATTAAATTAAATAATACCGAGAACCGATCTAATACTATTTCAGGCGAAACGGTATCACTGCTAGCCAAATCATTTTCACCGCAATAAATGACTACTTGTTTTGGCTTATATTTTAAAACGGTTTCATTGACATACTGAATCACGTCCAGTAAATTGGAACCACCAAAGCCGCGATTGATAATTGGATATCCAGGAAAATATTGATTGATATCCTTCCACTTTGCAAATGAGGAACTACCGACAAAAACAATTTTACCTTGCAATGGCGCGACGATACTATCCGATTTTGCAAATGCTTTGATCTCTGCTTCAAAAGGTTTTTTTTGTGCTAATACGCTCAAAGAAATTTGCAATAACAAACAAACGAAGAGGAGATTTTTTATAAATACTTTTATGTTCATAATCATTAGGGTGGACAAATACTTTAATTACTTAATTGTTTTAACAGTTTCCATTTTACCATTCATTAAAACAGTAGCGGACGCATTAGTACTTGATTTTATTTTTAAATTAGTTACTTGTCCTTTACTCCAAGTCATATCAATTTCATAATTTCCCCTTGCCTTCAAACCCTTTACTGTACCTGATTGCCAAGCTTTAGGTATGGCGGGAAGTAACTCAATATACTCCGAATTGGATTGTACTAACATTTCAGCAACAGCTGCAGCACCACCAAAATTTCCATCAATTTGAAATGGCGGATGCGCATCTAATAAGTTAGGATAGGTGCCGCCCATTTTTGTATAATTTTCCTTTGTTTCATCTGGCGGTACAAACTTTAATAATTCGCGATACATTTTATAAGCATGCTCACCATCTTTTAATCTTGCCCATAAATTAATACGCCATCCTTTGGACCAGCCTGTAGTTTCATCTCCTTTTATTTCCAATGTTTTTTTAGCAGCATTCGCAATTAATGGCGTTTTTTCAAGCGTTACATGTGTACCTGGATATAAACCATACAAGTGACTTTGATGACGATGCTTCGGTTCGGAATCCGCCCAATCATAATACCATTCTTGTAAATTACCAGCTTTACCCACTTGGTAAGGATGTAAATTATTTAAAGCGGCATTAATACTGGTTGCAAAAGCAGAATCATTTTTTAATATTTTTTGTGCAGCAATCACATCTAAAAATAATTCTCTAATCATCGCTAAATCGGCTGTACCACCAAATAAAGTGTTCCCCTTAACACCAGTAAACGTGA
>CAXNDZ010000154.1:0-4396 GCA_964201225.1 Chitinophagales bacterium | reverse complement strand
CTAATTCCGCTCAATACAATTTCCTTTTCCATAGCTGTGCGAAGATAATGAAATGGGAACCCATTTTTTGCCATCTTTTTGGGATATTTGTACAGAATCTAAAAAAATTAGTTTGAGCCAAGCTTCTCTTTTATCCAGTCCTATTGAATACCTAAAGGGAGTAGGCCCTTTGCGGGCTGATATGCTTAAAAAGGAGCTAGAAATTTACACTTTCGGGGATCTGCTGCAGCACTTTCCATATCGGCATATTGACAAAACTCAGCTAAATACCATTGCATCTATCCAACCCGATCAGGAATTTATTCAGGTAAAGGGGGTGTTGCAGGGCATTGAAATGATCGGAGAACGAAGAGCAAAGCGCATGGTATCACAGTTGAAAGATGCGACAGGGCAGTTGGAACTTGCTTGGTTTCAGGGGATTAATTGGGTGCAGAAAAATTTAGTAGAGGGGCAAATGTATTTGGTATATGGAAGGGTGAGCTTTTTTAACGGACGTGCACAAATTGTACATCCCGAAATTGAACCCTTTGTAGCAGCTACCCAAGGTCAAAAAGCATTGCTTGAACCCATTTATTCATCTACTGAAAAATTAAAATCGAGGGGATTAAATGGAAAGCAGATTGGAAAACTTACCCAAACCTTATTTCAACAAATAAGTGCCAATGATTTGCCCGAAAATTTACCAGCTCATTTGTTGACCAATCGAATGTCAAGATGGGAAGCCTTTAGGCAGGTGCATTTTCCAACCTCAACTGATCTTTATAAAAAAGCACTAGACCGATTAATTTTTGAAGAATTATTTATTGCACAGCTTCGAATTAATTTAATAAAAATTCAAAGACACAAAAATAGCAAAGGACATTTGTTTGAAAAAGTAGGCGTTTATTTTAATGACTTTTATAATACATATTTACCTTTTGAATTAACGGGTGCACAAAAAAGAGTGATTAAGGAAATCAGATTGGATACGGCAAAGGGCAAACAAATGAATCGCTTATTGCAAGGGGATGTGGGTAGTGGAAAAACAATGATTGCTTTATTAAGTATGTTAATTGCAGCAGATAATGGCTTTCAAAGTTGTATCATGGCGCCCACGGAAATTTTAGCGCAACAACACTATGCGAGTTTAGGTGAATTATTAAAATCAATGCCACTTGAAATTGCTTTATTAACAGGCAGTACTAAAATTGCAGAAAGCCGACGCATACTAAAAGGCTTAGCCGAGGATACTATTCACTTTGTCGTAGGAACGCATGCGATTATTGAAGATGCGGTACAATTTAAAAATTTAGGATTGGCTGTGATTGATGAGCAGCATAGGTTTGGGGTGGCACAGCGCGCGCAGCTATGGAAAAAATCTACAATACCTCCACATGTATTAGTAATGACAGCTACACCCATTCCAAGAACATTGGCCATGACCGCTTATGGTGATTTGGATTATAGTGTGATGGATGAATTACCGCCAGGAAGGCAGGTGATAAAAACAGTACACCGTTATGAAACTACCAGAGCAAATGTGATGGACTTTGTAAAAACTGAAATTGAAAAAGGACGACAAGCCTATTATGTATATCCATTAATTGAAGAAAGTGAAAAATTAAGTTTTGAGGATTTGATGCAAGGATATGAGCAGGTGAAAAGTCATTTTCCTGAGCCTAAGTATAAAATTAGCATGGTACATGGAAGGCAAAAAAATATTGAAAAGGAAACAAACATGAAAAGGTTTGTCACTGGAGATACACAAATATTAGTAGGTACCACTGTTATTGAAGTGGGCGTGAATGTGCCCAATGCTTCCGTGATGGTTATTGAGAGTGCAGAAAAATTTGGACTATCACAGCTGCATCAGTTACGCGGCAGGGTAGGTAGAGGCACGGAGCAGAGTTATTGTATTTTATTAAGTAGTGTAAAGGCAAGTAGGCTTGCAAAAGATCGGTTAAAAATTATGTGTACCACCAATGATGGATTTGTGATTGCTGAAAAGGACTTGGAATTAAGGGGGCCAGGTGATATTGATGGTACAAGACAAAGTGGGGCGTTAAATTTTAAATTGGCCAATATTATCAACGATCGCGCCAATCTTGAATTAGCAAAGGAAGCAGCAGTGGCTATCTGCGAAAAGGATCCTACGCTCAATTTACCGGAACATCAGCAAACAAAATTGTTTTTACAGACCCCAAAAAATAAAATTGGTTGGGGTAAGATCGCTTAAGGAGCTGATTTTTTAATTAACTTGCTGACTACAACTTTACTCATTTATTATTCAAATTATATATTATGAAATACGCAGCTTTAGATTCAAAAATATTTATACAAAATAGAAAGCGTTTTATAGCAAAAATGCAAAAAAATAGTATTGCCATTTTTGTAAGTAATGACGAGTTTCCTTACAATGCAGATGCGCTGCATAACTTCAAACAAAATACTGAAATGTTTTGGTTGTCAGGTATTGAGCAAGAAGGTTCCATGGTAATATTGTTCCCGGATAACCCAGATCCAAAATTTAGGGAAGTTTTAGTTTTGGTGCGCCCGCAAGAATTAAAAGAAATTTGGGATGGTAAAAGATTAAGGGCAAATGAAGCAACCAAAATTTCAGGAATGACCACTATTGTTTGGGTGGATTTCTTGGACGGTTTATTGCAACCTTGGATACATTTAGCAGATGCTATTTATTTAGATTCCAATGAAAATGATCGTAAGAATAATTTAATTCGTACCAATGAATATCGCTTCATTGATGAAATGCAATCAAGATATCCTTTGCACCAATATTTACGCGCAGCGAAATTGATGAAGGAGTTGCGCAGCGTAAAAACAAAAGAGGAGGTAGTGGTGATCCAAAAAGCGATTGATATTACTGATGTTGCTTTTAGACGTTTGTTACAATTCATTCAACCAGGTGTGCATGAATATGAAATTGAAGCTGAAATTTATCATTCCTTTTTAAGCCAACGCGCTACAGGGGTGGCTTATCACAGCATTATTGCGAGTGGCGATAATGCCCGCACCTTACATTATAATAGTAATAATAATGTATGCAAGGACGGCGAATTGGTTTTGATGGATTTTGGTGCAGAATATGGAGGCTACTGTGCGGATTTAACCAGAACAGTTCCTGTAAATGGTAAATTTACCAAACGCCAAAAGCAAGTATACAATGCTTGTTTGCATTTACATGATTATGCAAAATCAATTTTAAAACCTGGTATTAGTATTTTAAAATATACCGATAAAGTAGGAGAAGAAGCAACACAACAATTTTTGAAAATTGGGTTGTTGAAAAAAACGGAAGTTAAAAATGAGGATCCTGAAAACAGAGCATACAGAAAATATTTATACCATGGTATTTCACACCATTTAGGGTTGGATGTCCATGATTTAGGTACAAGAACGGCACCGATCACTGCGGGCATGGTATTTACCATCGAGCCAGGCATATACATTAAAGAAGAAGGTATGGGTGTAAGGATTGAAAATAACTTTTGGATTACAGCGAATGGCAATCAGGACTTAATGAAAAATATTCCAATTACTGTGGAGGAAATTGAATCCTTAATGAAACGCAACAAAAAATAAAGCATGTCTTCATTGAAAAATCAAATTCCTAATTTCATTACACTCCTTAATTTATTTTTTGGATGTTGGGCGATTGTATATGTTTTTCAAGCAGGTGCAATGGCGTCCATTGATGAAACAGGTGGAATGATTATTGAAATGCCAGAGCAATTATATATGGCCAGTTTAATGATCGGCATAGCTGCTGTAATTGATTTTTTTGATGGATTTGTAGCAAGATTATTAAAAGTGTCCTCTGAGATGGGAAAGCAATTGGATTCTCTTGCGGATGTGGTGAGTTTTGGTGTTGCGCCAGCATGTATTGTATTTCAGTTTTTAAGAATGTCCATGGCGAATGATGTAAATGCGTTTAGCCACAATTCAATAGTATTAGCACCTGCTTTTTTAATACCTATGGCTGGCGCTTATCGTTTAGCAAGGTTTAATTTGGATCAAACACAAACCACTTATTTTAAGGGAGTGCCCATTCCAATGATTGGTATATTAACTGCATCTTTACCTTTAATTTATTGGCAATCAGGTGCGGTAGCGCAAATAATGTTACTACCTGCATTTTGGTATGGATATATCATTATGGTGAGCTATTTTATGGTCATGAAAACACCGATGTTGGCATTAAAAGGGCTGAGTAATAAACGAAAATTGGTCATTCCTTTACTCTTGGTTGGGATTGAGATTGCTTTGACCGCATTTTTTTATAAATGGCTAGCGATTCCATTTGGCTTTATGGGGTATTGCTTAGTATCTTTGTTGTACAAAAAAACAATTATTCAATAATTCTATATGATATATCAAGTTCAAATTAAAGTGATGCCAT
>CAXNDZ010000153.1:0-4404 GCA_964201225.1 Chitinophagales bacterium | reverse complement strand
AAAAAGGACAATTTTGTTTGGAGAACTACAATAGCTGCATGGACAAATAAAAATAAAATAATTAGTCTTTATGGCGAAGTTCCTGTAACTGATGCAACTGGAAAAGTAACTATGAAGGAACAGGATGACAGAGCAAATGGTTGGTTCATAGGACAGGATATTAATACGGTTTGGGATTTTAACGTATTGGGTGTTTGGCGTGTAGATGAAGCTGCTACTGCAAAATCCTTTGGTTTTTCACCTGGTGATTTCAAACTTGAGGACGTTAATAAGGATGGTAAATTAACAGTGGATGATAAAATATTTTTGGGGCGCACAACAGCAAAGCTTTCATTCAATTTAAGAAATGAGTTTACGCTGTATAAAAATTGGGATTTTTCTTTCCAGTTATATGGTCGTTTAGGACAACTTTCTCAATTTAACGAAGCTGCTAACACGGATCGTTTTTATGATCGTGCACAATTTTATAAAAGACCTTATTGGACACCAGAAAATCAAATTAATGATTACGGTAGGATGATGTCTTCGATAGGTTCAGGAATTGGATTTAATATTTGGAGAAAATCATCATTTATAAGGTTAAATAATATCGGTATTGCTTACAACATGCCTAAAAAGTATATTGAGAAAATGAAATTTCAATCATTGAAGTTTTATTTCAATATACAAAATGCATTGGTTGTTTCGCCATGGGAGTATTTCGATCCTGAAAATAAAGGGTTCACTCCATCATACGGTACATTTGGAATTAACTTAACATTTTAATCATTAATTTAAAATACAAATCATTGGATATGAAAAATTTGAATATAAAATATTTACAATACCTATTCACCATGTGTTTGGTATTGTTTGTTGGTCAATCCTGCAACAAAGATTGGTTGGAGCCGAAGGCTTTGTCTTTTTATTCTCCTGAGAATACGCTTCAGGATGAGTCAGGTTTTAATGCTGCTTTAGCGAGTATCGCTAAAAATGTTCGACAAGAATGGTATGAAGATGCTCCTGGAATTATCACAGAAAATATATTTTCTGAAATGGCGATTGAGGGAACAACTGATAAGTTTGGACCGGCGGTCAATATGGATATATTGATTACGCCGGATGCGCAATTAAATAATGGTGACTTTAATAGAGTTGGCTATTATTGGGAAAGAAACTATTTAATAATACGTTTGGCGAATACCATTACTTCAAGAATTGCTAGTGTAAAAACGATAGCAGATGACAAGAAAAATATTATAAGAGGTCGTGCCAACTTTTTTAGGGCTTATGCCTATTATAGACTCGTGCATCAATTTGGGGATGTACCCACTACATTTACGGAACTGAGTTCTGCGAAATTGGATTTTAGTAGTGTTAAGAGAGAGGTAATTTTGCAGCGTTTAAAATCAGATCTTGATTTTGCAATGCTCCATGTGCCTTGGGTATCCAATAAGGGGGAGGTCAATAGGGCGGCTGTTGGTCACTTGTTAACTAAGGTAAATCTTGCATTAGGTTTGTTTGATGAGGCAATTGCTTCATCAACTGCGGTAATTAATAATGGTACTTATAAGCTAATGACCAATCGATTTGGGGTAGATGCAGGTAATGCAAGTAAAAATGTAATTTGGGATTTACACAGACGTAATAATAAATATAGTTCAGCTAATACGGAGGTTTTATTTTCTGTAATAGATCGCTATGGTGATCCGTCTGCTACTGTAAATGGCACTACGAGTATGCGTCAAGCATTACCTTTTTCATCCTCAGGAATTATTTTAACGCCAGACGGGAAAGTGGGCATGACTAATTCTCAAGTTGAATTTGACCACATGAAAGATTATGGTCGTGGTATTGGCCGTTGTAGAGCAACTCCATATGCTACAGTTTATATTTGGGATGATCCAAAAGATTTGAGACATGATACGGTTTCCAGAAACTGGATGGAAATGACCATGCTAACTTATAATAATGTAGGTACTTTAAAAGGGAAGTCTCCTTATTATGGGCAAAGACTTCAACTTAGAAAAGAGGATGGAAGTTTGCTAGTAAGTGGGGGTGATACCATTCGTACTTGGTTTGGATGGCCGCATTATAAGTTATATGTGGAAGATGAAATTAGATACCCTTATCAAGGGGGTAACTCCGATTGGTATGTATTTCGTTTAGCTGAAACCTATTTGTTAAGAGCTGAAGCATATTGGTATAAAAACGATTTAGCATCAGCTGCAGCTGATGTTAATATGGTTAGAACAAGAGCAAAATGTTCCCCTTATACTGCAGCGCAAGTTGATTTAGGAACTATTTTAGATGAGCGCGGAAGAGAATTATATTATGAAGAGCCAAGAAAAACAGAGTTAACAAGAGTTGCTTTTATTTTAGCAAAATCAGGTAAATCATTTGGTGGCAAATCTTATACTGTTGCTAATTTTTCTACAGCAAATTTCTGGTATGATAGATTGATGGCCAAGAATGATTTTTACGGAAAAGGCATTAAAAATGTGAGAGGAGATCAATATAAAATAAGTCCTTATCATGTATTATGGCCAATTCCAAGACCAGCAATTTTGGCGAATAGTTTGGGTCAAATAAACCAAAATATGGGTTATTCTGGATCAGAAACAAACAAGCCGGCATTAGATAAAATTCAGGAGTAATCCTATCTCTTAATAAATGTCCCTGTCTCGAATCATCGGGGCGGGGACATTTGATTTTAATTATATTGTAGTAACTTTAATTTTGAAAATAATTTTATCATTTCTATTTAAAAATAAGACCATGTCAAATCGTCGAAAATTTATTCAACAAACTATTTTAGGTATTTCCGGATCAGCATTGTTACCTGTTATTGGTCATGCGAGTAGTGGTCCAATGACATCAATGGCTACTGCCAATGCACCTTTGCAAATTGGAATGGCTGGGTATTCTTTTGCAAAATTTAGTTTGGATCAGTCAATTACGATGATGAAACGTATTGGATTGTCAAACATGTCCTTAAAGGAAATGCATTTGCCATTGAATAGTACGGATGAACAAATTAGTGCGGCAATGGCTAAGTACAAAGCAGCGGGCATTAATATTTATACAGTAGGGGTGCTCTATATGAAAACTAAAGAAGCAGTGGATAATACATTTGCCTATGCAAAAAAATGTGGCGTAAATATGATTGTAGGCGTGCCTAATTATGAATTAATTGAATACGCAGAACAAAAAGTGAAGGAGTATGATATCAAATTAGCCATACATAATCATGGACCGGAGGATGCATTGTATCCAGCGCCGGGAGATGTATATAACCGCGTTAAAAATTTAGATGCAAGAATGGGTATGTGTATTGATATTGGTCATTCGTTGCGTGCAGGTACTTTACCTGAAAAAGCTATTCGTGATTTCAAGGATCGTTTATTTGATTTGCATATTAAGGATATTAATACGGCAGCAAAAGAAGGTAAAGGTATTGAGTTTGGTCGTGGGGTAATCAATTTTGGCGCAGTCATTGAATCACTACATAAAGTTAAATATACAGGCATATGTAGTATCGAATATGAAAAAGATATGTCAGATCCTTTGCCTGGAATTGCAGAATCAGTGGGTTATTTCAAAGGAAGAATGGCTGCGGAAGATTAATATAAAATGTATTCACTAAAAAGTCTTATCCTTTATTGGGTAGGACTTTTTTATTGCGCGTTACCCCAACGATAACTTTTATGATTAATGCCTGCTAAATCTAACATTCTGTTCACCACGGTCAAGGCTAGTTCTTCCATCGTTTTCGGCTTGCTGTAAAAGCTGGGTGTTGCAGGACAAATAATACCACCCGCCAATGTGATGGTTTCCATATTTTTAATATGAATTAAATTATAAGGCGTTTCGCGCGCTACTAAAATGAGTTTTCTTCTTTCTTTTAATACCACATCTGCCGCGCGCGTTATTAAATCATCACTGATGCCTGAAGCGATACGTCCCAAGGTTCCCATGCTGCAAGGGACAACAAACATGATATTGTATTGTGCCGATCCTGATGCGAAGGGTGCATTGAAATCATTTTTTTGATAAAAAGTAAAAGGATATTTAAGGTAGTCTTTGTTATCTAATTCTGTTTCCCATACTATTTTTGCATTATCACTCATTACCACACCCACTGTTTCATATTGGTCATTTAATGGGACAAGTGCGTCCATCAAGCATTTAGCATATATAGCACCGCTTGCACCCGTAATAGCAATAATTATCTTATTCATATTTTTATAACAAATTAAAGTTGCAAATGTTTGAGCAAAGGAAAATTAATATTAAACAATATGTTGAGAGGATTCCCTAATATTCAAGGTGGATTGTAAAACAATATTTTCGTTCGGGATATAGGTTTTGTTTTTGTCAAGGTATTTGAACATCACCTCCGCTGCAGTTTTGCCAATATTATAA
>CAXNDZ010000152.1:0-4410 GCA_964201225.1 Chitinophagales bacterium | reverse complement strand
GGTGTAATGGTAAACATGCATTATTGCATGGGAAAGCTTGCAGGAACTAGTATGAGTTTAGTGAGCAATACCACAAAAAAATGCGATAAATGTGGTATGGAAAAAACCAGCAAAAAAGGGAAGGGATGTTGCCATGATGCTAAAAAATTAATTAAGAATGTAGTTGATCAAAATATTGCAAATAGCTTTTTCAATATTGATCATCAAATAGCGCTTCTGCCTAATACTAGTAATTTTGAAACACTTTTAATTGTAGTTTCAGATAATTCTAAGCGTTCAAATTATAGTCACGCACCGCCAGATCATTTGGGTGTTCCCATTTACATTGCAGACTGCAGCTTTCTTATTTAAATATTTTAATTACAGCGTAGGTTTTACTTTTTTATAAAGTAACCTCAATAATTAAAAATTTAAACTAGATAAAATGAACTTCAAATATATTACATTTTATATCTGCCTTTTAATAAGCAGTTATACATTCGGTCAAGTAAATCAGAAAACGAATTTAACAGATACCACATTTAAAGTATTTGGCGTATGCGAGCAGTGCAAGGATAGGATAGAGGGTGCACTAAAATTAAAGGGAATTAGTAAAGCCATTTGGGATATTGATTCTAAATTATTATCCTTACAATTTGATGCTAAAAAAATTTCCTTAGATAAAATTGAGAATACGATTGTAGCAGTAGGCCATGACTTAGTCAATAAAAAAGCCAAAGATTATATTTATCAAGATTTACCTGAATGTTGTCTTTATAGAGAATTGGAAACACATCATGATGATCTTCCGCAAGAAAATAACAACTTAGCTCAAATCACGGGAGTTGTAGTTCAGGAAAGTAGTAATGGCAAGTTTGAACCTTTCATGAATGCAAGTGTGTATTGGGCTGGAACAAATACTGGGGTTCGTACGGATAGTTTTGGCGTCTTTAAATTAAATATTAATCCAATCAAAAAATTGGTCATTAGTTATGTTGGGTTTAAATCAGATACGATTACCATTGGAAATGTAAGTGATTTTAAGGTTGTTTTAGCAGCTAAAAATCAGATAAATGAGGTCACTGTGTTTAGCAGAAATGTGGGCAGTTTTATTCCTTTAACGAGCACTATTCGTACGCAAGTGATGACAGGCACTGAATTATTAAAAGCTGCATGTTGTAATTTGAGTGAAAGCTTTGAAACCAATCCCTCCGTGGATGTTTCCTTTAATGATGCAGTTACTGGTTCCAAGCAAATCCAATTATTAGGATTAAGTGGTAGTTATACGCAATTAACAGTCGAAAATTTACCCGGCCCCAGGGGAATAGCAACTATTTTAGGCTTGAATTCGATTGCAGGTCCTTGGATTGAGAGTATTCAGTTAACCAAGGGGGTAGGTTCGGTTGCGAATGGATATGAAAGCATTGCTGGACAAATCAATGTTGAATTAAAGAAGCCAGAAACTGCCGAAAAATTATTAGCCAATATTTACGTCAATGATTTTGGTAAAACTGATTTGAATTTAAATTTGTCACATAAACTAAATTCAAAATGGTCAACTACTTTATTATTGCACGATGATTTTTTAAATAATAAGAACATCGATTTTAATAAGGATGAATTTAGGGATTTGCCTACGGGAAATCAATTTAGCTTAGTGAATAGATTTAAATACGATAATCCGAATGGATTTTTAACACAATTCGGATACAAAATATTAGATGACCAAAAAATAGGAGGACAAACTACTTTTGACCCAAGCATTCATAAAGGCACAACCCATCATTATGGATTAGGTATAAATACAAAAAGGTATGAAGTGTTTGGAAAAATTGGATATATATTTCCACAGCAAAAATATAAAAGTATTGGTTTGCAGTTAAATGCAATTAATCATGACCAAGATTCTTATTTTGGTTTAACAAATTATAAAGCGAATCAAAAAAGTTTTTATGGAAATTTAATTTACCAGTCCATTTTTAATTCCACTATACATAAATACCGAACCGGTTTGAGTTTTCAACTGGACCAGTATGACGAATTATTTAATTTGAGTAGTTATAAAAGAAAAGAGGCAGTTCCTGGTATGTTTTTTGAATATACCTATACCCCGAACGATAAGTTGAGTATGATAATGGGCCTAAGAGCCGATAATAATAATTTATTTGGAACCTTTGCGACACCTAGATTCAATTTACGTTACGAGCTATTTAGAGGCTCCGCAATTAGATTAAGTGCGGGCCGTGGCCAAAGAACGGCTAACATATTTGCGGAGAACAATAGTATTTTAGTAAGTGCTAGGGGGCTTGAAATTCATCCAACGAATACTGGCCATGCGATGAATATGGGAGGCGCCTATGGACTTTCTCCAGAGATTGCATGGAATAAGGGAATCAGTTTTGATCAAAAGTTTATACTTTTTAACAAAAGTGCTACACTAGGAATAGACTTTTTTAGAAATGATTTTGAAAATCAAGTGGTTGTTGATTTAGAAAATCCACGTAAAGTAATCTTTACAAATTTAACTGGAAAATCATTTTCAAATAGTTTTCAAGTCGAATTAAATACGACCCCTTTAAAAAGTTTCGACGTAAAATTAGCGTATAGATATTTTGATGTTAAGCAAACCTATCATGGTGTACTTTTGGAGCGTCCTTACATAGCTAAGCACCGCTCATTTTTAAGTTTTGATTATGCGACATTGAATAACTGGAAATTTAACTATACAATCACTTACAATGGTGCAAAAAGAATACCTAATACTTATGCGAATCCTAGTGCTTATAAATTACCTAGTTATTCACCAAGTTATATTTTAATGAACGCGCAAATCTCAAAAACATTTGGGAACAAAAATCCTATGGATTTATATGTAGGATCAGAAAACATATCAAATTTCTTTCAAACCAATGCCATTATATCTGCAGATAATCCATTTAATTCCTATTTTGATGCTTCCATGATTTGGGGGCCAACTTCTGGAAGAATGGTATATTTTGGATGGCGATTTAAAATCAAATAGCATTCCAGAATACAAGTATTTGATGGAAGTAAAAGCTATAGTTAGTTATTACCGCCACCAACTAAATGTAACTTAGTTTGACGACCATCTAAGTACCAAAAACCTTTTTCATCAAAATAACCATTTTGTTCTAACATAAAACGAACTTCTTTATTCCATTCCTTTATAAAGGTGGCTGCATTTAACTCAATAGAATAGGCTGTTTTAAAATGCATTGGATAATCACCACTTCCTGGAGTATCATTTTGATTATCCCACATTCCGATGGTGGGGCCTGCTGCATGCCCATGAAAGCCTAGGGGATGCGTATATATCACTCCTTTAATATTTTCTTGTTTTGATTGTGCTAATGCGTCAGATAAAATTTTATTACCTGTTTTATTTTCTTTGAATTGTTGTGTGAGTATATCCTGTAATCTATTGGCTGTTTTCAGGCCATTGTTTAAGTAGGAAGGTGCTTCTTTTTCATCAGGTGCAAGTACATAAGCGTGTTCTTGAACATCAGTATTCAATCTTAAGTAAGTAATGCCAAAATCAACATGCAACAAGTCACCGGTTCTGATGATATTATCTTTATCTGTATTTGTAAACGCTTTTAAATGATCAAATACTGCATTGTCATTTCTTTGTATTTCCACAGATGGATGAAACCAAGTAGTTAATCCTAAATCATTCACTTTTTGCCTAAACCACCAAACCAAATCATCAGTTGTAGTGATGCCCGGTGTAATAACTTTACTGCTAAAGCCTTCGGCAATTATTTTATGGGTTAAACTATTCAGTTGCGAATAATATTGCATCTCCATAGGCGTCCTTGTTTCTAGCCATGCCACTGCTAAATTTGAAGCTGATACTATTTTAGCTTTATTGTCAACAGAAAGTTTCTGTGTCAATTGTTCATATTCTGTATGGTCAATACCATCCGCGTGTCCAAAATTTAGTGAGGTATTCAGTGCAATTTTATTCGGATGATAAGTTTCGATAATATTATTTAATGCATCCCACTGGTCAGGAAACTTTTTCATATCCCAATTAGCTTCAATATTATCGCCAACGCTATACCTAGCAACAGCAAACTTTTTATATACTTTTGTTATCGGATTATTATAAAAAACAAGAATAGTTCTACGACGTGCGCTTAACCAAGTAGCCGGCAGCATAGTTTTAAGCACAGGATCCTCATTATACTCCCTTGATATAATCACCCACATATCAATATTATTTTTTTCCATCAATGTTGGCAATAATTGATTCAATCTATTTTCCAAAACAGCATCAATTACTTTTGCTTGTTCCTTTAAGGGTAACACTTGCGCTTGGGTGCTTATGCTTAATAATAATAACAAGACAATTTTTGACATCCTATTTTTCATAAATAATATTTTAACTAAGTAAAAGTAATTTACTTC
>CAXNDZ010000151.1:0-4423 GCA_964201225.1 Chitinophagales bacterium | reverse complement strand
TTAGTCATACTTTTTTTACTTCCTTCATAACAAATAACCGACAAATCGTGTTGTTTTTGTAGCTGAATCATTGGAGTTTTGACACGAGGGTCCATTTTTACTGTAAAATTTTGTGTGTACACCTTATTATTTACCGTTAATTTAACCGTATAGTTGCCAGGCATTACCCATGGAGCAGTAGGACTAGGGGCGGTATTGTGTTTTACAGCGGTCATCGGGTATTCCACAGGCACATTTAAAGGATTGTATTTCATATCCCATAAAAAGCGGTGTGCCCCTTGTTTTGCTGATAATATTTGTTGTGGACGTATCCAATACAACGGAATATTTACATCAGGTATTTTATATAGCGTATCCTTGTTGCTAAAACGTCGAATCAGGGTGCCCTTGTCATTGAATATATTTAATTGCACCTCATCGGCATTATTATTTAAATAGTAATCAATGACTGCGCCATCTGGTGGATTTTCTCCTGCTGGTTCTTCCGGTGGAAGCGGTGTATCTGTATTCATATTCCAACGAACACGAATGGCTTGTTGTGGCTTGTATAAAGTAGTTTCTTTTTGTGCGTTTATTTTTAATTGACGCAGTGGTGTGATATTATCTAAAATCCAAAAACTACGACCATGCGTTCCAATCACGATATCATCATCTTTAATGACTAAATCACGAATCGAAGTTGCGGGCATATTTAATCTTAGTGATTGCCAATTTTCACCTGCATCTAATGAAAAATAAACTGCATTTTCTGACCCTGCAAATAATAATCCTTTTCTTACTGCATCTTCCCTTACCGTATTGATAGGCTCATTAGGTAATCCATTAATTATTTTCTTCCAGGTAACACCGCCATCGTTTGTTTTATAAATATGTGGTGTCATATCATCACATCTTATTCTATTCACTGCAACATATGCGGTATTATTATCAAACCTACTTGCATCAATCATGGAAACCTTGCTCCATGAAGTAAGGGTAGAAGGTGTAATATTTTTCCAATGCTTACCGCCGTCTTTAGTAATATGAATTAAGCCATCATCAGTGCCAGCCCAGATGGTATTAATATCTTGATAAGATGGCGCAAGTGTATAAACAACGCCGCGTCTGGCCATCGTTTTTAAATCTGGGGTATTAAAGATGCCAACACTTTCAGGTATATCATAACTTTCTCTTGTTAAATCAGGACTAATTTGTTCCCAGGTATCACCGCCTGTGGTTGTTTTAAAAATGACACTACCTGCAAAAAATAAAGTTTTATTATCTACTGGTGAAAAAAGTACGGGTGCAGTTCTAATGAATCGAACCTTTCCAGTTCTTACTGGTTCTGGTGAAATATTTTGTACCTGCCCAGTTAACTTATTATACTTGGTGATTTTACCACCATAAATAATATTTGGATCCAAAGGATCTGCTGCAACGTATCCATATTCTTCAACGCCAACCGGATGCCATTCCCTAAAACTAATATTACCATCATTGGAACGTGATGCAATGCCAACGGATCCACTTTCTTGTTGTCCTCCATATACATTATAAGGGAATGCATTATCTGTGCTTACATGATAAAACTGAGCAGTAGGTTGATTATACCAACTAGAGTAAGTTTCACCACCATTCACAGTAATGGTACCACCTTGATCTAATCCAATGGCAATAATATTTGTGTTGTTGGGGTTAATCCAAATTCTGTGATAATCATCGCCTCCTGGAGCGCCCTTAATTCCTTTCCAATTTTTTCCACCATCCACCGATTTCCACATTACTACATTCGCCGAATAAACAATGTTTTCATTTTTTGGATCTGCTTTTACTTCTGCAAAATCTGCGCCTCTTCCCCATAATCTGCCATCTGATGTCAACAAATACCATGATTCTCCTGCATCATCACTACGATATATACCGCCATTTTTTTCAGCATCTACTGTTGCATACATTCTTTTTGAATTACTAGGCGCAATGGTAAAACCAATACGGCCTAACCCATCCTGTGTTGTCGTAGGCAACCCCTTGATCATTTTTTTCCAAGTATTTCCGCCATCCATGGATTTATATAAGCCACTTGCAACGCCATTCCATGCACCATTTTCCCAAGGCCCTTGTCGCGCCGACCAAATAGTTGCAAAAACGATGTTCGTATTATTTGGATCAATACCCACTTGAACGGCGCCCGTGTTTTCATCAATGTATAAAACTTGTTGTAGGGTTTTACCACCATCCAAACTTCGGTATACACCACGTTCTTTATTAGGTCCATAAGGATGGCCTAATGCTGCAACAAAAATCCTGTTTTCATTATAGGGATCAATACTAATACCCCCAATTTGTTGGGCATCCTGCAATCCCATATTTTTCCAAGTAGCGCCAGCATCTGTTGATTTATATAAACCATTACCAATGGATAAATCAGGTCGTTGAATGCCTTCACCACTTCCTACATAAACTACATTTGGATTGGAAGCTGCCACGGCAACATCACCTACTGAACTGGTATTTTCACTATCAAAGATGGGTTTCCAAGTGTGCCCATAGTCATTTGTTTTCCATACACCTCCATTATTCACGCCAATATAAAATACATTGGGTTGGCTTGCAACACCAGCAACGCCAACAGTTCGGCCTGCGCGGTGTGGTCCAATATTTCGATATTTTAATCCATGCAATAAAGCAGGATCTATGACTTGCGCATTTATTGTTTCTACAAAAAATAAACTTGCTACTATAAATCCGATACTTTTTATCATTGTAAAAAAATTAATTTTTGTACGCATGTCATTTATTTTAAAAAAGAGATAATTATTTTTTTATTTCACTTCTGTCCATTTCCCAATCATCTGTTCTGAAAAGATTAATAGGTAGTCCTTCTTTGCTAAACAAATTTGGTATTGCTGTATTATTGAATGCAAATCGAACAGCTACTGGTGATTTTATATTTTTATTGAACACCACTACTTCATTGTTTTCAATTTTTGCTTCTGCTGGGTAAAATATTTTATCAGCTCCGGCAATTTCAAAACAGATAATTTCATTTCCTTTTGCAATAATGCCATTGCTTGTATTTGTAAATTGAATTTTTATTTTATCTTTTTCAATTTTATGTGAAGCGTATAGGGGACTTTCGCAAACAATTTGGCTATAACCATATGTTTTATTAAGTGCTAAATTGGAAAGGCGTGCAGCAACTTCTTTTTTTAGTATAGGATGAATATTAGCAGTATCAGGAACCAAATCGGAAATAACAACCATGCCTGTATTTGGAAATGCTGCAGCTTTGGTTTGTGTTTCCCTTAGTAATGCACCAATATTTTTATTACCATAAGTATAGGGTGCAATTTGTACAAAGTAAAATGGGAATTCTTTGTTCCACTGTTGGCGCCATGCATCAATCATGCCTGTAAATAATTTTTCATACGCGTAATAAGTTTGCGTATTACTTTCCCCTTGGTACCAGATGGCACCCGCAATGGTATAATTTGTAATTGGATAAATCATTGCATTATAAGCAAGTCCAGTTTTGTAAGGCCACCAGTCAGTTGGTTTTAAAGCATCGGCCCCTTTTTTTATGATTTGATTATTATTGATGACATAATCAGGTGCCCATGTTTCAGCAGGTGTGCCACCCCAATTTGAATTAATTAAACCAATTGGGCAATTTAATTTTTCAAATAAATTTTTTCCATAAAAATAACCAATCGCGCTAAAATGAATCATCTCTTCAGGCGTGCAAACCATCCATTTTCCTTCCACATTATCTTGTGGAAAAGCGGCCGTTGATTTAGGTACGTAAAAAAATCGAATTTTATTATTGGTGGCATTAGGTGCTTCCGCTTTGCTTTCTGGTAAATTCTGATCGCCAGACCATTCCATATTACTTTGTCCACCACAAAGCCATACTTCTCCAATTAATACATCCTCCAACTTAATCAAATTATTCCCCTTAATGGTTATTGCATAGGATCCGCCTGCTTCCGGAGTTTTTATGGAAGTGATCCATTTTGCGTCTCTGCCTGCAACTACTTTATAAGTTGCGTTATCCCAACTTACTTTTATAGTGATGCTTTCACCAGGGGCAGACCAACCCCAAAACTTAACCGTTGACTTTTGTTGTAATACCATATGCGATCCAATGATATTGGGTAATCGCACATTTGCTTTGCTTGCAATTGTTGCAAAACAAAAAAGGGAAATGATTAAAAGCTGTTTTTTCATTATTTATATTTTTATTTATTCCACCAATAAGTAAACTTTAATACCACCGCTCTATTTTTCACAAATACAGGCCCTATATAATAGTTGTCAGTGTATACAATGAACAAATCTGAAACGGGCTTGTATCTCCACTGAAATCGTGTATTGAAGTTAATGTTTTTTGTTTGTTCGTTGTATTGAAAAAAGGTAGTTAAAAACAGTTTTTTACTAAAGGTGA
>CAXNDZ010000150.1:0-4425 GCA_964201225.1 Chitinophagales bacterium | reverse complement strand
CCACTACCATTTTTTTGATGTTGTAGTTGGACTTTTGTTGACAGATGGCTACTTAATTTATCTTCTAATTTTTTATAAACAGGGGATAGCTGGCTTTTAGCACCAACAGTGCTTGGTGAGCTTATTTTTCCTGCTTGTGTTACTTTTCTTATTAATTCCTCTGCTTGTCTAACGGTTAATCCTTTTTCAACTATTTCCTTGAAAAGGAAAAGTTGCTTGTCCACCTCTTTGCCAATCAAAAGTTTGGCCAAACTAATGCTTAAACTACCATTGCGTAAAGCAGCTTGTATATTCGGTGGTAATTCAAGTAATCTAATATAATTTGAAACCGTAGATCGGTCTTTACCCATTCTTTCTGCTACGTTTTCCTGCGTGTAATTAAGTTCATGCATCATGCGTTGGTAGCTTAATGCAATTTCTATTTCATTAAGATCAACTCTTTGTAAATTTTCAAGTAATGCTAGTTCTAATAATTCTTTATCATTGCCATGTCTGATATAAGCGGGTAAATCATTAATACCTGCTAATTTTGCTGCGCGAAAACGACGCTCACCCGCTATTAATTGGTATTTCCCATTGGCAAGTTGTGCAACCGTAATGGGCTGAATTAAATCATGAATTTGAATCGACTTTGCTAATTCTTGTAAAGCGGTTGCATCAAAATCCTTTCTAGGATTTTTAGGATTTACTTGAATATCAGTAAGTAAAATACGGTTACTTGCTACCGTTTTTTCAATGGTTGCAGCAGGGATTTTGCCAGTCGGATTTTTATAATCCGAATCAATACTTTGCAATAAAGAGCGAAGCCCTTTTCCAATTAATTCTTTATTGGGTGTACTCTTACTCATAGTTAATCAATTATACGCTCGGCATTACTCATATTGGTCATGCCATTTTTTTGTAAAATTTCCTTGGCTAGGTTTAAATAGTTTACAGTGCCCTTGCTTTCAGCATCATATAAAATAACAGGTTTGCCTACACTAGGGGCCTCACTTAATCTTGTATTGCGATGAATGATGGTTGAAAATACCATTTCGTCAAAATGTTTACGCACTTCACTTACTACTTGGTTGCTTAGTCTTAAGCGACCATCATACATAGTCATTAAAATACCTTCAATTTGCAATTCAGGATTTAATCTGCTTTGAACAATTTTGATGGTATTTAAAAGTTTCCCTAATCCTTCTAGTGCAAAAAATTCACATTGTACAGGAACAATCACACTATCTGAAGCGACTAGCGCATTCACCGTGATTAATCCCAAGGAGGGTAAACAATCAATGATAATGAAATCATATTGGTCATTAATTTCATTAATCAAACCTTTTAAAACATTTTCTCTGTTAGGTAAGTTAACTAATTCAATTTCAGCGCCCACCAAATCAATATGAGATGGAATTAAATCCAAATGAGGAATTTCTGTTTTTAATACAATGTCCTTTAGGGGTGTATTATTAATCATCCCATCATATAAGCTGGTCGTAATATTATGTAAATCAAAGCCCACCCCAGTAGTGCTATTCGCCTGGGGGTCAGCATCAATTAAAAGTGTTCTGTATTCCAAAACTGCTAAGCTAGCTGCAATATTAATGGCCGAGGTTGTTTTACCAACCCCTCCTTTTTGATTCGCAATTCCAATGATTCTAGCCATATTATAGTTATCCTTAATTTCAATCAAAAATAAGGCATAAATGGTAACTTTTTGGGATTAAATATGTTATAAATGGGGCAGTAAGGCTTAATTTTACCCATTAATTTATGCTATGAGGAATCCTGTTTTTATTTTTATACTATTATCGGTATTGATTCTGGTTGATTTCTATATTTTTTATGTTTTAAGGACCATTTTTCAGGGATTTTCGATGACGGCCAAAACAACTGCAGGAATCATTTATTGGGCTCTGTGTATCCTTAGTTTAGGGTCTTTTTTACTTTTCCCCTATATAAGCAATCCTTATTTCAAGCAATATTTTTTTTCAATAGGGGTGGGTTGGGTACTCACTCAGTTTTTTATGGTTACGTTTTTTGTGGTCGATGACTTGCGAAGGGGTACATTTTGGACCATCGGACAAATTTCGTCAGCGGCTGGTGCTAAGTTTATGAATACTGAAAATGGTATTCCACGTTCAACTTTTTTAAGTTGGTTGGGTGTAGGCTTGTCTTCTACTTTATTTTTTTCCTTATTATATGGATTTGGAAATAAGTACAATTACAAGTTGATTAAAAAAAAGGTAGTCATTCCTGATTTACCCATCGCATTTAAAGGATTTAAAATAATACATATCAGTGACATACATAGTGGTAGCTTAAAGGAAATAGCAGCAGTGAAAAAGGGGGTGCAAATGATACACAATCAACATCCGGATCTTGTATTATTTACGGGTGATTTGGTAAATGATCGTGCCAATGAAATGGATCCATGGATGCCTGTTTTTGCAGAAATTAAAGCGCCGCATGGCGTTTTTAGCACCCTAGGAAATCATGATTATGGAGATTATGTTAAATGGGATAGTCAAGAAAATAAAATTCAAAATTTAGAAGCCCTGAAAAAAGTGCATGCAAATATGGGTTGGCGCTTATTGATGAATGAAAATGTTAAAATTGAAAAGGAGGGGGCTATTTTGCAATTAGTAGGCATTGAAAATTGGAGTGATAAAGCGAGATTTCCTAAATATGGGAAAATGGCATTGGCGATGAATGGAGTACAACCTGAGTTACCTATCATATTAATGAGCCATGATCCAAGCCATTGGGAGGCAGAAGTGATTCCAAAATATCCGCAAATAAATTTAACCTTATCTGGGCATACGCATGGAATGCAATTTGGTTTGGAAAATCCCTATTTTAAATGGAGCCCGGTTCAATGGGTGTATAAACAATGGGCGGGCTTATATGAAAAACAGCAACAGCAACTATATGTAAATAGGGGCTTTGGATTTTTAGGATATCCTGGTCGCGTGGGTATCATGCCTGAAATTACTTTGATAGAATTGATGTAATTTTGTAATGTGTTTAGCATAGATACAATCGTATTTATAATTGCGTAACCTGTCAAATATTTATTTATGAAAAAATTATTCATTTCCATTTTTGTTTTTTTAGCGGTGCAATTACATGCGCAACAAAAGTTTGGATTGGGATTAAAAGTGGGACAGAATTTTTCAAAAGTGGATAATGTTGCAGTGGATCATAATGCTGCTTCCTATCATGCGGGTGTTACTATGCAAATTGGCTTATCCAAAGGGTTCAGTATTGCGCCGGAAGTTTTGTTGTCACAAACCAAATTGGAAGCCAGTCCAACGCAAGCTGAATTATTTATCAATCCAAGTTTTAAGCCTGAGACCTACCATTTAAATTATTTGACGATACCTATTTTATTGCAATATAATGTTGTAAAAAGTTTTTTAATTCAAGCGGGTCCACAATATGGTATATTATTAGATCAAAGTAAAGATGGTCCTGAAAATGCGCGTGTTGCTTTTTCATCTGGTGAGTTTTCCATGGTGGGTGGCGCTAAATTAAACCTAGGTGGGTTCTTTCTTTATGGCAGGTATGTCATTGGGATGAATAATATTGGATCATCCACACAATTGCTGAATAATTTAAAAGACCAATCCACTTGGAAAACAAGACAATGGCAATTGGGGGTTGGAATAAATTTATTTTAATTTTAGCCGTTGCTTAAGTGTATTAATATTCTCAATGATTTGATTTAATTGGGTTTGTTGTGTGTTAATAAAGCTATTATCATCTAGTTTGCCAATCACCACATTCATCTCATCATCATTTAAATAAACCATTTTTCTAAATTGGTTGCTATAATCTTTTGCTCTCGTTGCTTTTATTCTGTCGGTAATATCCTTTTTTAGCTCTAAATAAGTGTTTAACCAAATGCCTAACTGCTTCGCACTTAAAATGTTTATTTTTTTATTTGTTGCTTGTTCTAGTATAGCTAATGCGTGTTTATTTTTTCGATCTACGTATTTTTCAGACTCGTTGGCGTAAAATTCATGCACTTGATCCCAATCTGTTAGTTTTTCATTTTTAATTTGATTTAATAAAAGGGCAACCTGTTTTTGAGGCATCAGTTGTCCGCCAACACTTATCCATTTTAAATCCTTTGTATTTAGATTTATATTTTTAACCGCACTGGCAAGTGTGTTATTTTTTTGTTTACTTAAAAGCTCGACTAATGCTTCAATTCCATAAATGAATAGCATGTTTTGAAACATTTTATATGCATCATAGCACTTGATTAGTCTCGTTTTTCTTTTACTGTTTTCTATATTTTCTACAAAAATAGTTAGTGCGTCAACTTCTTTTTTTGTTTTAGTACTTAATATTGAATCACCTATTTTTTGTAATTGATCCTGTGTAAGATTTGTATCTTTCTTTTCCTTAACTAATATCGCTTTTGCAACACTT
>CAXNDZ010000149.1:0-4500 GCA_964201225.1 Chitinophagales bacterium | reverse complement strand
GAGGAGAATAAAGGCTGATTTTGACGTTCTAATTGAATTCTGAGTACATTAGCCACATCACACCAAGCCAGGGCTTTGTCGATATTATATTCAACCTTGATATCCATTGCTTCTTGAAGGTAAGTAGGTATTAAAGTGGGTGGCCCAGAAACCATAACTTCAGCTCCCATTTTTTTAAGTAAATAAATATTACTTAAAGCAACTCTGCTGTGCATGATATCTCCAATAATGGCCACTTTTAAGCCAGCCAATTGTCCTAGTTTCTCCTGCATGGAGAAGGCATCCAATAAAGCCTGCGTAGGATGTTCGTTAATCCCATCCCCAGCATTAATAATGGCCGCATCAATATGTTTGGCTAAATAATGTGGTGCTCCTGAAGCGCTATGTCTCATCACCACCATATCCACTTTCATGGACAAAATATTATTGACCGTATCTAATAAGGTTTCGCCTTTTGCAGCAGAGGAATTGGACACGGTAAAATTAACTACATCAGCAGATAAACGCTTTTCAGCGAGTTCAAATGAAATTCTTGTCCTGGTTGAATTTTCGTAAAATAAGTTTACAATCGTAACATCCCTTAAAGTAGGAACCTTTTTAACTGGTCTTTGTAAAACTTCCTTGAATTGCGATGCAGTTGATAAAATAAGTTGGATATCCTCTTTAGTGAGGTCCTTGATACCAAGAAGATGTTTGGTAGATAGTGCCATTAAAAAACAAAATTAGTATATTTTTTTCAACCTGCCTTGTCTATTATCCAATATTTTAGTCCACTAGAAGTATTACATCATCTACCCCATCATTTTCCTTCCACCTAACTTTCACCTTATAAGGGGAAGCGTCAATCATTTCCTTGCCTGTAAAATCGGGCTGAATGGGTAATTCTCGACTTGGTTTTCTATCAACCAAAACACATAAAGAAACCTTGGATGGACGACCAAAAGCCAATAAAGCATCCAATGCAGCTCTAATGGTTCGACCTGTAAATAATACATCATCTATTAAAATAACCGTTTTCCCTTCAATACTAAAAGGCAAATCAGTTTGTGTTGCTAAGTGTAATTCTCTACGAATATCATCCCGATAAAAAGTAATGTCCAATTTCCCATAAACTACTTGGTCCACAGGTAATTCTTGGTGTAAAGCGGCCACAATTCGGTCACTTAAATAAATCCCCCTAGGTTGTAAACCAACAATCACTGCATTGGTTAAACCTGGATAAGTTTCCAAAATTTGATGTGCCAACCTTTTAATTATGCTCGGTAGCTGTTGTTCACTGATCAGCGTCATTCCGTTAAATTTTAATAAAATTACACCCTTTTTCTCAATTTTTAAGGTGCTTAATGAAACCCTTTGTATTTTGCACACATGGTGGGCATTCAGCAACTTACATTGGTACAATTCAGGAATTACATTCAAAAGGAATTCCACTTTACGAATCGTATTGTAGGCATTGTTGGCCCCAATGGTGTTGGAAAAACGAATGTATTAGATGCCTTGTATTATTTGTCCTTTACCAAAAGTTACTTTAGCCGTCCCGATGCACAAAATGTTCATCACGCCTATCAAGGCTTAAGAATTGACGGGAAATACAATATCAATAATAACGAAGTCACTATTTCTTGTATAATTAGAGAAAATTTAAAAAAGGAATTTTATTTCGATGAGGAAATGTACCCAAAGCATTCACAACACTTAGGTAAAATTCCCTGCGTGATGATAGCCCCTGATGATGTTCAAATTATTACAGGCACAAGTGAAGAACGACGAAAATTAATGGATAGTTTATTATGTCAAATCCATCCCCCCTATTTAAAATATTTAATTCAATACAATAAGATATTATTACAGCGAAATAGCTTATTAAAATTAGCGAGCGAAACAGGAAATTTAGATGCATTACTTTTAGAAACACTGAATGAACAATTAATAGAGAATGGAAAGCCCATTCACGAATATCGAAAACAATTAATGCAGGAATGGCTACCTGAAGTTTTAAATCTATACCAACACTTAGCAGGACAAGCCGATCATATTTCCATCAAATATCAATCTTCATTAAGCGACCAGGATTTTAAAACATTACTTGAACAATCTTTACCTAAGGATACGATACTTCATCGCACTAATGTGGGTATCCATAAGGACGATCTGGTGGTGACCATACAAAATCAACCCTTCAAACAAGAGGCCTCTCAGGGACAAAGAAAAAGTTTATTATTCGCCATACGACTTGCGGAATGGATGACCCTAAAAAAATACAAAGGATTTTCTCCCATATTGTTGATGGATGATATATTTGAAAAATTAGATGAGAACAGAATGGTACAATTACTTGCCTGGGTAAGTAAATCCACTGATGGACAAGTGTTTATCACCGATACACATAAGGACAGATTAACCCAACTATTGGGCAAACATTTGAGTAGTTATCAATTAATTGAAATTTAAAATCGTAACTTAGTCTTTCGTTATGGCAACATTTAAATTAGGCGACGCTTTAAAGCAATTCGTACAAACTAGTAAATTAAAAAATGGAATTAGGGCTGCTCAAATTGAGGAAGTGTGGTCTGAAATCATGGGCGTTACTGTAGCCAAATACACTGATAAAATTTACATATTTAATCAAAAGCTTTTTATTGAAACAAGTATTGGTCCTTTGAAAAACGAATTGGGTTTTCAGAAAGTGCAAATTATACAAAGGGTCAATGAAAAAATGGGAGAAAATGTAATCTCTGAAGTGATTATAAAATAATAAACTTCTTTACTTTTCTACATAATCTTGGTAGGTAATTTTTTGCATGATGGTAGATCCATTCATTACAAAAATAGTTGGCCAAACTCTAGCAGCTGTCTTAATCATGGTGATATCGCCAATAAGTACATTTTCACCAGGTAATGATTGAATGGCACCTGCTTTATCAGCTGTGACGATATAAATTAACTTATATTTTTCTCTCAATTTTAAAATCATTTCATTCCAAGGAATACTGCTATCTACATAACCTGCAAAAACTAAAACATAAGGAATGGGTGTAATGAAAATCTTTTTGGTAGTATCTAATCCCGACAATGTAGTTAATGTAAAATCACCAATGCCCGCTTTTAATCCATTCCCTTTACTTACCACTACTTCTTTTCTGTCGATGTATATATAAGTTGAATCAAAATCACTTGGAAAATTATTGGCGTCAAAAAAATATTTTTTGCCTTCTTTTTCAAACTCCATCATGATGGTAACACTATCCGAAATCGCACCTTTCGGTGATTGCATTTTTTCTTTAATGTCATTGCCTTGCTTATAAGGTAAACAATCAATCAATGGCAAATGTGTTAAAGCTTGTTTTTGGCCATACCCCACCAAAAATGTGGTCATTAATAAAATACTTACCCCAAAACCAGGATGCATAATTGCTTTGACTTTTTTTTGGGTAAATAATAATATAACAATACAAATAAATAAAATGATGTCTTTTATAAAACTGGTTTGCGGTGTTAAAGGAATACAATCTCCAAAACAGCCACAGGTTTTAATTTTTCCAGAAAATAATGCATACCCAGTTAAAAACGTAAAGAAAACAATTAACCCTAATAATAACCATAAAGTTTGCTTGTAGGGAAATTTGATGAGTAACGCAACACCAGCAACAATTTCAAGGGTATTCATAATTAAGGATAAGGCCAAAGTATAATCATTAAAATAGATCATACCCCAAACCTCAAAAAATTCTTGCATTTTATAGCTTAATCCCAAAGGATCATTGGCTTTAATCAAGCCAGAAAAAATAAATAACAATCCTACACTCCAACGAATTATTTTTATGAAATTTTGCATAAGCTTGTTTTAATGTTTGCCTTCTCCTATTTGAATTAACGCAAAAACAGCATAATTTAATATGTCCACAAAATTTGCATCTATCCCTTCACTGATTAATGTTTTTCCATCATTAGTTAAAATCTGTCTAGTGCGCATTAATTTCATTAAGATTAAATCCGCGTAACTTTCTTGACTCATATCCCTCCATGCTTCGCCGTAATCATGATTTTTATCAAGCATCGTGGTTTTAGCAAAATTGACATATTCATGGTACATCGCTTGTACCTTTTCAACAGGCAATTCATCTACTTTAGGATCCCCTAATTTTAGTTGGATAAGCCCTATTACAGAATAATTAATGATTCCTTTGAATTCAGATGCGATATCATCACCCACTTTTTGGGTACCAATATCTTGAATGGTTCTAATCCTAAGTGCTTTAATGAATATTTGATCCACGACTGATATAATTCTTAAAACGCGCCAAGCAGTACCATAATCTTTGGTTTTTTTGATGAAAATATCACTGCAGGTTGCAATGGCTTGATCAAATTGTGCGGAAGTTTGACTCATGAAAATTGACCTAATTACTATGTTAGTTAATATCTTTGAACAGTTGCAAGATAATCAATAACCACTTTATAATAAAACTATGTTCATAAATGTCGCTCAAAATGGGAAAT
>CAXNDZ010000148.1:0-4543 GCA_964201225.1 Chitinophagales bacterium | reverse complement strand
TTTTACAAAAAAAGACAAATCTAACGCAGGAGTTACATTTACAGTAACTGCTCAAAAAAGTAAAGTAGATTGGGTTGGTTCTAAAAAAAGCGATTACCATACTGGCTATTTCCCAGTTAAATCAGGTTCAGTTCAAGTTGATGGTGGACAATTAGTGGGTGGCAGTTTTGTAATTGATGTTGCTGGTTTAAAAGTAACTGACGAACGTGGTGGTGAAAAATTACAAGGTCACTTATCTTCTGGCGACTTTTTTGACATTGCAAAATTTGGCGAAGCTACTTTTACGATTACTAAAGTAGATTATATTAAAGCAGATAGAGCAACTATTAAAGGTGATTTAAGTTTAAAAGGCATTAAGGCACCAGTTACATTTACTGCAATCATCAGAAATGCAGATGACAAAGGTTTTTTTGCTGAAGCTTTCTTACCTTTTGACAGAACTGTTTTTGGAATCAATTATGGTATTGGTAATGTAGATACGGATGTGCAATTATCGGTTCATATTTACGGAACAAAATAATATAAGCATTGGCTTTATAAAAAACCCCGTCCCGATTAATCGGGACGGGGTTTTTGTTTATTAGCTCCCGTAACAATTAAATGTCATAGCGCTCTTTTAGTACATGTAAATGATGAAGTGCATGGCCAAAAATTATAAATCCTAGGGCATTTACAGAAATAGGATGACCACCTGCCGTTCCCATTGCTTTCATTTGATCCTCCGTAAAGGAGGCGAATAGTAAATTGGTAGATTGCCTAACGACACGCCATTCAATTAACATCTCTTTCCAGTTTCTATTGGCAGCAGTTCCATTTTTTGCATATTCGTTTTCGTCAAAGCCTAATAAAGCTGCTGGTTCTTGTCTTGCGATTACCAATGCGCGATAAGCGAATATTCGTTCCGTGTCAATGACGTGTTGCAGCATTTGTTTGATGGTCCACTTATCCGGCCCATAGGCGAAATTTATTTTTTCAATTGGGACTGCCGACCAGGATTCTGTTATTCTTTCCTGATATTGTTGTACTAGAATTGAATAATCTTTTCCGCTGGTATAGTTAATATAAACTTGATGTGGGGCACCATATTCTTTTGCACTAGGTCGAGACATGTTATTTTAATTTTGGTAAATATTGTTTTTAATTACTAATTCTTAGTTTTTTTCTTTTTATCGTTATTCTGAGTTGTCGAAATTTTATATGTTTTTGCTAATGCAATGGCATTGGCTGCATTTACAATTCCTCCCGTGGTGCATACTTCGGTTAATGATTTATCCGTATCTCTATTTGGGATGACATACTTAATACTAACATCATTTGGTTTCCAAACGCTTTTTAAAATTATTTCTTTTACTTGTATGGCCGATAGTTGCGGAAAATAAGATCGAATCATTGCAGCCATATGACTAACAATGGGGGAGGACATACTAGTGCCTTGTAAATAACCATAATTATTGTTACCAGGTAAGGTGGAATATATTTTGTTGCCTGGTGAAAGCACATCAACCGTTTTGCTGCCGTAATTACTAAAATCAGTTAATAATACATTATTTAAACTTGGATCACTGCTTGCGCCAACAGTGATGACATTATTAGCGGTATCCTTAAAACTAGGGGAGTAAGTATTTGGGTACACCTTTTTAATATCTAAATTATAAAATTCGTTTCCAGCGGAGTGAATCAGTAATACATCTTTTTGTGCTGCATATCTCATCGCACTATCAACCCAAGCTTGCTCGGGTGAATAGGATTTGCCAAAACTCATATTGATAATTTTTGCGCCATTGTCAACTGCATATCTAATGGCTAATGCAACATCCTTATCATATTCATCACCATCGGGAACTGTTCTTATGCCCATAATTTTTAAAGCGGGATATAAATTATTTACCTGCCAACCGGAGTCTGGTATACTTGCAACAAGTCCAGCTACATGTGTTCCATGACGTGCATTTGGACCAGTAATATCATTGTTGCCATAATATTTATCCGAAAAATTAAAATATACATCTTTGATAATATCTGCTCTTATATCTGCAGGGGCCTCGTCTTTTGCGCTTGCTGCTTTTTCTTTTCCTTCTATATATTCTTCTAAATCTTTTACAATTTCAGGATAGGTACTTTCTCTTTCAATGCCAAGTATTTTTACAGCCCTTAAATACGCCATCTTGGTATCAAGTGTCACCCGACCAATCGGTTGGAAGGATTCTAAAATGGATACAGTAAAATTTGAATCTGGTAATTCCTTTAATAATAAAGCCCCCATTTTTTTTATGGCATTGCTTGCCATTTTAATATATTGAATCGAGGACAAATCATTCTCAGCAACTTTAATTTCATCAGCCGTTTGTTTCCAAATTAAATAGGTATCTTTTTCTTTTGAACTTAATTGGTTGGTATCAATTTGTTTGCCATCATATATGCTTTTGTATCGATGATAAATTCTGGTCATTTCCGCAGCGGCTTTATCGATGTTTCGGCCATCTTTTCCTCCTAAAAAATTCCATCCATGCACATCGTCAACGTATCCGTTTTTATCATCATCCAATTGATTGTTGGGAATTTCTTTTGGATTCCTCCAAAGCAAATTTTTCAATGCAACGTGGTTGGTATCAATGCCGCCATCAATAACAGCAACAATTACTGGACTTGCTTTTTGTGGCAGGGTAGCTAATAATTTATAAGCTTTATTTAAACTAATGCCATGAACTGAATCAGTCGCGTAATCCTTCCAATGCCAGTTTTGGCTAGCTTGTCCATTAACTACTTGACCCGAAATAGAACATAAGAATAATAGGAATATAAAACGCATATACTAGATAAATTTAAAAATACTTAATTAGGAATTTTTAATTTTTTCAATGGTGTTCGTTGTTGAAAATCCTTCAATGATGGGATTGATGATTACTTTTCCACCATTGGCAATCACTTCCTTTGCGCCTACAATTGTTTCAATGGTGTAATCACCCCCTTTCACTAAAACATCTGGTAATAAACTGCTGATCAATTCCAATGGCGTATCTTCTTCAAATATCACGACCATATCTACTAATAATAAATTGGCTAAAATTAAGGCGCGATCATTGGTATTATTGATTGGACGATCAGGCCCCTTTAATCGCTTAACGCTGGTATCACTATTAAGTCCTACAATTAAATAATCTGCTTCCTTTGCTGTTTCCGCTAAGGAATATAAATGTCCTGGATGTAAGATGTCAAAACATCCATTGGTAAATGCAAATGTTTTGCCCAATACTTTCCCTGCGGCAATGGTTTGTTTTGCTTCGACAACTGTTTTTATTTTTTGATGAATCGTTTCAACTAATTGCATATCACTTTACTTGTTTGTTGATAAATGGGAGCAGAATTAAAGCGAGTCCGCCTAATACTATCACAATGATCATTTGCGAAAACCATTGTAAGGTTCCATTGGCTAAGCCAAGCGTGTACTCAATGCCGTTTAATTCTAATACCTTGGCCATAAAGAAAGCATAGGCACCAATACCACCTGGGGTGATAATCATGCCAATACTCGCGTAGGCTAGGCAACTGATTGCAGTTGAAAACGAACTGGCAGTTCCTTCTGTTCCATACAATCCAATATAGGTAGCCAATAAATATAAAAACCAAATACTAAAGGAATAGAAAAAGAATAAATTATGCTTTTTTAATTTAGTGGCACTGATAAGTCCTTCCCAAATACCTTTGATAATTTTTTTAATAGGGTTGATGATACTTTCAAATTTATGTTTAAGTGTAAAATATAGAATGAAAGCTAGGGTCACTAAAAAAGCTGCAATCCCTAAAATTATAAATAAGTTATTATTAGAATCAGTTCCAGTATTCCCGCCGGTTTGTAATTGTTGCCAGCCTGCTTTAATTACATTGAATTGTAAAGTAAGGGCTAATAAAAATACCACGCCAAGGCTAATCACATCAAAGGCCCTTTCGGCTACAATGGTACCTACAATTTTTTCAGCAGGCACCTTTTCATACTTAGCTAGCAAGGTACATTTTAACACTTCACCTAATCTAGGAATGGCTAGGTTAGCAAGGTAGCCAATGAGCACGGCTAAAAAAGTATTCATGATGGAAGGGTTGTATCCCAAAGGTTCCATGATCAATTTCCAACGCAGGGCCCTAATGTAATGAGATAGGCCTAAAATGAAAAATATAGGGAGGATTAGCCAAAATTTAGACTTAGCCAATGCCTTGGTAAATTTATCCCATTCTTGTGGCGGAATTTGATGTAAACTCCACCAAATCAGCAATATGCCAATCAAAAAGAAGAATCCTATTTTAAAAAATTTGGCCATAATTGGGGTTGCATTTTCCTATCTTCTGCAAAATACGACCAATTGTTAAGATATGCGTTGGCCGAGGGGGTTTTATTCCTCTTTTTTGTGGTTTCTTAAAGTCCTTGGTTTTATGTAACTTCGCAGACTCAAAGATGGTTCTGAGTTAAATTCAAAATGAATGTCTGAAAAAAAACGAATCTTATATATCGCCACAGAAATGTCGCCCTATTTGGAGCTGACCGAATTTG
>CAXNDZ010000147.1:0-4557 GCA_964201225.1 Chitinophagales bacterium | reverse complement strand
CCCTTACGTCTTTTCATCTTAAAAGCGATTACTTTGTCACCTTGAACTAAATCGTTCAAGATTTCAGCTTTCACTGTTACTTTACTCGTAAATGAGATACTTCCGTTGTTATCAACAAAAATTACATCGTTGAATTCAACTTTATCTCCTGTTTTACCTTCCAGGTGAGGCACATACAAGCTTTGTCCGGCTTGTACTTTAAATTGCTGACCTGAGATTTTTACAACTGCTAGCATAAATGTCCAAACTTAGGATTGCAAAGGTAATTATTATTATCCCAAAATGCAATTAAATCTAAAAAAAATATAGGACAATTTGAATTTGGCCATTTTCCTACATTATTATGGGCTTTTCCGGGATAAAGTCATTTGAAGTTCCATGAAAATGTGCCTATTTTTGCCCAAATTAACAAGGATACCCTTAATTTGACCTATGAATATTAAATCACTGCTCGCTAAGCCATTTGCATCTGTAGTGCATCGGCAAATCAAAAAGGAGCAACTGACAGCAGTGGCTGATCAACAATCTATTCTAAATCAATTAGTTAAGTCGGCTAAAGGGACACAATTCGGAAAAGATCACCATTTTGATCAAATCACGGACTACGCTAGTTTTAAAAATGCAGTGCCTATCCGGGACTATGAGGGTTTTAGGGAATATATTGACCAAATCAAAAAAGGGACCCAAAATGTGCTTTGGAAGGGGCTTCCCCTTTATTTAGCCAAAACAAGCGGAACAACTAGTGGGATAAAATACATCCCCATTTCCAAGGACTCTATTGGGAACCATATATCAGGCGCAAGAAATGCAATACTTACTTATATGTCTGGTTCAGGCAATACCGATTTCGCAGGGGGTAAGATGATATTTTTAAGTGGCTCACCTGAACTTGAACGTGTGGGTGGTATTCCAACAGGTCGTTTAAGTGGCATTGTGAATCATCATATACCCCAATATTTAAGAGGAAACCAGCTTCCTAGTTTTGAAACCAATTGTATTGAGGAGTGGGAAACCAAATTAGATAAAATTGTAGATGAAACTTTGGGGAAGGACCTGACTTTGATTGGCGGTATTCCTCCTTGGATGCAAATGTATTTTGATCGTATCGTGGAAAGAACCGGAAAACCCGTGATTGCTTCCTTTCCAAATTTACAAGTGTTGGTGCAGGGAGGTGTAAATTTTGAACCTTATAAAGCGAAACTTTGGGAAACCATTGGGAAAAACATTGATACGATAGAATTATTTCCTGCAAGCGAAGGATTTTTTGCTTTTCAAGATGATCGAAATGCCCCCGGACTTTTACTCAATACCAATAGCGGCATCTTTTATGAATTTATACCCATCGGGGAAGTACATGATGCAAATCCAACCCGTTTAAGTTTAGGGGAAGTAAAGTTAGGGGAGCAATATGCTTTAATTATTAATAGTAATGCTGGTTTATGGGGATACAGCATTGGTGATATAGTAAAATTTGTAAGCACTTCACCTTATCGTATTATTGTTGCAGGCAGAGTGAAGCATTTTATTTCTGCTTTTGGGGAACATGTGATTGGTGAGGAGGTGGAGAAAGCAATATTGAAAGTTGCAAACCAAGTGCAGGCAAGTGTTGTAGAGTTTACGGTGGCACCCTATATTCAACAAGGTCAGGGGCAAAGTTACCACGAATGGTTTATTGAATTTGAAAAAGCGCCAGCGGATATAAATACATTTGCGCAACAATTAAATGAAAATATGTGTTTACAAAATGTATATTACCAAGATTTAATTGATGGAAAAATTTTAGCGCCTTTGCGTATTTCTGTATTGCAAAAAAATGCATTTATTGATTACATGCGTTCAAAGGGAAAGTTGGGTGGACAAAATAAAGTACCAAGATTAAGTAATGACCGCGTCATTGCTGACGACTTAATTCAATATATTTCACACTAATTAAATAATAGTGTATTTTTAATATCGTTACAAACAAACGGAATGCATCAAAAAAAAATTGCGATATACGGTTCAACGGGTTCCATTGGAAAACAAACATTGGAAGTAATTTCGGCACATCCGGATTTATTTACAGCGGAAATATTAACTGCATATTCAAATGATGCGCTGTTGATTGAACAAGCCTTGCAATTTATTCCCAATATTGTTGTGATTGGAGATATCACTAAATATGCAAATGTTAAAAAAGCTTTAGAAGGGAAACCGATTAAAGTTTTTGCTGGGGAAGAAGCTTTAGAGCAAGTGGCTGGGATGGATTGTTATGACTTTATGATGGCGGGTATTGTTGGCTTTGCAGGACTAAAACCAACTTTAACTGCAGTAAGAAATGGTAAAACAATCGGTTTAGCGAATAAAGAAACTTTGGTGGTGGCGGGTGATATTGTTATGCGAGAGGCGAAGGAAAATAGGGCAAACATTATTCCAGTGGATAGCGAGCACTCTGCTATATTTCAATGCTTGGTGGGTGAAGCGCATAATCCAATCGAAAAAATTATATTAACCGCTAGTGGCGGTCCATTTTTAGGCAAGAAACCTAATTTTTTAGTGAATGTAAAAAGAGACCATGCATTGCAACATCCCAACTGGAGTATGGGTGCAAAAATTTCAATTGATTCTGCGACCTTAATGAATAAGGGACTGGAAATGATTGAAGCCAAATGGTTATTTGGATTGGATCCACACCAAATTAAAGTGGTGGTCCATGCGCAAAGCATTATTCATAGTATGGTACAATTTGAAGATGGAAGTATAAAAGCACAAATGGGATTACCGGATATGAAATTGCCCATTCAATATGCCATGGCCCATCCCATCCGATTAGCCAATAAATTTCCGAGGTATCTTTTTGACAAACCCAATCAATTGTCATTTGACGAACCCGATGTAAAAACTTTTCGAAACTTACAATTAGCTATCGATGCAATGAATAGGGGAGGTAATGCGCCTTGTATTTTAAATGCAGCCAATGAAATTGCTGTATATGCATTTTTGAAAAATAGGATTGGCTTTTTGGATATGACAGAGTTAATAGAGCGCACATTAAATAAAGTAACTTTTATTGCGCATCCTACCTTAGATGATTATTTTGAAACCGATGGTGAAGCGCGTAACTTCGCAGCCTCTTTAATACAATTATAAACTATGTACATTTTAGCATTTGATTTTATTTCGTTTGGTGTGAAAACAGCGCAATTTATTTTATCGTTTTCCATATTGGTAGTATTGCATGAATTAGGACATTTTATTCCTGCACGTTTATTTAAAACAAGGGTAGAAAAATTTTACTTGTTTTTTAATCCAGGATTTAGTCTTTGGAAAAAGAAAATAGGAGAAACGGAATACGGAATTGGTTGGATACCTTTTGGAGGGTATGTTAAAATTTCAGGGATGATTGATGAAAGTATGGACAAAGATCAATTGAAAAAAGAACCTGAGTCTTGGGAATTAAGATCAAAGCCGGCATATCAAAGATTAATTGTCATGTTGGGAGGTGTTATCGTAAATGTAATATTAGCCATTGTTATTTTTATTGGCATCGCTTGGTTTTGGGGAGAGGAATACTTGCCTTCAAAAAATGTGACTTATGGAGTACATGCTAGTGATAATGCTAAAGCAATGGGGATTCAAGAAGGCGATATTATCGTTTCCGTTGATGGCAAGGAGTTGGAAAATTTTGATGCATTAGAAGCAAAATTAATTTTAACCAATCCCAAAACATTAGAAGTAAAAAGAAATGATACTTTGGTGAGTTTACCGGTTCCTAATAATTTAGCAACTACCATTGCAAAATTTAAAAAAACAGCCCCATTTGTAATTCCGCGTATACCAGTAATAATAGATTCTGTTGGGAAAAGTTCAGTGATGACATCGGGCAGTTTTCAAAAAGGAGATACCTTATTAACCATGAATGGCAATTCTATTAAATACCAATATGAATTTATTGATGTAAAAAATAAATACGCAGATTCATTGGTGGTGGTTCAATTAAAAAGAGGAACAGATACCGTATCGGTAAAAACATTAATCAATGGTTCAGGTCAAATAGGTTTGTTTGTAAAAGTTCCTTATGCTTTATTTACAACCGTACATAAAGAATTTGGTTTTATAGATGCATTTCCTGAAGGGGTGCGCAGATGTTTTACCACATTGGATAATTATGTACAAGGCATTAAGCAAATTTTCACAGGTAAAGTAAACGCGAATGATTCCTTGGGTAGCTTAATAAGTATCGGAAATACATTTCCTTCCAGTTGGGATTGGGAAAGGTTTTGGACCTTGACGGCTATTTTTTCAATCATCTTAGCTTTTATGAACGTACTTCCCATTCCTGCATTGGATGGTGGGCACGCGCTATTTATACTTTTTGAAATGATTACTGGTCGTAAACCAAGTGATAAATTCATGGAATATGCACAAATAGTAGGGATGGTGCTCATGTTTGGGCTTATGTTTTATGCATTGGGCTTGGACTTTTGGAGATTGTTCAAATAAGCGGTAATTTTGTAGGTTCACTTTAAATTATCATTTGCGCATTTAAAAGTGAAATGGGGTCGTATGGTTTTGACA
>CAXNDZ010000146.1:0-4617 GCA_964201225.1 Chitinophagales bacterium | reverse complement strand
AAGTTAAGAACACCAATGTATAGTGAGACTGCTGCTTATGGACATATGGGTCGTAAGAATGAAACAGTGACTAAAACATTCACAAGCCCAGATGGTAAAACAAAAACAATGAAAGTAGAATTGTTTACTTGGGAGAAATTAGATTATGTAGCGAAAGTGAAAAAAGCTTTCGGTTTAAAATAATGGTATGATTTTAAATAAAGGCCCGTTCCGATAATTCTGGACGGGCTTTTTTTTATCATTAAAATAAATTTTTATGGATGTTGAAAATAAAGAATCGCAAAAAAATCCTTGGATTAAACTGGGAGATAAATTAGTGTATGATAATCCATGGATTAGTTTAACGGAGTTTGATGTTATCACACCCGCTGGCACTAAAAGTATTTATGGCAAAGTGCATTTTAAAAATATTGCTATTGGTGTAATCGCAATAGATGCAGATGATCATACTTATTTAGTAGGGCAATATCGATTTCCTTTAGACGCGTATAGTTGGGAAATTCCAGAAGGAGGTTGCCCAGAGGGAACGGATTGGTTAACTGCAGCAAAAAGAGAACTCAAAGAGGAGACGGGATTTGAAGCGGGCCAATGGACCGAAATTTTACAAATACATGTATCCAATTCCGTATCTGATGAGCTAGCAATTGTATATGTAGCACAAGATTTAATTGAAGGAGAAGCGGAACCAGAGGATACCGAGGATTTACAAGTCATTAAAATGCCCTTCTCGGAAGCGGTTAATTGGGTCATGGAAGGCAAGATTACGGATTCGATATCAGTAGCTGCCATTCTTAAATGGGAATTACTTAAAAATAAAAAAGAGTAACTTTGAAACATGGAGGAAAGACGCAATTATAATAACAGACCTGACCGAAAATTTAATGGCCCTCGAAAGTATTCGCCGCGAGTGGCGACTACGGAGCGAAAATTTATCATTGGTCGCCAACCTATTATTGAATCTTTTTTAAGTGATACTAATATTGAAAAAATATTAATCCAAAAAAATGCACAAGGGGAAGGTTTGAGTGAAATAAAAAAAGCGGCATTGGATAATAACATACCTATTCAGTTAGTACCTATTGAAAAGTTGAATGGCATGACCAAAGCAAATCACCAAGGGGTGTTGGCTTTTATTTCGATGGTGAAGTATATGGATTTGCAGGAAGTCATTGACTTTGTGGTTGCCAAAGGCGAAACCCCATTATTTATGATGTTGGATGGCGTTACGGACGTGCGAAATATTGGGGCCATTACCAGAAGTATTCATTGTTGTGGTGCGCAAGCATTAATTATTCCAGATAAAGGCGTAGGCGCATTAAATGAAGAAGCTTTTAAAAGCAGTGCAGGTGCATTAGAACATATACAAGTTGTAAGGGTAAGTAGTTTATTAAAAGCGGTTGATACTTTACATTTAAATGGTATTCAGGTTTTCACGAGTGAAATGCGTGCAGATAAAAATGTACATGAATTAGATTTGACCATACCTGCTTGTATCATTATGGGTGATGAAGGAAGAGGGGTTCAGCCGTTTTTAGCCAAGGCTGCTGATTACTTTTTCAAAATTCCAATGGCCACCAACTTTGATTCCTTTAATGTATCAGTCGCTGCAGGTATTATTTTGTATGAAGGGATGAAGCAAAGGATGTTTAAATGAAATTCAAATTAACATTAGAAGCAACTAAGTCAGCTAAGGCAATTCGTTATCAAGATAAAATCATGTTAATGGGTTCCTGTTTTACTGAGAATATCGGCGCAAAATTACATAGACATTTATTTGAGGTGAAGGAAAATCCACATGGTATTTTATTCAATCCAATTAGTGTGATAGGTGCATTACAGGATTATATTGATCACAAACAATATGGTACCAATGATTTATTTGAATTAAATGACTTATTTAACAGTTGGCATCATCATTCCCGTTTTTCAGATCTCACATCCATTGCTGCACTTGAAAAAATAAACAGTTCCATCAGCGACGCACATGCTTTTTTAAAAGTGGCTGATAAATTAATCATTACATTAGGTTCGGCTTGGCTATATCGTTTAACCGAAGCTGCTCCTAGCGGCGTAGGACTGGTGGTCGCCAATAACCATAAAGCCCCAGCCCAATGGTTTGAAAAAATATTAATAGATTCTATTGAATTGTCTTCAAAATTGCAAAAAATAGTTTCAGCGGTGCAGTCTTTTAATAAAAATATTCACATCACTTTTACAATTAGCCCCGTGCGTCATTTGCGAGAAGGTTTAATTGAAAATAACCGAAGTAAGTCGGTACTTATTTATGCAGTGCATGATGTCATTGCGAAATTAAAAGCGGTGGACTATTTCCCAGCTTATGAATATGTAATTGATGACCTGCGGGACTATCGATTTTATGCGGAGGATTTAGTGCATCCTAATTATGCAGCAACCAATTATGTTTGGGAAAAATTAGTAAGTACTTATTTTTCCGAGGAAACGCAATTAATCATGGGGGAGGTGGCTGAGTTGCAATTAGCGAAACAACACAAGCCATTTAACAAAGCATCTATTGCACATCAGGCCTTTTTGCAAAAGTCACTGACAAAATCACAAGTACTTCAGTCAAAATATCCTTATTTACCTATGACGGATTTCATATCTTTTTTTAGCGGGGAACTTATAAATAAAGCGTAAATTAGGGGTCTAAATTATTGTTATGCGTTTATTGCCTTTGATAGCGTCTGCTATCGTTACCACTGCATTGGTATTTACTTTAGATATTCAACTTAAAATAGGCAATGCAAAAGCACCAAGATTAGGTTATTTTTTATCTCCGCAGCATGGATTTTGGAAAAACGCCGAAAAGGTCAATGCCAATTTTGATGCATCCATCGTTGCCAATGAATTACAAGGCAATGTAGATGTTTATGTGGATGATAGATTGGTGCCACATATTTATGCGGAGTATGATCAAGATGCCTATTTTGTTCAAGGATACTTGCATGCTAAATTTAGATTATGGCAAATGGATTTTGAAACGCGCGTTGCTTCAGGAAGATTAAGTGAAATAGCAGGTGCAGATAAATTACCTATTGATAGAATGTTTAGAAGATTAGGCATGGTGTATGGCGCTGAAAAAACGGAGGCCAATATAAATGAAACGAATCCTAACATGAAGGCCACAGTGGATGCCTATACTGCTGGTGTAAATGCCTACATTAAACAATTGGACCCATCGGATATTCCTTTTGAATTTAAATTAATGAATTATGCGCCTGAGGATTGGACACCTAAAAAGACCTATCTTTTTTTAATGTTCATGTCCTATGATTTAACAGGTCGCTCTGCATCGGTTGATTTACAAATGACCAATACCAGGGATTATTTGGGGTATGACTTATTTGATAAATTATATACCAACAAACAAGACTCTTTAGATCCAATTATTCCGAAAGGGACGGTTTATGAAAAGCCTTCTATTGTTCCAGTGAAACCAGTGAATGCTGATTCGGCTTATTTGCATAAAGTAAATAGTCTTGCTTTTAATACTGTAGAAATGCCAGAAGCGCCAGATAAAAATAATGGCTCCAACAATTGGGCTGTTGCTGGATCAAAAACCAAATCGGGCAGACCTATTTTAAGTAGCGATCCTCACTTGGGTTTGAATTTACCTTCATTGTGGTATGAAATGCAAATAACGACGCCCACGCATAGTACTTATGGTGCAAGTTTCCCTGGATCACCTGCAGTCATTATTGGATTTAATGATAGTTTGGCTTGGGGTGTCACCAATGCAGGTCGAGATGTATTGGATTATTATGAAATTAAATTTAAAGATACCACTGAGAATGAATATTGGTTTAATGGTGCATGGAAGGCAACTTCCAAAAGAACAGAGGTGATTAAAGTGAAAGATAGTTTAGATGTAGTGGAAAATATTGCAATGACGCATTGGGGACCAACCATGTTTGACGCACATTATCAAAATACGCAATCTAATGGTAGAAATTTGGCAGTGCAATGGACAGCACATAGAATATCCACCGGGGTGGAAACATTTTATTTATTGAATAGGGCAAAAAATTATGATGATTATTTACATGCCATTTCATTATGGACCTGTCCAGGACAAAATTTTGTATTAGCTACAAAATCAGGGGATATTGCCATTAAACAACAAGGAAGTTTTGTTGCGAGGTGGGAGCGTCAAGGTGATTTTATAATGCCAGGAGAGGATACTAGCTTTCAATGGCAAGGGATCATTCCAGGCAATGAAAATCCAATGATTAAAAATCCTGAGCGGGGTTTTGTAAGTAGCGCGAATCAAAAATCAACAGATATCAGTTATCCTTATTATTTAGGTGCCGCATCCGCATTCCCTTTGTATCGAGGTATCAGTGTGAATATGCACTTAAACAAGATGTCGCAAATTACGGCTGAGGATATGCAAGCATTACAGACTAATAATTATAATGCTTTTGCAGCAACAGCCCGTCCAGCTTTGATGAAATATATTCAAGTGGATAAATTAAGTACCGATGCAAAGCGAATGGTGAATGAAATGACTAATTGGGATTTATATAATAACGTAAACGCAAAAGGGATTACTTGTTTTAAAATAATTTGGGATAGTGTGGAGCAAGCTGTCTGGGG
>CAXNDZ010000145.1:0-4671 GCA_964201225.1 Chitinophagales bacterium | reverse complement strand
CAATATCATGATGCAATTTTAAGAGAAAATAAAATGCCTATTGAACTATTACGTGCATTATTGATGAATCAGCCAGTAACCAGAGATTTTCAAACGAATTGGCGTTTTTATAATAAATAATTTAATCTAATATAAAAGCCTTCCTCAGCATGCGCAGAGGAAGGCTTTTATTATCTTCAGAACCGCTACTTTATAATTTAAAGCTGACGCTTTTACCTAAGTATACGCCCTGAGGTAAATCAATAATAATCATTGTTTTATTATTTTTTTCATCTGGGTAACAGGCTATTCCTGTTGTTTTTGTTTTGTATATATTAGCTAGTGTAATTACAATTCTGCTTAATTCCCTAGAAGGGTCAGCAACAGTTAATTCTTTCACTTTTTTCCCGTCCATTTTCAACATGGCCATACCCTGACTATCCATTTTCACATTTTGTCCTTTTTCAATTTCAACTTCACCTGATTTATAAAAAGCTAACTGAACAATGCCTAGTTTAGTTTGCTTTACCCCTTGGAGTTCAGCGGTATTGGACAAAATGATAATATTTCGGTTATTCCCACTAGTTTCTGATAACTGTTGTTCTGTAACATTAGGAACTACGATATATTGATAGGAGGGACTTTTGTCCATTTTTCTTTTCCCATGAATATCGGTCTCGTTTATCTTGTCACCATGATTAAAATATAATTTGAATATATCTGTTTTCACCAATTCTTTACTAATGTTTTTTTGATCAGTGATATCTGACCATCGACCAGTTTCCGTTTGATTTGAGATAGTTATTCTGGTTGGTTCAGGAAAAATATAGCCCACCTTATCTTGGTAAACCCATTTTACATTATTTGCTTCTCTATTTCCATTAGGAAGTATGGATTTAATACCATCTTGTAATATACTCACATCCGTTTTTAATAAGGATTGATTGATGGTTGTTACTATAGGCAAAGATTTTTTTGGTTTGATACCAGCGCCTAAGCAAACATATTCCTCATCAAAAAAGAACCATGATTTTTTAGCTTCTAATAAGTCGTGTGGACTTTTAAAATCAAAAGCGACTGCACCATACAATCCATCAGTCACTGCACCTACAAAACTAGTAAGCCCTTCCTTTTGAATTTCATTGGGGCCAGGGAGGTTGGCTTTTTGCATGATAGTGGTGCCGGATATTTTTTGCCAATCATAGGCAGCCCAAATATTATGGTATTCGTCACCTTTAAGTAATAAGTAGTTGGTGCCATCTGCTCTGTGATGGGTTGTTTTCCCAGGACCATTGTAGGGTTGTTCCATATTTTGGTTTCTGGTCGAAAACATTCTCACACTCGTATAAAAATTAGGACGTTGAAATACAAAATGTTCTGTTTGCCAAAAGAATTTCGCAAAGGATAGGGAAGGGGTAGCTTGGCCTTTTCTTAATTTGATAATTTCTTCTAATTCCTTTTTTCTATAATCAGTGCTAATTAATATTCTTTCAATTTCAAGTGTTCCTTTAGGTTCTACACCGTTTCTTTTACTTGTTATATCGCGATTTCTTACACCGACATCTTCATAAACACCATAAACCATTTGTTTGTAAATACCATCTAAATAATAATCAACCAGTAAGTTCATTTTTTCTGCAGAGAATTTATATTTTGTATCTGCAACATACGATGACCATTCGCCATAGGCATTGGCGAATTTCCCGTAGCCATAGGAGTCGGTATTATTCACGCGATCAGGTCTGTGATGAAAACTAAAATCTTGTTGAATGCCGCGTTCTCCGGTAGCAAACTTCATCTCCCCTTGAATGATATTAATAATAGAATCAAATAATTTATCATTATTATTAAATAATAAGTTTTTAGCTAGAATGCCTGCAATAACAATTCGGTCCCCACTAGGACGTGCACCAGAAGCTTTCATATTTGCTCTGCCAATCATAGGTTGTGCTTTTTCAACTAAATCCTTGGGTAACTCATCCCCAATGGCCAGCATTAGGTTCATTAAATTTGTAGGGGTGGTAATTTGATTGTCATGCCAGTTATCGCCCACAAAATCTTTTTTAACCCAAAAGTTTAAACCACTTATAATCGCATCTTTTACTTTTTGACTTTTATAATAAACGGAAGCATTGTTTTTATATGCTTTTGCTATATATGCTAAATCATTGGTATGTCTTCCGTGGGGGAAACTTGCGGTGGTGCTTAGGTCTGAATAGTTAATATCATTAAAACTACCATCTTCATTCATTTTAGCTAAAATCGTTTCCACTTGTTTATCTGAAGGTTTATTTTGTAAAAGCTCAGTTACAATGCGCTGTTTGATAATACCTAGATCTTTTGATTGGGCGATGTTAGTTTTAGAAATTGTAAAAATTGCGATTAGGAAGCATATGATTTTTTTCATATTAAACTTTATGTTGAAATGGGTAATAAATTATTATTTTTAAAAATACTGAAAATAGAACTGTTTACAATAACAATTAGGCATAAAAATTTAAGTAATTCCAATTCTTTTAAAATCGCCGTCATAATTATTCGCTAATGATGAATATAATACCCTCAGATCAAATGGTATTTTATTTGGAATATCTTTTATTGTAATATTTTTTGAAGAAAAACAATATGACAATACATATTGGGAGTATTAATAAATATGAATAGATTGGTTGAGAATAAGTTTCATTTTTCTTTGGGTACTGAAATGTATTCTCTGTATTTAAAATATAAGTTATTTCTTTTTCTGTTTTACTGACAATTTTCAATAAAGTAAAATGATTATACAGTTGGCTAAAAGCGGTGAATGAAATTGCTGTTGGCAAAAAATTATCATTGCTTATGTCAAAAAAAACGCTTGTTTCATGCGCTAATTGGACTTTATCATTAGTAAGCTTTAAAACATCATCTACATTAATTTTCAAATTACTTTTAACTAAATCAAGGATTAATTTTTGTAATTCAGATGGACGGATACTGTCCATATTTATTTCAGGGTATTTCTCTTTAATAGCTAATTGACAGGTGTATAAGGGTGCAGTTACAAATACAGACCACTTTTTATTTTCATTTTGAATAATTGAAATAGTGGATACCTGCGGATTATGCGCATATCCATTTACTGCAAATAGTAGCAATAATGTTAAACACCCTATTTTAAGCATGAATGTTTGGTTTATTATAATGTAACCGAAAATTTACCTGGAACACCTCTGAAGCTATTGATAAAACTATTTGATCCAGCTGTTGCGACATGATAATGATAGCCTCTTTTAGCATCATAGTGGCCTCTGCTTGCATCAAGACCTGTGCTTTCTTTTCCTGCTTCATCTAAATTTTCATATATACCATAGCCATCCATTGCGTATCCAATCATTGCCGCATGCGCATCGGATTGTTTTATTTTTGTAGATTTTCCTGTTGCTGCGTGATAATGATATCCTGTAGCTCCGTTTACATGTCCTCCTGCATCATCAAATGGCGCTAAAGTATATGCACCTAATATGGCTTGAGTAGGAGCAGGGGGATCAAAATTGATGCCATTAAATGCAATTCCTACAACACCGCCCATCCCCAAAATTGGAACTGTGTTTGTTGATTTAACAGGCTTAACTGGGATGTAATATATTTTTTTAATTCCTGGGAAATAAGACGGAAGACATTGCACGCAATAATTTTTATACAATGGATCCACATTAGGTCTGGCAGCAGCTTCACACGCCGCCTTTGTGTCGGTAACATTGATTGCGCCAGTGGTTGTATTGTATAGCTTCCAAGTAGTATTTGAATAAAAAGTGGCTAAATTTTTAACAAACGGACCATCTACATCATATATTTTACCCCCTTCAAACCAAATGCCGCCTTTATCAATGCCATCATTTATATTAGTTGGACACCAAGGACCTTGGGTATGATCAGATGGGGTATTATTTGAAACAATTTTATAACACATTACGCTTGATCCATCAGCTAGCGTTTGACTTACCTTAGTAATACTTTCAGTTAATCCAGCAGTTAAAAAATGAGTGGGATTTACTTCGATAATAACTGAATCACCGGTATTTGCAGTTGTTGGTGTTGTGTTACTAGTGTTGTTACTTGATTTATCACAGGCAAATGTGAAAAATGCTATAAACAGTAGCATTAATCTAAATTTATTTAAAATCATAGGGGGTAGTTTCAATGTTAGATTTGTAAGATAATAAAAGGTTTATTTGGGGTGTAGTAATTTAACAGTTTTTTTGCGAACCGGACGGAGAGTTCTCACTTAACTCAAACTCATCTCAAACCACCTAATTCATCATATATAAAGGAGTTATAATTATATTTTTCTTGTTATAACAGCCCCAAATAGGTTTAAATAGGGGGTAGTAGCTACAGATTCTGCTACACAATACTTATTTTAAAAGTATGTATCAAACTTTGATTAAATAGTTATGATGTAATTTTTGAATTAATTTAAAATGAAATATATATTAATTTTATTATATTATATCAATTTATTAATTTATCTTTTATAAAATTTCAATCATGAATTTTATCATTTTAGCTATTTTAATAGGGATTATTCCTGCATACATAGCAAAAAAAAAAGGCAAAGATTTTGTTACATGGTGGTTTTATGGGGCTTTATTATTTATTGTTGCTCTTCCTCACTCTTTAATGATGAAAGGGGATGTTGCAAATATTGAGAAG
>CAXNDZ010000144.1:0-4750 GCA_964201225.1 Chitinophagales bacterium | reverse complement strand
TAGCCAATGGTAATTTGCAAATAATGAAACCCGTCTTTTCCAACTGCCCCGGGAACGCTTACAAAAGTGACACCACTTAGTGAGGTTCCGATCATCCCAAATGCAACCAACATCCAATTCCTATTTTTGTTACCAATAAAAAAGGACATATTGTTGCTATTTTTCCCTGTCACTTTTGCAACGGCAAGTAGGACTAAAAAATACAGTACTACAAATAGGAATAATAAGGGAGCGCTCATAGGTCTTTAAATTAGTTCAAGCAAAGTAAGGACAATCTTTTAATTTTAACTAAATTCGATATTATAAAGCATAAAAGTATTTTATGACCATGAATGCCATCACACTGTTTTGCGGTTCTAAATCGGGTAAAAATCCCGCTTTTGAACAAATGGCCAATGCTTTAGGTGTTTGGTTGGCGGATGAAAAAATTACACTTGTTTATGGGGGCGGTAATAAGGGATTGATGGGCGCCACAGCCAATGCTTGTTTGGCTAAAGGGGGTAAAGTAATAGGTATTATACCCAAGGTTTTATTGGAATGGGAAGCCGAGCATAAAGGTTTAACGGAATTGATTGTTACCGAAAATATGCATACTCGAAAAATGTTGTTGTATGAAAAAGGGGATGCCGCTATTGTGCTACCAGGTGGCTTGGGGACTTTTGATGAACTTTTTGAAATGCTTGTTTGGAACAACTTAAGAATACACGATAAAAAAATAGTGCTATATAATTTTCAAGGATTTTATGATCCATTAGTTGCAATGATTCAAAAGATGGAGGAAGAAGATTTTTTATACGAAAGAAGTAGATATCGTTTGCAAATTTGTGCAACACTCGAAGAAATTAAGAAATTTTTTCTTACCGCTTAATCAAAGCGCAGAAACCTTAGCTCAAATTTTAGCGAGTAACCTTTGGCCCGAATCTTAATGGGAATCCAATACCAGCTCTAAATACAGGCTCTTTTCTGTTTAAAATACCATTGTATTGTGATTGTGGGTTGTTCAATAAATCAATCATAATTGAAAAATAACTAATCCCTGATGCAACGCGTTTGCCATACCCAACCCCAGCCAATATACTTTCGGCGCCAAAATTAGTAGAACCAGCTTGTCCTGATTTTGTGTCCTTTTGTTTGATCCATGCATAATTATATTCAGGTTGCACTTGGATAAAAAAACTTTCAATAGGCCAAATACGCGTGAACGCCCCAATACCTAATCTAAAGTTGCGACTTCGGATATCACTAAAATCAGAGGCATTGTATAACTCATAATAAATATTCATTGCCAAACCACCATCTAAATAGGGTGTAAAGCTTTTTATGATTTCTGGATTCAGACCCATTTGAAAACTATTTGCACCGCCACCTAATACCAAGCCGCCGCCCACAAAAATGGGTTTTTTATCCAAAATTTTATTTGTAGTGATGGTGGTCTGCGCTTTAGCTACAAAGCTGAATAAAATAAACGTTGAAAGAATAATATTTTTAAGATGCATGGGGATGGGTTGCGGTGTTGTTATTTTTTATAATCAAAAATTTTACCATTATTTAAAATATGATTAGGGTCAAACGTATTCTTTATACCGCGCATGAGTTCAAGTGACACTTCATCAAATAAAACAGGCATATATGATTTTTGTATCAGCCCAATACCGTGTTCGCCACTAATCGTACCGCCTAGTTCCTTAACAAGTCCAAATAATTTTTTTAAAATAGCATTCATTTCATCACTGCCATAACTCTTCTTAATCGTTGGATGGTTTATTCTGATATGCAAATTGCCATCGCCCGCATGACCATAACACACTACCTTAAATCCATTTTGTGCGCCTAATTCCTTGACGCCCTTTATTAATCTAGGTAATTCAGCTCTTGGTACAACGGTATCTTCCTCAATCGTGTAACCCGCCATTACCGCAGCCTCATTGGCTTTGCGTCGTATTTTCCAAAGTTCATTTTTTTGTTGTGCATCATCAGCGAAAAATAATTCTCCCGCATCAAATTGGGAAAGTACTTCCGAAATCGCTTCCATTTCACTCATCAGCACATCCATATTATTTCCATCTACTTCAATAATTAAATGTGCAGCTAAATTTTCAGTTAGTGGAATGGCATTGCTATCTAAAATTTTAGATGCAAGTGTAATCGCATCAATTTCCATAAGTTCCATAGCGCTTGGCGTAATGCCCGCTCTGAATATAGCACTCACTGCTTCACTTGCTTTTTCCAAACTATTAAAAGGCGCGAGCATTAATAAATCAAACTTCGGATATGGGATTAGTCTTAACACTATTTTGGTAACAATACCTAATGTGCCTTCACTACCCACAATAAGTTGTGTAATATTATAGCCAGTGGCATTTTTTAAAACATTGGAACCGGTCCAAATTATTTCACCATTGGGAAGCACCACTTCTAAGTTTAATACATAATCCTTTACCACTCCGTATTTAACTGCTTTAGGACCGCCTGAATTTTCTGATATATTACCACCAATAAAACAACTGCCTTTGCTCGCTGGGTCGGGAGGATAAAACAATCCTTTTTCTTTCACCGCATCCTGTAGCATTTCTGTAATCACACCAGGTTCGGTGGTTACTTGTAAATTTCGTTCGTCTATTTCTAAAATGGTATTGAATCGTTCCATTGTAATCACCAAACCGCCTAAGTGCGGAAGTGCGCCGCCTGTTAATCCTGTACCAGCACCTCTTGGTGTAACAGGAATTAAATGTTCGTTACAAATTTTCAGAAGTTGTGCAATTTCGGAAGCTTGCCTTGGCTTAACAATTACTTGTGGGGCGTAATGAAGTTGTTCCGTTTCGTCCTTGCCGTATTTTTCAATACTATCGGCATCGGTAAAAACATACTCAGCGCCAACAATTAATTTAAATTGTTCAAGTATTTGTGTTGTAATTGCGTTCATGACGATGGGATTAAAATAAGCCGTACAACATGCCGTCTACCTTGCTTATTATTTCGCCTAAATCTTCTTCGTTTTCGCCGAATTTATTTTTATCACAATCGATGATCAATAAGGGACCTTCTTTATACCCTTCAACCCACTTATTGTAATATTCATTCAGTTTTTTTAAATAATCCAAACGAATATTTTCTTCGTATTCTCTTCCTCTTTTTTGAATTTGAGAGACAAGCGTAGGAACAGATGCTTTTAAATAAATTAATAAGTCAGGAGGTTGAACCATTGTTTTAATGGTGCTAAAAAATCCGTAGTAATTATCAAAGTCACGCTTACTCATTAAACCCATCTCATGTAAGTTGGGTGCAAAAATATTTGCATCCTCGTAAATCGTTCTATCTTGAATAATAGTTTCTGTTCCTCTTTGAATATCTAATATTTGATTCAAACGACCATGCAAAAAATAAATTTGTAAATTAAAACTCCAACGTGGCATATCATCGTAAAAATCAGTTAAGTAGGGGTTATGATCTACATCTTCAAATTGAGGTATCCAACGATAATGCTTACTTAGCATTTCAGTCAATGTAGTTTTACCAGCGCCGATATTCCCGGCTACTGCAACGTGTTTTGGTTTTTTAGCTTTTGCCATGATAGTGAAAATACAAAATAGTTGATGTACTATTTATTTTTTTTAATTTTTTATAGGTAATCCATCCCAATTGTTTTTCGAACCATCGAAAGGGTGACTGAGGCGCTAGCTCTGGCCTTGTCTGCCCCTTGTTGTATGATCTTCAATAAATGGGCTTTGTTGTTTTGTAAATCAGCGGCTTGTGAACGAATTGGATTAATAAAATTAACCATATCCTCGGCCAACTGCTTTTTCATATCTCCATATCTTATAATGCAATTACCTTCGGAGCTATTATTAAAATCGTCCTCGAATTTTTGAACAGTATCTGCCGAACTCACTAAGCCCATCAAAGTAAATAAGTTTTGTATGTAATCGGGTTTGGCTGCACTAGGTGTTAAGGGGCCTTGGTCCGTTTTGGCTTTCATCACTTTTTTGCGAATCAAATCATCTGTATCCGCTAAAAATAAAGTGGTCATTTGATTTTCACTTTTGCTCATCTTTCCCTCGCCATCCAAACCTAATATTTTTACTAATTCGCTATTGTAATTAAATGCATAAGGTAATGGGAAAGTTTCACCATATCTGTGGTTAAAACGCTCTGCAAAGTTGCGCGCCATTTCCAAATTTTGTTCTTGGTCCTTGCCCACAGGCACTTTTACCGCGCGGTGTATTAAAATATCTGCCGCTTGTAATACTGGATAAGTCAATAAACCTGCATTCACATTATCTGGTTGCATTCTTACTTTATCCTTAAATGTAGTGGTCTTTTCTAATTCCCCTTTGTAAGCCAACATATTTAAATACAAATACAATTCAGCAATTTCGGGAACATCACTTTGCACATATAAGGAAACTTTTTCAGGGTCCAATCCGCAAGCAATATTTTCGGCCACCACTCTTAATACACTTTCTTGTAATTGTTTGGTATCAGGATGGGTAGTTAAGCTATGCCAGTTGGCAACAAAAAAGAAGCAATCAAAGTCATCCTGCATACGCACATAATTGCGCATGGCACCAAAATAGTTGCCTAAATGTAAGAACCCGGTGGGCCTAATTCCGCTCAATACAATTTCCTTTTCCATAGCTGTGCGAAGATAATGAAATGGGAACCCATTTTTTGCCATCTTTTTGGGATATTTGTACAGAATCTAAAAAAATTAGTTTGAGCCAAGCTTCTCTTTTATCCAGTCCTATTGAAT
>CAXNDZ010000143.1:0-4834 GCA_964201225.1 Chitinophagales bacterium | reverse complement strand
ATCATTGGCAACCATTTTTTACGCAATGCTATTTTTTCAAAATCCGGATTTGTTTTTAATATTAAGGTTAAGCTATCATATGCTAAGGTAGCAACAGCGTAATTATTTGATTTGTAATTGATGTCTGCTAGTAATTCAAATGCTTTTTGTTTTTGCGCTAATCCATTTTCGTTCTTTTTGATGGCAACCAATAACCATTCATTTGCCCTTTTAATGTCCTTATTTTGAATCGCTAATTTTGCCATTTCAAAATATAAAATGTCAGTATATGGTTTGTAATTTTCCCTTCTTGACATTTGTTGTAATGAATTGGCTAATTCCAGCCAGGGTGTTTTTGTTTGCTTAAAATCAATTTTAATTAAATTAATTTTTGCATACACACTAATTAATGGGTTTAATGCATCACTGTGTGCTTTTTTATACCAAGTATAAGCATTGGTTAGATTATCCGATTTTTCCCATAATTGGGCAATGAGATAATACCATCTTGTTTTGGAAAACTTATCAGGTGCATTGCTCAGCCCTTTTATTAAATAATTAGCGGCACTATCATACATTTCACTTTGATAATAGCCATAAGCCAATTGTTCAAACAAAAAGGGGTAAAGTCGTTTAGGGAAAAAAGCATCTGTTTTCAATAACTGTAATAAACTTAACCCTTCGTTTAGTGAATTTATTTCAAAATAATTTCTGGCCTGCCATAGCATACTCTCATTTCTGATATTCCTATTTTCATAAAATTTATTATCTTCTTTTGTGGCGATACTAAATTGGCCTTTTGTATTTCTTAAGTTACTTCCAATGGGAATATCCATTCCAGCTTCCTTGTTGTCAAATGCATAGTTTATGTATTGGAGTAAACTACCTGCAGTATCAAAATTTTTATGAAATAAGTAGGCTTTGGCTAATAATAAATAGGCGTCGTCTACCCAGTTACTTCTTAAGTCATGTAAAACTACATTGGCATTGCACCTATATATGATTGAATCAATGTCTTTTTTAGAAGTATTGGCTAAGTCGTAATCGTAAAATGGGATTAGGTTGGTATAATCTTCCTGTAAGTAGGTTCGGGCATTTTTGATAATTTCATTCAACTCCTCATTTGCGTGAAATATGTAATTGAATTTTGAAACAGTATTTTGATAAGCACGGCGACCGAGTGTATATTTTTTCTTTGTAAGAATTTCATAGGGGAGTGGTCGCTCTTCTTCGTAGGGGATAAACTTTCGTGTTGCGCTATCTAATTTTGCTTTGACATTGTCAATCTTTTTAAATAAAAAATTATTTATTTTTTTTTGATTGCTGTCTAGTACGCTGTTTACTTTTTTAATCAACTTGGAATTGTTGATATCTAGTATTGATTTAGTGGAGTCCTGCGCAAAAACACCATTATTTAGTACAAAAATACAGCCCATTAGTAGGAGTTGATAAAGCCGGTATTTTAATGGGAGCTGCAACAATTTCATGGTGGGATGAATATCGACTAAAAATACAATTAATTCTGTTTATTTTGTATCTTTAGGTTGCAACTTTTAATATGGCAATTTTAGACGATAACAATACTTTTAAACGCACCAGTAATACCTATCGTTTGGTGATTATGAACGATGATACTTATGACGAGGTGGTCGCATTCAGACTGTCTAGAACTTCTGTTTATATTGGTTTTAGTGTGAGTTTCATATTATTGGTAGGCTTAACCATTGCGTTAATTGCTTTTACCCCACTTAAGTATTATATCCCAGGATATGGTACCAAAGAAAGTCAAACTGCACTTCAGTTATTAAAAATAAGGACGGATTCATTGGAGCAAACCTTACACTATAAGGAACAATATTTAGAAGGGATAAAAAAAGTGCTTTCAGAAGGTAATCCAAAGCAATTGGATACGATTCCGTTGAAATTACCCGAAAGTTTACCTTCAAATGATTAAATTTTGTTGTGAATTTTAATACAAACAATAATAAAAAAAATAAGCCAGTAACCGTTTGGGCTAATTATGCTGGTTTAGGATCACAACTGATTGGTGGTTTATTGTTGTTATTGTATATTGGTAAAAAAGGCGATGCTTATTGGGGTTTCAAGCCAATGTTGATTTGGATTTTGCCATTTGCATTCATTCTTTTCACCTTATACAAAATCATAAAAGAAACAAAATAATACCCATGTTTATAAAAAAAATGACGCCCATACTTGGACTTTTTGCACTCGTAAATACCTTATGTTTTTTATTCATGGAAAGTATGCCTTATTTTAATTACTACTTTATTATTGTGGTCAATACGATGTTGATTTTTACAGCATTTTTAAGTTATATACGCATTTTAAAAATGGATAAGAATAACCCGAATGCAATGATTCGTTCTGTAATGTTAGGTACGCTTATGAAAATGGGGGTATTCGCAATCGCTGCTTTAATATATGCCAAAACGCAACAAACAAAGGTGGGCATACCTACCTTATTGGTTTGTATGGGTATTTATCTTTTGTATGCTTGGCTTGAAATACGTTGGGCAACAAAAAAGAATTAGTTTTTCAATCGCATTAAATTTTTTTTCTTGGCAAAAGTTGAACATCCACTAAACGCGCTGAATGCCTACTTGCCTGATGGTGCGTTTGATTCTGTGGTTGCCTTAATCAATCAATACAAAGTTCATTTAACAGTTACCAAGGCCAGGAGGTCTGTTTTAGGTGATTATCGCCATGCATTCCAAGGGGCCAATCATAAAATTTCAGTCAATGGAAATTTAAATAAGTATGAGTTTTTAATCACCTTGCTTCATGAATTAGCGCACCTATTATGTTATGAACAATATAGAAATAGGGTGGATGCACATGGCAAAGAATGGAAAAATATATACGGACATTTACTTTCGCAATTTATACAACAAGGTTTATTTCCAGATGACATCAAAAAGGCGTTAAGTAAAACTTTATTAAATCCTGCAGCCACAGCCAATGGGGAAACCAAACTTTTATTGGTTTTGAGGAAGTATAACGAAATAAAGAAAGCAGGGGTGACACTTGTTGCACATATTGCAGAGGGCATTTTATTTGAATCCTTAAATGGAAAAATATTTAGGCGCGGCAAAAAGCGCCGCATACGTATTGAGTGCGTGGAGGTAGCCACCGGTCAAGTATACTCCTTTAGCGCATTAACTGAAGTAAAGCTAGTGAGTGGGGCGTAGTATTTTCTTGAAAATGGGCTGAGGAATTAAAACAAAATACCCGCGAGTATCGCGGGTATTTTAAAAATCATAAGAGAGTTTTAAGTAGCATTTTATATTTTATAAAAATGCTACTTAAAACTAAGCAACGGCTTGCTTAACTAAAGCAGCTGCTTCGCTCAACTGAATAGCAGACTGAACTTTCAATCCACTTTCGTCAATTAATTTTTTTGCTTCCACTGCATTGGTGCCTTGTAAACGCACAATGATTGGGATATTAATATCACCTAATTTATTGAAAGCTTCAATGACACCTGAAGCAACACGATCGCAACGAACAATACCGCCAAAGATGTTAATTAAAATAGCTTTTACATTAGGGTCTTTCAAAATAATTCTAAATCCAGCTTCAACTGTTTGCGCATTTGCAGTACCGCCAACGTCTAAAAAGTTCGCTGGCTCACCACCACTTAACTTAATCATATCCATAGTTGCCATGGCAAGACCTGCACCATTCACCATACAACCTACATTGCCATCTAATTTGACAAAGTTTAAATTGTATTCACCTGCTTCCACTTCGGTAGGATCTTCTTCGCTAACATCTCTCATTGCTAATAAATCAGGATGACGCATTAAAGCATTATCATCAATATTCATTTTGCAATCTACTGCGATCATTTTGTCATCGCTGGTTTTGAATAATGGATTAATCTCAAGCATGCCACAATCTAAACCAACATAGGCATTGTATAAATTGGTTACGAATTTTACACAACTCTTAAAAGCATCACCACTTAGTCCCAAATTGAATGCAATTTTACGCGCTTGGAAACCTTGCAATGCACCACCAGGGTGTATCCACTCTTTAAATATTTTTTCAGGGGTATTATGTGCAACTTCCTCAATATCCATTCCACCTTCAGTGCTATACATGATTACATTCATTCCTTTGGAACGATCTAATAAAATAGACAAATAAAATTCTTTGGTAGGCTGAGGACCTTCATAATAAACGTCCTGTGCAACTAGTATTTTTGAAACTAATTTACCTGCTGGGCCAGTTTGGATGGTCACTAATGTACCACCTAAAATGTTTTTCGCAAAGGTTTCAATATCTGCTGCTGATTTACCAACGGCGACACCTCTTTGCTCAGTGCCTACTATTTTACCTTTACCACGACCACCCGCATGTATTTGTGCTTTAACTACGGCGAATTTATTATTGGTTTCACCTGCTATTTTGTGGTAAGCAGTAATTGCAGCGTCCACTGTTTCTGCTGCGATTCCTTCTTGGACTGGAACATTATACTTTTTAAGTAACTCTTTTGCTTGATATTCATGCAAATTCATAAAATCTAAATTTTGGCGAAGATACTAGATTATAGGCATAGAATTATCCTAAAAATATATTTTGTTGTTTAAACATTGATTTATATATTTACCTTTTAATTATAATTAAAAATTATATAACAACAGGGGCTATTGAAATCGAGATTATTTTTCGTATTTTAGTTAGCTCAATAATCAAAAAAATAAAATAAATATGAAAAAAATCATTTTCGCAGTTGTCATGGTTGCAACTTCATTATCCTTAGTTGCTTTTACAAAAAAAGACAAATCTAACGCAGGAGTTACATTTACAGTAACTGCTCAAAAAAGTAAAG
>CAXNDZ010000142.1:0-4945 GCA_964201225.1 Chitinophagales bacterium | reverse complement strand
ATAATGGATAATAATTTTTCAACACAAGTTAAGGAAATCATTGCTTATAGCCGCGAAGAGGCATTAAGATTAGGGAATGATTTTATTGGTGCAGAGCATTTAATGTTGGGGCTTATTCGTGACCAAGAAAATACGGCCATCAAAGTGCTTAAGCAACTCAATGTAAATTTAGGGGAGTTGCGCAAGGAGATCGAATTAGCTGTTAAGGATAAGTCTGGTAAAAATGTAACAAACATAAACAGTTTGCCATTAACCAAACAAGCTGAAAAAGTGATTAGGGTGACCGTGCTTGAAGCAAAGGCCTTAAAAAGTCCGATGGTTGAAACGGAACACTTACTTTTAAGTATTCTAAAAAATAAAGAAAATATTGCGACACAAATTTTAAATCAATTTGATGTTGATTATGATCTGTTCCGTACTGAATTAGGTATGGTGGGATCAACACCTGCGCAACCAATAAATCCGCCAAGTGCGGAATTCCCAGATGATGCGGATGATGAATTTGATGAAGAGAAAAGAGGAGGCGCTGGTTTTGGGGCTAGTCCAAAAGCAAAAACGGCTACTGCGAGTAAATCTAAAACACCGGTACTTGATAATTTTGGACGAGATATTACTAAGTTAGCTGAAATGGATTCCTTGGATCCAATTGTAGGTAGAGATGCCGAAATTGAAAGGGTGAGCCAAATTTTAAGTCGTCGTAAAAAGAACAATCCAATTTTAATAGGTGAGCCTGGGGTGGGTAAAACTGCTATTGTCGAAGGTTTGGCTTTGCGTATTGTGCAAAGAAAAGTAAGTCGTGTTTTATTTGATAAGCGCGTTATATCCTTGGACTTGGCTGCGTTAGTGGCGGGTACAAAATACAGAGGTCAGTTTGAGGAAAGAATGAAAGCCATCATGAATGAATTGGAAAAGAACAGAGATGTTATATTATTCATTGATGAAATACATACGATTGTGGGTGCTGGAGGAGCGAGTGGTTCATTAGATGCTTCTAATATATTTAAACCTGCTTTAGCGAGAGGTGAATTACAATGTATCGGTGCTTCTACTTTAGATGAGTACCGTATGCACATAGAAAAAGATGGAGCATTAGATAGACGTTTCCAAAAAGTAGTGATTGAGCCACCTAGTGTAGCAGATACCATAACGATACTTAATAATATCAAATCCAAGTACGAGGATTATCATAGCGTTGTTTATGACCAAGAAGCCATTGAAGCCTGTGTAAAATTGAGTGATCGTTATATGACGGATCGTTTGTTGCCTGATAAAGCCATTGATGTATTAGATGAAGTAGGTGCTAGAGTGCATTTAAAAAATATTAATGTTCCTCAGGATATTGTTGAATTAGAAAAACAAATAGAGGAAGTTAAAAACGAAAAAAATAGGGTGGTTAAAAGTCAGCGTTTTGAAGAAGCCGCTAACTTAAGAGATACAGAAAAAAAATTAGGAGAAGCTTTGGAAAAAGCGAAAACCTTGTGGGAAGATGAAAGCAAAACAAAACGTTTCCCCATTAATGAGGAAAATATTGATGAGGTGGTGAGTATGATGACGGGGATACCGGTGAAGCGTATGGTGGAAGCGGAAACAACCAAGCTCAGAAAAATGGCCGATGAAATGAAAGGAATGGTCATTGGTCAGGATGATGCAATTAGTAAAGTGGTGAAAGCCATTCAAAGAAATAGGGTTGGCTTAAAGGATCCCAAAAAACCCATTGGCACATTCATATTCTTAGGTCCAACAGGCGTTGGTAAAACAGAATTAGCTCGTGCTTTAGCGCGTAACATGTTTGATTCAGAAGAGTCTTTAATTAGAATTGACATGAGTGAATACATGGAGAAATTTTCTGTAAGCAGATTGATTGGTGCGCCTCCAGGGTATGTTGGTTATGAGGAAGGAGGACAATTAACAGAGAAGGTGCGTCGCAAACCATACTGTGTCATTTTATTAGATGAAATTGAAAAAGCACATCCAGATATTTACAATATCTTACTACAAGTGTTAGATGATGGTATTTTAACAGACGGCCTAGGTCGTAAAGTGAATTTTAAAAATACATTGATCATCATGACCTCTAATATTGGTGCGCGTCAGTTAAAGGATTTTGGTGATGGCGTTGGATTTGCCACGGCTACGCGTGTAGAACAAACGGAAGAAAATAATAGATCTGTTATTGAAAAGGCATTAAAGAGAACGTTCTCCCCTGAATTTTTAAATAGGGTAGATGATGTTGTAGTATTTAACTCATTGACAAAGGACGATATATTCTTAATCATTGATATTATCATGAAGAATGTATTAGGCCGCTTGGTTAATTTAGGATTGAATTTAGTATTAACTGCAGAAGCCAAAACATTCATAGCGGATAAAGGGTATGATGTACAGTTTGGTGCAAGACCTTTACACCGTGCCATTCAAAAATACATTGAGGATCCTTTAGCGGAGGAAATTTTAAACTTTAGCGTGAAGGAGGGAGATACCTTGATTGGTGATTTTGATACTGCACAAAACAAGTTGGTGTTTACTTTGCAGAAAAAACCCAATGAAAAAGCCCCAAAATCAAAGGAAGCTTAATCAATCTTAATTAGTTTCGATATTTTCAAATAACCTCAGTTTTACTGGGGTTATTTTTTTAGAAATATTTGGTACATTTAATAGTTGAACTTTTTTATCATTTAAAACGAAAGCATTTTATGAGTCAAAGAAGAAAGTTTTTGCAGTCCCTGTTTTTTGTGCCTGCGATTGCCAAATCAAATATTGGGATAAGTTCAAATGAGCTTTTGGTTGCCCCTGAATTAAATTCATCTTTAAGCCATCGTTTTAAAATCAGCTTAAATGCATATTCCTTTAATGCACCCTTAACCAAAAAGGAAATCACGATTGAGGAAGTGATTGATTTTTGTGGGAATTTGAATATTGACGCGATTGATATTACAGGTTATTACTTGCAAAATTATCCGAAAGTGCCTTCTGACGAATATATTTATAGCATTAAAAATAGGGTGCATAAGGCAGGACTTAGTATCAGCGGAACAGGTATACGCAATGACTTTGGCTCATCCAATGCTACCGACCGACAAGCGGAAGTCGATTTTGTCAAAAAGTGGATTGAAGTAGCGGCGAAATTAGGGGCGCCCGTGATACGTATTTATAGTGCAAAAAAATTACCGGATGGATATGTATGGAAAGAGGTGGCAGATTGGATCATTGAAAGCTTTGAGCAATGTGTGCAGTATGGAAAAAAATTAGGGGTGATTATCGCCATGCAAAACCACAATGATTTTATATTAACTGCAGAACAAGCAATTTATTTTGTTGATCGTCTCGATAAACAATGGTTTGGCTTGTTGGTGGATACAGGTAATTTTCAAACCAAGGAGGGGTATAGTGAAATTGAATTAGTAGCGCCATATGCGGTCAATTGGCAAATCAAGGAGCTCATTACCATTAATGGTAAAGTGCAACCCATGGATCTAAAAAAGTTAGTAAAGATTATTGCTGCGTCTCCATATAAAGGGTACTTGCCCACAGAAACTTTAAATCCAGGGGATCCAAAAGTAATCATTCCTCCTTTTTTGAAAAAAGTAAGCGATCAGTTAAAGCCTTACATGTAAAAAGGAATAATTTTCGCGCGAATTGCTGCGTAAATTATTCCTTTTACTTATTCAATTATATTAATTATTTAAATACCAATCTTTATAACGCTTCAGCGCTTCTAAAAAATAGTAATCGGCATAAACAAGTGGCACATCAATCTCTGAATTTAAGGTAAGTGCGCCTACGCAATGTTTGATTAAAAATCCGCCATTCTCACCTTCTTTTGCTCGGTAGGTTTCATTGGATAAGGATTGTATCATTTTTACTCCATCATTAATGTATCTTTCTTTTTCAGCACCTGTTGTATACTGCGCCAACTCCATTAATGCAGAAGCGGTAATAGCAGCAGCAGAAGCATCCCGCTTTGCAATGGGTTGTTGACCTGCATCAAAGTCCCAATAAGGAACCTTATCTGCTGGTAAATTAGGATGATTCAAATAAAATGCTGCGATTTTTTTTGCATGATTCAAGTAGGCAAGGTTTTTAGTTGCACGATACATAGTAATGTAACCATATAATCCCCAAGCTTGTCCTCTTGACCATGCGGAAGTATTTGCGGCACCTTGATGGGTAGTTTTTCTTAATACCTTGCCTGTTTTTTCATCAAAATCTACCACATGGAATGAGCTATAATCAGGGCGATAAAATTCTTTCATGGAAGTGTTACTATGCGTAACAGCAATTTGTTGGTATTTGGCATCCCCTCCATTTTGACTCACCCAGTTCAACATTTCTAAATTCATCATGTTATCAATAATCACAGGGCAATTAAAGTATTGATTTTTATTCCAAGATTGAATGGATTTCATCGTGGGGCGGTACCTGGTTGCTAAGGAAGCCGCAGCGTTAAAAATGATTTGTTTGTATTTTTCATCTTTAAATAAGCGATAAGCATTTCCGTAGCTGCAATACATCATGAACCCTAAGTCGTGATTGCCTGTGTAGTATTGATTTGGTTCAATCACTTTCAAAGCACGTAATGCCTCTGCCTTAATGGTTTCACTTTTGGTTTGCTCGTAAATGTATAATAAAGAGCCTGGATAAAAGCCAGTGCACCACCAGGTGATATCTCTTGATTGGAGCTGATTTTTACTAGCATCATAGGATTGTGGAAGCTTTCCTGATGGAACCGATTTCATCATCAATGTATATTGACTTTCGGCCAACGCGTAGTTTTCTGTAATCATATTTTTCATGAGGTCATTTCTGCTGCCTTGCTGGGCGATAACGTTTTCGCAAATAAATGACATAAGAAGCATTGATAATAACAATGATTTGAATTGCATAGGGTTTAATTTAGAAATAAAATTTATCTTTATAGGGTAGGTAAATTTTGAATAATTCTTGT
>CAXNDZ010000141.1:0-4968 GCA_964201225.1 Chitinophagales bacterium | reverse complement strand
ATGAAATATATTCAAGTGGATAAATTAAGTACCGATGCAAAGCGAATGGTGAATGAAATGACTAATTGGGATTTATATAATAACGTAAACGCAAAAGGGATTACTTGTTTTAAAATAATTTGGGATAGTGTGGAGCAAGCTGTCTGGGGAGATGAATTAGGAGGTTCGGCTATTCCATTATTAAAACCAGAGGCATATGTTTTGTTGGATCAAATGTTAAAGGATACCAATTGGAGTATCGCTGATGATATAAGGACAAAAAATATTGTGGAGGATTTAAAAACACAAGTAACATTGGGGGTAGAAAAAGCAACTGAAAAATTATTGTCTTTAGAAAAAGAAAACAAATTGTAATGGTCATTATTTAAAGCAACACGCGTAATGCATTTGACAAAAACCCCAGCACTAAGTCGAATGAATTTACCTATTGGTGGTGGCGTAAACATTATTAATGCAACCACGGAGAATCACGGTCCAAGTTGGCGGATGGTAGTGCATTTAACCGATGAAATTGAAGCCTATGGATTATATCCAGGGGGTCAAAGTGGAAATCCGGGAAGCCCTTACTATGATACATTTGTAAATTATTGGGCCGAGGGTAAATATTATCGATTATTGTTTTTATCCAAGGAAAAATTAAAGCAAAGTGAAAGAACAAAGTGGCATATCCAATTTCAAAAGATCAATTCATAATCAATTCTAATTCATTAAAATATTTTATATGAAATATATCGTATCTATTTTTTTATCAGGATTACTTACTTATGCGGTTGGCATCTATGGTAATCTGCCTTGGTGGAGTTTTATAATCACTAATTTATTAATTGCTATTGCTTTGCCAATGAAACCTGCGCAATCTTTTGTAGCAGGTGCTTTAGGGGTAGGGTCATTATGGGCAGGTTTGGCTTTCGGCATTGATGCGGCTAACAACCATATTTTAGCAACAAAAGTGGCAAATATTTTACCTATGAGAGGCTCTTATATACTTTTAATTTTTGCTACTGCTTCAATTGGTGCATTGTTGGGTGGATTGGCATCACTTACAGGAAGCTTTGTTCGCGCGCGCAAGGCGTAATATTTTTTTATTGTATCTTCGTAATGAATTTGCCCAACCTGTAATTGGGTCCATTTTAAAGGAACATCCTAGATGTCTAAATTTATTTTATGTCACTACTACACAATCGTATCTCCAATAAGGAGTTAAAAGAAAAATTATACCAAGAAAATTTTTCTAGAACCACTATCAGCTTTTACAAATATTGTAGTATTCCAAACCCGCAAGTATTCAGAGATGAATTGTACAAAGGGTTGAGTGCATTGCAATGTTTTGGTCGAATTTATATTGCGAAGGAAGGGATCAATGCGCAGATGAGTGTGCCATCGCATTTTTTTGAAAACTTCAAGGAATATTTATATACCATTCCCGAATTAAATAATGTAAGATTAAATATTGCGGTTAATGATAATGGTAAAAGTTTTTGGGCGCTAAGAATTAAAACGCGTGAAAAGATAGTAGCCGACGGAATTGAAGATCCCAGTTTTAGTATGGAAAATAAAGGCAACTATGTGGATGCAAAACAAATGAATGCCATGTTAAATTCCGCGGATACTATTGTTGTTGATATGCGCAACCATTACGAATTTGAAGTGGGTCATTTTACCAATGCGATTGAAATTCCATCAGATACCTTCAGGGAACAATTGCCCATGGCAGCGGATATGATGAAGGATAAAAAAGATGCTAATATTATCATGTATTGTACTGGAGGGATACGCTGTGAAAAAGCAAGTGCGTATATGTTACATCATGGGTTTAAAAATGTTTTTCATTTAGAAGGAGGTATTATTAATTATGCGAATAAAATTAAAGAAGCTGGATTGGAAAGTAAGTTCAAAGGAAAGAATTTCGTCTTTGACGATCGCTTAGGTGAAAAAATTACAGAAGATATTATTGCGAAATGTCATCAATGTGGTTCGCCATGTGATACGCACACGAATTGTAAAAATGATGGCTGCCATTTATTATTTATCCAATGCCCCACCTGCGCTGAAACTTATGCAGGCTGTTGTACGCAGGCCTGTACTGACATAGTTCATTTGCCTATTGAAAAACAAATTGAACTTAGAAAAGGGATTGACAAAGGACAGCAAATTTTCAACAAAAGCAAACAACGCCTACGCCCAAGATTAGGGATAGACATCTAATTGATAATTTTAATTTTTGTTTTCACTTCTGAACATTGAGGAATAGCGTTAAGAAAAATTAAAAATGAATCGTTAAAAAATTGCGCATGTCTGAGCGAAGCGAGTTCGCAATTTTAGATTTATTTATATTTTTTAGCGTCATGACGAGCGGAGAAGAATGAAAATAAATATTTAAAATTAAGGCAACTTTGCCAATGAATCTGAAACTAAATTGTAGGTTGCTTCGTCCGATAATTTTTGAGGGTTGAATTTTTCGCCAATCACTTGCTCATACAATTCAATATATCTTTTTGAAATAGTGTCAATCCATTCTTCGGACATGTGCGGAACTGTTTGTCCTTCCTTTCCCATGAAATTATTTTCAATCAACCACTCGCGCACAAATTCCTTACTGAGTTGTTTTTGCTTTTCTTTTTTTACTTGTCTTTCTTCAAAGCCTTCTGCATAAAAATAGCGAGAGGAATCGGGGGTGTGAATTTCATCCATCAAGTAAATGGTATCTCCAATTTTACCAAATTCATATTTGGTATCCACTAATATCAAACCTTGCTTTGCTGCTATTTCTTTGCCTCTTTGAAATAAGGCCAAGGCATATTTTTCCAAAACAGCCCAATCCTCGGCAGATGCCAAACCTTGCGCAATGATGTTTTCTTTGGAAATATCTTCATCATGCCCTTCACTTGCTTTGGTGGAAGGCGTAATGATGGGGGTAGGGAAATAGTCATTCTCATTAAGCCCTTCTGGTAATGGAACGCCACATAAAATACGTCCACCCGCATGATAAGTTCGCCAAGCATGGCCCACTAAGTTTCCTCTAACCACCATTTCAATCTTAAAAGGGGTGCATTTTTTCCCAATGGCCACATTCGGGGCAGGGGTATCCAACAGCCAATTGGGGCAAATATCAATAGTTGCCTTTAGCATATAGGCAGCAATTTGATTTAAAACCTGCCCTTTAAATGGGATAGGATTCGGTAAAATTACATCAAAAGCCGAAATTCGGTCACTTGCAATCATCACAAGTAGTTCATTTTCAATGTAATATACATCTCTTACTTTGCCATGGTAAGTATCTAATTGGCCTGGGAAGGGTGTGGATTTCATGCCACTAAATTAAAAGTTTTAATACAATTTTGATAATTTTTTCTCATGTGCTAACAATTCAGTATTTTTAGATACGATTCATCTTAAAAACAAATAAAATATGAGAAAATTTTTACGTCATTTTAGTCTTTTAAGTTTACTAGCCTTGTCGGTAGTTTCATTAAAAGCACAAAATGCAAGTACTGTAAATGGTACTGTTAAAAATTCAAATACAGCCGAAAGCTTATCTGCTGTTTCAGTTACTGTAAAGGGAACAACCAATGGTACCTTCACAGATGACAAAGGAGGTTTCAGGATTAATGTGGCTAAAACACCCGTTACCTTGATCTTTTCTTCAGTAGGTTACTCAGACAAAGAAGTTGTCATTGCTTCCATAACGCCAAAGTTAGAAGTAAGCTTAAGTCCTTCATTTGTATTGGGTTCTGAGGTAGTTGTTGCGGCTTCAAGAGTGGCAGAGCGTATTTTAGAATCGCCTGTTTCAATTGAAAGAATTAGCAATGCAACTATAAGAAATTCGCCAGCTTCTAACTATTACGATATCCTAGGTACTTTAAAAGGAGTGGACATAATCGCTGCAAGTTTAACCTTCAAAAGTGTTGGAACAAGAGGATTCAATGTGAGTGGTAATACCCGTTTAAATCAATTAATTGATGGAATGGATAACCAAGCGCCTGGATTAAACTTCTCTGTAGGTAGCGTAATTGGTTTAACTGAATTAGATGTTGATAATATTGAATTATTACCTGGTGCATCTTCTGCATTGTATGGTTCTGGTGGTATGAATGGTACGGTTTTAATTAACTCTAAAAATCCTTTTAAATACCAAGGCTTAAGTTTCCAAGTGAAAAATGGTATCAAAGATGTTGATAATTACCAACGTCCTTTGTCTCCTTATAAGGATTGGTCAGTAAGATGGGCACAAAAAGTAAACGATCGTTTTGCTTATAAAATCGCGGCACAATTTGTTGAAGCACAAGATTGGTTAGGTAATGATGCTACTAACTATTCTCGTTCTACTGGAACACCAAATGGTCAAACCATTAGTGGTACGCGTGATTCAGATCCTAATTATGATGGTGTAAACTTTTATGGTGATGAAACAACTACCTCATTAAGTTCTGTGTATGGTTCCGTTAGAAACGGAATCATTGGAAGTTTGACTGCTGCTTATGCGCCTTATGGTCCTTTAGCTGGAACTTATGCAAATGCTGCATTTAATCAATTATATGGTGCGGTTGGTTCATTTCCAAATTTAGCTACCTATTCTGCTTTCTTAAGATCTCAAAATGCGGCATTAGCCCCTTATGCACCTTTCTTATATGGTAATGCTAAAGGTTATTTTGCTGGAGATGTTTCAAGAACAGGATATGCTGAAAAAGATGTGGTTGATCCAACAACATTGAATGTAAAATTCACAGGATCTTTAAACTATAAATTATCAGACAACACAGAAGCTTCTTTTAGTTTTTATAATGGAACTGGTAATACAGTTTATACAGGTAGTGACCGATATGCTTTTAGAGGGTTGAGAATGGGTCAGTACAAATTAGAAATCAAATCTACCAATTGGTTAGTTAGAGCTTACACTACGCGTGAAGACGCTGGTTCTTCTTATAACGCAACGATTGCTGCTCGTTATTTTAATGAAGCTTGGAGCCC
>CAXNDZ010000140.1:0-5013 GCA_964201225.1 Chitinophagales bacterium | reverse complement strand
TCCTTACTAAAAAATCCTGCAAAAGGAGGGATACCTGCAATCGCTAAGCAAGCAATTAAAAAAGCGGCATGGGTAATGGGCATTAATTTTCTTAAGCCGCCCATATCTTTCATTTCATTGCTGTGAACCATGTGTATTACGGCGCCGGCGCCTAAGAATAATAAACTCTTGAAAAAGGCATGGGTAAATAAATGAAACATGGATGCCATGTATCCCAATCCTGCTTCACCACCATTTTTTGAAATGCCTAATGCAAACATCATATAGCCAATTTGCGACATTGTAGAATAAGCCAATACACGTTTAATATCAGTTTGTGTACAAGCAATCACTGCAGCAAGTAAGGCGGAGAATGCACCCACATAAGTAACGATGGTTAAGGCTGCTTCGTCCATAGAAAATATAGGGAATAATCTTGCCACTAAATAAACTCCTGCGACCACCATGGTTGCTGCGTGGATTAATGCGGACACCGGAGTAGGCCCTTCCATTGCATCTGGCAACCAAATATGCAAAGGGAACATCGCCGACTTTCCTGCACCTCCCACAAATATTAAGGTTAAACCCCAAGTAAGCATACTCGCCCCTAAAAAGCTAGCACTTGTCATACTCAAAAATTCAGGGGACTGCGTCGAGGTTAATTTTTCAATCAATAATCCAATATCTAAAGTGCCTCCGTAAAAGCCCATAATTAAAATACCAATTAAAAAACCTAAATCAGCGAAGCGCGTTACAATGAATGCTTTTTTGGAAGCAGCCACTGCAGAAGGTTTGTTAAAGTAATAACCAATTAATAAAAAGCTGGATACTCCCACTAATTCCCAGAACATGTACACCTGAAAAATATTAACGGATAATATTAAACCCAGCATAGAGAAAGTAAATAAAGACAAGAAGGCATAATAAGTAGCAAATCTTTCTTCGCCTTTCATATAGCCCAAGCTAAATACATGGACCATTAAGGAAACCGAAGTCACTACAATCAGCATCATCACTGAAATGGGATCTACAATAATGCCCATATCAATAGATACATTAGGGCTGAATTGCAGCCAAGTATATTTTAATGCAATTATTTTTTGATACACTCCGTTTACTTTTCCGTCTACAAAAAAGTATTGTTTAGCAGCCACAAAGGAAAGGATGGTAGCGGTAAGTAAGGAGGCTGTTCCAATAATACCTGCGCTTTTAGCAAAGTACTTGCGTCCGAACAAGCCCAATATTACAAAAGTAGCAAGTGGTAATAATGGAATCCAAAGTATATATAAGTAGTTTGACATAATAATTAAAATTTCATTTCAGTGGCATCGTCTACATCAATGGATTGGTGACTACGATATAAATTAATGATAATGGCAATGGCCACGGCTGCTTCGGCAGCTGCAATGGTGATGATAAACAAAGAAAAAAACAAGCCATCTAATTTATCAGGGAACAAGTATTTGTTAAATGCGACAAAATTGATATTTACGCTATTTAACATCAGCTCAATGGACATAAGCATGGTAATAATATTTCTTCTGGTAAACAAACCATACATACCTATAAAAAATAGGGCAGTGCTTACAAAAAGGATATGGGTTAAGGGTACTTCGTTCATGGTATTAATCCTCTTTTTTGTTTAAGTGAACAATATTTGCTTCAGTAGGTTTCATCGCAATAACAATACAGCCCACCATCGCGGCTAATAATAACATACTCACTACTTCAAACGGTAAAATAAAACCATGTGAAGTGGTGCTTAGCATTTGCATGCCTATTTCATCCACACTTGGATTGAAGGGGGCTGCTGAAATATTATTGAATCCGTAATGATTGATTAAATTAAAAGTGAATCCAGTACCAAATAAAGCAGCGAGTGCAGAAAATATCATTTTAACCGTGGCAGGCTTGGCCATTTCCTTTCCTGATTGCTGTGTTAAGAATATCGAAAAAATAATTAACACCACAATACCACCTACATACACCACAATTTGTATGGCAGCAATAAATTCCACTTGCATCCAAAAATAAAGTGCAGCAATACCTACCAATGAAAATAATAACCAGATAGCAGAACGAAATATTTTAAGTGATGTCACTGCTAAAATTGCGGCGCCCAATATGAGTGCGGCAATAGCGTAAAATATAATAGTTGATGTATTCATTATTCTATTCCCTCCCTTATTTTAGATCCTGGTTGATTTAATACTTTGGTTAATTTGGTTCTATCAAATACACTGTGTTCAAAATTGGGCGCCATTTTAATCGCATCACTTGGACAAGCAACGATACATAAATTACACATCGTGCAAAGTTCAAGTCGATATACTAATGTGTCAATTGCTTTTTTCTTTTTTCCTTCAGGGGATGTTTCAAATTTGGTCACCACTTTAATAGTACCATTTGGGCAAGCCAACTCACAAGCAGTACAACCCGTACAGGTATGTTCATTGTTGGCATCATGCGGCATTACTACTTCACCCTTGAATCGGTCCGACAGTAATAAGGTCGCACGGTTGTCCGGATATTGCTCAGTTATAATTTCCTTGGGATGTGTAAAGTAATAACCTGTTTTGCGCATGCCTTTTAATAAGGAGGTTACGCCGGTCACAACATCTGTTATATATTCTTTCAAAAACATGTTTCTAATTCATTTAATGTTAAAAATGCCAACCTAAAAGAGCTATAACTGCTACTAATAAAAGGTTGAACAAACTTATCGGTAATAAATATTTCCATTCTAAATTCAATAATTGATCAACGCGTAATCTTGGGAAGGTCCATCTGAACCACATGATTAAAAAGATAAGAAAAAATGTTTTTCCCATAAACCAAACTGAGGAAGGGATATAATCCATGATGTGATTGAAAGCTTCCCAATTGCCAATATGTAATGGCATCCATCCGCCAAAAAATAAAGTAGCACCAATGGCGCAAACAATAAATATGTTAATGTATTCTGCTAAAAAGAACAAGGCAAAACGCATACCAGAATATTCCGTATGAAAACCTGCGGTTAATTCTGATTCAGCCTCCGCTAAATCAAAGGGTGCACGATTGGTTTCGGCAGTAACTGCAATAATATATAATACAAATGCAATTACTGCAGGAATATGACCTTTAAAAATCCACCAACCATTTTGTTGCGCATTTACAATTTCAGAAAGTTGCAAGCTGCCTGTTAAAACCACTATAGTTAACACTGCAAATCCTGCAGATAATTCATAACTCACAATTTGCGCGCCGCTTCGCATGGCGCCTAATAAAGAATATTTATTATTACTCGCCCAACCTGCCATTAAAATGCCGATCACAGATAAGGAAGAGACGGAACTAATATAAAGCACCCCAATATTGATATCCCAAATTTGAAAATTTTTCGCAAAAGCAATTGGCGCTAATAATAACATACCCACCATCATTACGACAAAAGGAGCGAGGTTAAATAAAAATTTATCTGCCTTGTCGGGCACCAACCCTTCTTTCATGATTAATTTTAAAGTATCTGCCACTGTTTGAAACATACCGCCGGGTCCAACACGATTGGGCCCCAATCTAATTTGTATATGTGCCGCCACTTTTCGCTCCATTAATACCAGTACCAAACCTAGTATGGCGAATAAACTAATGGACAATAAAATCACTATCACACATTCAATAGCCAATGCCATCGTGGGATTAAACTTCATCAATAACCAATCTTGAACACTGGTTGTAATTCCTTCTAAACTAAACATGCGTTACTGTTTTTATATAACAAACAATTCTATCTATCTTTTATCTATCAATATCTGGTATCACTAAATCCAATGTACCCATGCTCGCCATTAAATCACCAATCTTACCTCCAACAGCTATATGATTTAGTACTGATAAATTTGAAAAACCGGGCGACCTGAATTTAATTCTGTGTGGTGTGGTTCCTCCCTCACTCACTATGTACACCCCAAATTCACCTCGGGCAGTTTCCACCCTTGTATAAAATTCACCCTTCGGTAATTTTAAAACATTTTTAGTTTTACCTACAAAATCGCCTTCCGGAATATTATCAATTAATTGTTCAATGATGCGAATTGATTGGTTCATTTCTTTTATACGCACCATGTAACGTGCAAAGGAATCACCTGCTGTTTCCAATACTTCATCAAACTCCACCTTATCATATACTTCGTAAGGATAAATTTTTCGAATATCGCAGCTCACACCACTTGCGCGTGCTACTGGTCCTGTGCAACCATAGGAAATAGCATCTTCTGCGCTTAAAATTCCAACACCATTGGTTCTGCTTTGGAATATGATATTGTTGGTGACTAAATCTTCGTATTCAGTTACTTTGGATTTGAATTGGGTGATGAATGCTTTTACCTTTTTTTGAAAATCAGGATGTAGGTCATACATCAATCCGCCTGGAACAATATAATTCATGGTTAATCTTGCGCCGCAAGTATCTTCCATAATATCCGTAATCATTTCTCTTTCTCTGAATGCATAAAAGAAAGGGGTAAAAGCGCCTAAGTCCATCGCCATAGCACCCAACCATAATTCATGTGATGCAATACGTGTTAATTCACTCAAAATAACGCGAATATATTTTGCGCGATCAGGCACTTCAATTTGTATTCCCTTTTCAATGAGTAAAGCGCAGCCTAAATTATTAATATGCGATGACAAGTAATCCATTCGACTGGTTACATAAATAAATTGACGATAAGTTAAACTCTCGCACATTTTTTCAATAGAGCGATGGATATAACCTAAATGGGGTTCGATTTTCTTAATGGTTTCACCATTTAGGGTAACCACCAAATGAAGTACACCATGCGTAGCAGGATGCTGCGGACCCATGTTGATGACTAATTCTCCATCAGCAACTAACTCACTTGTATCTTTTATTATTTCAGTTTGATTGTACATGTGCCTATTATAATTTTATCATGTTGATAGGATCTTCAAAATCTTTTCTTAAGGGATATCCTTTGAAGTCGTCCTCCAATATTAATTTTCGTAAATCAGGATGATTCGTAAAATGCA
>CAXNDZ010000139.1:0-5050 GCA_964201225.1 Chitinophagales bacterium | reverse complement strand
AAACCCGATGAAATTTCAGCAATTCTTAGACAGCAACTAAGCAATTTCAATGCCTCAGCTGATTTAGAGGAAGTGGGAACTGTATTACAAGTAGGTGATGGTATTGCCCGTGTATATGGTTTGAATGGTGTTAGAAGTGGTGAGCTAGTGGTATTTGAAAATGGAACTAAAGCAATCGCCCTTAACCTTGAGGAAGATAATGTGGGTGTGGTATTGATGGGAGATAGTAAAGGCATCAAGGAAGGCAATAAAGTAAAAAGAACAGGTCAAATCGCCTCTATTAAAGTAGGAGAAGGTTTAGTAGGCCGTGTTATTAATACATTAGGAGAGCCAATAGATGGTAAAGGTCCTATTAAAGGCGAATTGTATGAAATGCCATTGGAGCGTAAAGCACCAGGGGTAATTTTCCGTGAGCCAGTAAAGGAACCATTACAAACAGGTATCAAAGCGATTGACGCGATGATTCCTATTGGACGTGGACAAAGAGAGTTAGTTATTGGTGACCGTCAAACAGGCAAAACTGCAATTTGTGTTGATACTATTATTAACCAAAAAGAATTTTTTGATGCAGGAAAACCAGTTTACTGTATCTATGTAGCGATTGGACAAAAAGCATCTACCATTGCTGGTGTGATGAAAACTTTAGAAGATAATGGCGCGATGGCTTACACCATCATCGTTGCAGCTCCTGCAGCAGATCCAGCTCCATTACAATTCTATGCGCCATTTGCGGGTGCAGCGATTGGAGAATTTTTCCGTGATACTGGTCGCCCAGCATTGATTGTTTATGATGATTTATCAAAACAAGCAGTAGCGTATCGTGAGGTATCTTTATTATTACGTCGCCCGCCAGGACGTGAAGCATATCCAGGTGATGTATTCTATTTGCACAGTCGTTTATTGGAGCGTGCTGCAAAAGTTATTGCCAATGACGATGTTGCTAAAAATATGAATGACTTACCTGATTCAATCAAGCATTTGGTTAAAGGTGGTGGATCATTAACTGCATTACCAATCATTGAAACACAAGCAGGTGACGTATCTGCTTATATTCCAACCAACGTAATTTCAATTACAGATGGTCAAATATTTTTAGAGGGTAACTTATTTAACGCAGGTATTCGTCCAGCGATTAACGTAGGTATCTCTGTAAGTCGTGTGGGTGGTAATGCACAGATTAAGTCAATGAAAAAAGTATCTGGTACTTTAAAATTAGACCAAGCTTTATACAGAGAGTTGGAAGCATTCTCTAAGTTTGGTGGTGATTTGGATGCTGCTACTAAATCGGTAATTGACAAAGGAGCTAGAAACGTGGAAATTTTAAAGCAAGCGCAATACACACCGTTCTCGGTTGAAAAACAAGTAGCCATTATTTACTTAGGTACGAATGGTTTATTGAGAGAGGTTGCAGTTCGTAAGGTAAAAGAATTTGAAGCTCATTTCTTATTAGAAATGACCAATAAATTACCAAACGTATTGGCTGAGTTTAAAAAAGGAAATTTACCGGAAGATGGATTAAAGCAAATGGTAGATTTAGCGAATAGTATTATTCCACAATACAAATAATATTAGTTCATATTAAATTGATACAAAACCCTGAACTATGTTCGGGGTTTTTTGTTACTATGTTATGTCTGTGATTAAAGTACAAAATATAAGTAAGCATTTCGGCAGCTTAAAGGCAGTCGACGACCTAAGCTTTGAAGTGCAAGCAGGCCAGGTATTTGGCTTTTTAGGTCAAAATGGATCTGGTAAAAGTACCACCATTCGCATGTTGTTGTCCTTAATCCACCCAACAAGTGGGAGCATTGAATTATTTGGTAAGCGTATTGAAAAAAATAGAGAAGAAATATTAGAACAAGTGGGCGCGATAATTGAAAGGCCGGATTTGTACCCCTATTTAAGTGCTAAGGAACATTTGCAATTATTCGCCAAAGTGCGCAAGCAAAAAATTGGGGAAGCGGACATTAATGCCACGCTAGAAAAAGTAGGATTAGCCCATCGTGCACAGGATAAAGTGCAAACTTTTTCATTAGGCATGAAACAGCGCTTAGGTATTGGTATAGCATTGGTTCATAATCCTTCCTTAATTATATTGGATGAACCTACCAATGGGTTGGATCCGCAAGGGATTGCTGATATCAGACAATTAATTCAATATTTGGCAAAGGAAGAAGGTAAAACAGTATTAGTATCCTCGCATTTACTTTCTGAAATTGAGCAAGTGGCCCATCAAATTTTAATTATACATCAAGGAAAAAAAATGGTGGAAGGGGTAACCAAAGAATTGTTAGATCCTGAAAAAAGAATTGTACAAATAAAAACAACAGATGATGCGACTGCATTACAAGTCATCGCAGCTGGCAGTTTTAGTGATTATTTGTTGTCCCGCAGCGAAGGCATGTATTTAAAAATACCTACCCGTGAAATTCCCCTGATTAATGAAGCATTGGTGAAGGCCGGGGTTGGGATTGTAGGTATTGAGACAAAAAACTCCTTAGAAGATTATTTTTTACAAATCACTTCAAACGCTTAATTATGTGGTCGCTGATCAAAGTTGAATTGTATAAAATATTTAGTCGCCCTCGAACATATATTGCGTTTGGCGCTATTGCGGCACTTATTGTAGTCATACAATTAGGATTAAAAATTGATGGTGATTCCTATGCTTCCTTTTTAATGAAGGACATCAATGATACTTTAACGGTGGATGGTAAGGTATTGAATGGGTATTTGATTTGCTATATATTATTACAATTATTATTGGTGCATGTGCCATTATTAGTCGCATTGATAGCGGCAGACATGATTTCGGGGGAAGCCAACTTAGGTACCCTTCGATTATTATTCACAACGCCTTATAGTCGCACAAGCTGGGTATTTGCTAAGTTTATCGCCGCTAGTATTTATACCATTTTGCTATTAATATGGCTGGCATTTTTAGCCCTATTTGTAAGTATGTGGATATTTGGCACGGATGATTTATTCTTAATGAAATCGAATTATGTGGTACTTATCGAGCAAAATGATGTGCTATGGCGTTATGTAGGTGCTTTTGTATTTGCGAGCTTTTCATTATTAACAGTCACTAGTCTTGGATTTTTATTATCAAGTTTGTCGAGTAACTCAATTGGTCCTATTGTGGGTACCATGAGCGCCATTGTTTTTTTTACGATTTTGAGCACTTTGAACATCCCCTTGTTCACCATCGTTAAGCCTTATTTATTTACTACGCATATGAATAATTGGAAGGAGTTTTTTGATATTCAAGTGAATGCCAATAATGAGGCCATCACAGGAAGTATTTTAAATATCCCGAAAATTAAAACCTCGTTAGTTGTCCTAACTTTACATATAATTTTATTTGTAAGCGCTTCCATCCTTATTATTAAGAAAAAAGATATCCTAAGTTAATAGCCGCCATGAAAAAATTAACCTTCATATTACACACTAGCTATATTTTATTTGGATTGATGTTTTGCATCAATGCAACTGCGCAAACGGATCCACTGATTGAAAAGGTAGCTCAAAAGCTAGCATTGGTAAATGATTATGTGGCGGAGGGTACCATGAAAACTGATGTTTCATTTATAAAAGCCTCACTTGGTAAGGTAAAAATATATTTTAAAAAACCCAATTTACTTAAAGTGAAAAAGGAGGGTGGTATTTCCTTATTGCCGAGAGGGGGTGTATCGCTCACGATCAATACACTCTTAAATACAAAGGGGTATACGACTATACCGGTAGGCACACAGATACTAAATGGTAAAAATGTAAGGGTCATAAAATTGATACCTAATGACGATAATTTGGATTGGGTAATATCTACCTTATGGATTGATCCAGTGGAGGCACTCGTGTATAAAACCGCTACCACCACTAAGGAAAGTGGCAGTTATGAAATTACGATGCAATATGGTGCCTATGCGCAACAGGGCTTGGCAAGTAAAATTATTTTTAGTTTTAATACAAAAGATTATAAATTGCCGAATGGGATTACTTTAGAATTTGGGGATGATGAACCGGTATCTAAACAAAAGGCCCTAAAAAATAAAAAAGGAACGATTGAAATAATTTATAACAAGTATACCATTAATAAGGGCATACCTAATAATATATTTTAAAAATGCGTCAAATATTTTTAATAGTATCTTTTTGCTTTTTATGCAATCAAGGGAAATCGCAGTCAAGTAGTTATACTAAAAATCTAGAAGCTGCCGTCTTTTTACTTGATAAATATCAAACCCGGGATCAGTATATTTCTATTCTTGCAAAAATGGAGGAATTGTATAGGCAAGATCCCTCCGTTTGGTTACCTGCCTATTATGTAAGCATTATAAAAGCAAGAATGGCAATGAAAAAAATGGGTGATGCCGATCAACTTGCCAATGAAGCTATTCAATGGCTAAAGATTACTAAGGCGATACATAATAGTGATGAGGTGCTATGTTTGGAGAGTATAGTTTATACTTCAAAAATGGCGGTTAATCCTATATTTAGATGGAAGGTGTATGAATCAAGAATAAAGAAACCATTAGAACAGGCAATTGCATTAAATAAAAATAATCCAAGACCTTATATTTTGAAAGCCAATTTGCAATATAAAATGCCTGTTTTATTTGGCGGTGGTTGTAATTCAGCAAGGCCTATTGTACAAAAAGCAAAAACTGCGTTGGATCAACAAAAAACGGAATTTACCGTCATGCCTCATTGGGGTAAACCTATTTTAGAAGATTTGATTAAGGCTTGTCCTTTGTAATCAAACTCCATTTTTTATTTAGTAGTATTTTTTCTAATTATTATCGGTTATCAACAATTTAGAAAATTCTCAAATGAACAACATTATCCTGTTTGGTAGGGTATTTGGCTAAAAATCAATCAATTTAGGGCTGAAATACTATTTTTTAAATTGATATATAATTATATATCTTTGTAAAATCAAGCCCAATGATAAAAAAAGTAAAAGAGATGATTAAATTAATTGAACTTGATGGCTGGTATTTACATTCCCAAAAAGGAAGTCATAAACAATATAAACATAGTATTAAAA
>CAXNDZ010000138.1:0-5145 GCA_964201225.1 Chitinophagales bacterium | reverse complement strand
AAATATTAGTCCAAGTTTTTCCTTGATCCGTTGTTCTGAAAACATAAGGAGCAAAGTCACCTTGTCTATAATTATTTGCAACAACAAATGCTTCATTCGCATTATAAGTTGATGTGCGCACTTGCGCAATCCATGCGCCTTTAGGAAGTTCTGTAATATTTGCGGTTACGTTGTTCCAGGTAGTTCCACCATTCGCAGTGAATTGAACATTACCATCATCAGTACCTATCCATATCAAATCCTTTTGCACATTTGAAGGTGCAATAGCTAAGATGGTACAATGATTTTCAGCACCTGTAATATCAACACTCAATCCACCATTATTTGTTTGGTCAATTTTGGCGCTATCGTTGGTCGTTAAATCAGCTGAAATAATTTTCCAAGAAGCTCCCTTGTTCGTACTCTTATGTAAAAATTGAGAACCAAAATAAATTGTTTTTTTATCGAATGGATCCTGCGCAATTGCAGCATTCCAGTTGAAACGCATCAATGTTGTTGCATCTGGTGCTGGCGGTTTAATGTAAGTTTGTTCGCCCGTTGCAGTATTGTATCTTCCAACTGAACCACCTTGACTCATTGCATACACCCAATTGGCATCTTCAGGATCAGGCATTACATCAAAACCATCTCCACCCCATAAATTATCCCAATAGGAATTTTTAATCCCGCCATCAATAAAAGTATACGCCGGACCTCTCCATGAACCATTGTCCTGCATACCTCCCATAATATGATACGGTGTTTCATTATCTACATTCACGTGATAAAATTGTCCTACTGGAATTTTTTCATCAAACATCCATGTTTTTCCACCATCTCTTGTAATACCAATACCCCCATCATTTCCATCGACCATGAACTTATTATCAGTTGGATGAATCCAAAATGCATGGTGATCTGGATGTATGCCGCTGTATGGAATGATGGTTTCAAAATTCTTACCAGCATCAATACTCTTTACAACTGTTTGACTGATATACCAAAGTGTATTTTCATTTAAAGGATCACAAATGATATCTTGGAAATAAAATGGACGATTGTCAACGATAGATTTTTGTGCATTTACCAAAGTGAAATTATAGCCGCCATCATCACTCTTGTACAAACCACTTTTGGTTGATTCTACTAAAGCATAAACTCTGTTAGGGTTAGATTTACTAATTGCAATACCCACACGACCTAAACTACCATCTGGCAATCCATTTGCTTTACCCAATTTTGTGAAATTTTTTCCGCCATCAATCGTCATATATATACCACTTCCTTTTCCACCACTCTCTAAATGATAGGGATTACGATAGTGATGCCACATAGCTACCAATAATTTGTTAGGATTTTTTGGATCCATGATCATATCCCCCACCCCTGAAGTATCATTCGTATATAAAATTTGATTCCAAGTTTCGCCACCATCTGTTGTTTTATATACACCTCTGTTTTTGCTCTGTCCATAAGGGTTTCCGATAGCACCGGCATATACCACATTGGGATTGGTTGGATCAATAATGACACGGTGAATGTTTCTAGTTTGTTCTAGTCCCATTTTTTTCCATGTTTTACCAGCATCCAAAGTTTTATAAATACCTTCTCCAATACTGATTGAGTTTCTTGGATTTCCTTCACCAGTTCCAACCCATACTACACTTGGATTACTTTGTTGAATGGCTACTGCACCAATATTTAAAATAGGCTGTTCGTCAAAAACAGGCGTCCAACTAACACCACTATTATTTGTTTTCCAAACACCCCCGGACGCAGCACCTATCCAAATATTATTTGGATTTGCTACTTCTACATCAATGGAGGTGACACGACCACTCATGGAAGCAGGACCTACATTACGAGGTTTCCAATTTTTAAATACTTTATTAATGTCCACTTTTGTGGTAGGCGCAGCCACAACTGGTGCCGCCTTTTTTGATTTTTGTGCAGATACGGTTGTTGTTAACATAACACTCGCTAACACAATGCTTCCTAAGATAGATATACGCATAATTATAAGTTTGCTTATTTGACGATGAATGAAGCAACTAAACTATTAATTTTTAGGCAAAAAACCGCAAAAAAAGGAGGAATGGAAAATGGGCCTCAAATCTATAATCTTTCGATAATTCCCGCGATACCTTGACCGCCGCCCACACAGGCAGTTACAATACCATATTTTTGATTGAGTCGCTCTAAGTCATTGATTATCTGTACAGTAAGTTTACTTCCGGTACAACCCAGTGGGTGACCTAAAGCAATGGCACCTCCATTAATATTCACTTTATTTATATCTAACCCTAGTTCACGAATCACTGCTAAAGATTGAGAAGCAAAAGCTTCATTCAACTCAAAAAGATCAATTTGATCCAAGTTCATGCCTGCTTGCTTCAACACTTTTGGCACTGCTGCAATGGGTCCAATTCCCATGATTCTAGGATGCACCCCTGCCGATGCGCAATTCACTAATCGTCCAATGGGTTTTAATCCCAAGGAATTCATCATTTTTTCACCCATCACCATTACAAAACTGGAACCATCACTGGTTTGTGAGGAATTGCCTGCGGTCACAGAACCATTTAAAGCAAATGCCGGTTTTAATTTTCCCAATGCTTCAATGGTTGTGTCTGCCCTGACGCCTTCATCCGTATCAATGATATAATTTCTTGTTGCACGTTTATTTTTTTCATTGATGAAAGTTTCATTAATCTCAATGGGTAAAATACCTTTTTTGAAATAACCATTTTCAATGGCTTGCTTTGCTTTTTGATGAGATGCCAATGCAAACGCATCTTGATCTTCTCTTGAAATTTTATATTCATTCGCAACAGCTTCCGCAGTTAATCCCATTGATAGATAATAATCAGGTTCATCCACTGTGATTGAATACGCTGGAACTGTTTTCCAGCCTGCAGTTGGGACCATTGACATAGATTCTGTACCACCTGCAATAATGCAATCAGCCATGCCCGTTCTAATTTTTGCAGTGGCCATTGCGATACTTTCTAAACCACTTGCGCAATATCTATTGATGGTAATACCTGGCACTTCAATACCTAAAGCTTTGGCTGCAATGATGCGACCAAATTGCAATCCTTGCTCTGCTTCGGGGACTGCATTTCCTACAATAACATCATCCACTAATTTTGGATCAACCGATGGTAAAGTTTTCATTAAACCCTTAATCACTTCAATCGCTAATTCGTCGGAGCGCATAAAACGAAAGCCCCCTTTTTTACTTTTGGTAACTGCAGTCCTAAAACCTGCTACGATATAAGCCTCTTGCATAAAAAAAATTTAAAATCTTGACTAATTACACCATAAATGTAGTGATTTTTATAAACAGTTGTTTATGCAACTAAATATTTCATTGTAAATTTGCAATATGTTATATCCTTTGGTTCGAAACCTATTGTTTTTACTTCCTCCTGAAACCGCGCATTCGGTTTCCATGAAAGCTTTACATAGAGCTACAGGAATACCTTCATTTATGAACGAGCTGCTTGCTAGGCAATTTCAATATAAAAACGAGGATTTGAGTAGCACCCATTTTGGTTTAACCTTCCCAAACCCTGTGGGATTAGGTGCAGGATTTGACAAGAACGCGGAGCATTTGGATATTTTAGAAATACTTGGATTTGGATTTGTTGAAATTGGCACGGTGACGCCTAAAGGACAATTGGGCAATCCAACACCCAGAATGTTACGACTTCCAAGTCAACAAGCTTTAATCAATCGCATGGGATTTAATAACGAAGGTGTGGAGGCCATTGCTACAAGATTAAAAAAACGAAAATTAAAATCAAACAGCCATTTAATTATTGGTGGTAATATTGGAAAAAATAAAGTGACCGAAAATGAAGATGCCTGGAAAGATTATTGCATCAATTTTAAAGGTCTCGAAGAAGTAGTTGATTATTTTGTGGTAAATGTAAGTTCGCCTAATACACCAGGGTTAAGGGCATTACAAGAAAAAGAATCATTGAGAAAGATTTTTTCAGAATTGCAAAACTTGAATAAAAATAATAAACCCATTTTACTAAAGATTGCACCTGATTTAGAAACCAGCGCATTAGATGATATTATTTCATTGGTACAGGAAGTAAAAATGGATGGATTGGTTTCAAGCAATACCACCATTGACCGTACTGTTTTACATGCAAACAATTTAGCTACTTCTGAAGCATTTGGCGCAGGTGGATTAAGCGGAAAACCTTTGCTAGCAAAATCAACCGAGGTACTTAGCTACTTACACAAAGGATTAAATGGCCATATTCCTATTATTGCCAGTGGCGGTATTTTCACTGGCACGGATGCAAAACAAAAAATGGATGCAGGTGCATCGTTGGTACAAATTTGGACAGGATTTATTTATGAAGGTCCATATATTGTAAAAAATATTTGCAGTCATTTAAGTGCTAATAAATAATTTACATGTTAACGATTCAAGAATTTTGTTTCAACGCTTTTCAGGAAAATACTTATATCCTTTATAATGAGCATAAAGAAGCCATTATTATTGACCCGGGTTGTTACACCCGCATGGAACAAAAAATGTTAACTGACTTTATTAGCACCCAACAATTAACGCCAACTTTATTATTAAACACGCATTGTCACTTAGACCATGTATTCGGAAATAATTTTATTAGCACCACCTACCAATTGGCTGCTCATTTTCATCCCAATGAACAAATTGTTTTAGATCGCTTGCCCGAAGCAGCTGCTAAATGGGGCGTCGCTACCGAACCCTATATAGGACCTGTTCAGTATATACAACAGAATGAAATTATTTCATTTGGTAAGGATAACTTTAAAGTGTTACTCACCCCAGGACACTCCCCTGGAAGCGTTTGTTTTTACAATGAAAAGCAGGATTTTATCATTGGAGGCGATTTGATTTTCCTGGACGGCGTTGGTCGTACCGATTTACCTGGAAGCAACCCAGCAGACCTCGTTAAAAGTATCCAAGAACAAATATTCCCCCTACCTGATAGCCTTACTATTTATTCCGGTCATGGGCCAGCCACTACTTGGGGTAGAGAAAAATTACACAACCCTTATATTAAGTATCTACTTAAGGATTAAGGCTTTAAGTAATTTAGTTAACAATTTGATAATAATCAGCAACAGGAAGGTTGTGCTTTATAAGAATTACTTTTG
>CAXNDZ010000137.1:0-5260 GCA_964201225.1 Chitinophagales bacterium | reverse complement strand
ATACAGTTACTGTTATTTCCAAACTTTCAAAGATCTTTTGTGTTTATTTTGCGCGCTATTATTCGTAGCGGGGTGCAAAGGTATACACATTTATGTAGATAGCCAAACTTTGTGTGAAATAATTATTAATTATTTTTCAATTAGTTAGGCCACATAATTTCGAAGAACTAACCTCTTTTTTTGAAGAGGGACGGCAAAGATACAGCTGATATTTATATCCACCAAGTATTGGAGGGTTTATTTTAAAGTTATTTCAACTTTATTCAGTGCATAATTTCCGCTTCAGAGAACAATCCGCAGCAATGATTTATCGCTTGCGGGCGGCAAAGATAGGGAGTGAATACTACTGACCAAATATATTGTATACTATTTTTAAATTTATTTCGTTCAATGCCTTCAAAATGTGTCGATTATGGAACAAAAGTCAATAATAGCAGGGGTTTAGCTAATCCCCTATTTTCTTTAAATAATTGGGGTATTCTATGGCAGATAAATACAATCCATGGGCTGGCGTAGAAAAATCGACCCTTTGATCATTTTTTGAGGCTATAATCTCGTGCCACTGCTCCATTGATATGGCACCTCGCCCCACCTGAAGCATGGTGCCCACCAAACCTCGGATCATGCCTCTTAAAAAACGATTTGAATCAATATGAAATGAAAATCCCTGGGCATTAAAGCTCCAAAATGCCTTTGAAATATGGCATTCAAAGGTATTCACCGTGGTATTTTTTTTAGAAAAGCTTTCGAAATTGGTATAGTCTAATAAGGCATTGGCCGCTTCATTTAATAATTGATGATTGACAGGAAAGGGATAAAACCAGGATCTGCCTTCTAAAAAAGGATCTTTAAACGTATGAAGCTTATATATATAAGAGCGCTTAACTGCATCAAAGCGTGCATGCGCCTCCCCTGGTACACTATATATTCCCTTAACTACAATGGAATGTGGCAGGATTGCATTCAGGTTATAAATATGTTTATCTAATATTTCCAAAGCAGTATCAAAATGGAAAAAGTTTTGCAATGCATGTACCCCAGCATCCGTGCGAGAAGCCCCAGACAAGGTAATAGGAGCTCTATATAAGGTAGCCATGGCCTGTTCAACAGCACCTTGAATGGTTTGTTGATTAATTTGAATCTGAAATCCGCCGAAATCAGCACCATCATATGCAACTTCAATAAAATACCGTTTCATTTCTATCTTATTTGACCGCTAAACTACTTATTTTTTAGTTAGCTCCATTTTTAACAATTGAATCGCCAAAACTTTTATAAGTTAGCGCCCATATACCTATTGTCTGATCAAGAAAAAACGCATGAAAAAAAATCTATTAAAATTAAGCTGGTTTTTGTGTTTCATTATTCAAGTAAATATAACTGCTCAAGCGCAGGAAGAAGTTAATGAAAAAACAATTGAAGACAGTAGTTGGAAAAAGAATTATCGCAGTTTTGCTACCAAAGAAAATGATTTAGTACACACCAAGTTAGTGGCCAACTTTGATTACACCCAATCACAATTAAATGGGGAGGTATGGTTGCAAATACGTCCGCATTTTTATGCAACTTCCCAATTAATATTGGATGCAAAGGGTATGGATATTCATAATGTAAGCATCGTAAAAAACGAAACAAAGAATGCATTAAAATACAAATACGATGGAAACATCATTAGCATTGATTTAGATAAAACTTATACTGCAAAGGACACCTACACTGTTTATATTAAATATACTGCCAACCCCAATGAATACAAGGCCAAAGGCAGTAGTGCCATCACCGATGCCAAAGGATTATACTTTATAAATCCATTAGGTAAAGAAAAAAATAAACCAACGCAAATATGGACCCAAGGGGAAACGGAAGGTACTTCGGTTTGGATTCCCATTATTGATAAACCCAATCAAAAATGCACACAGGAATTTTATTTAAATGTGCCCAGTAAATACGTTTCGCTTTCCAATGGTTTATTAGTGAAACAAGTTGATAATAAAAATGGAACCAGGTTAGATGTTTGGAAAATGGACCTCCCCCATTCCCCTTATTTATTTTTTATTGGTATTGGAGATTATGCAGTAATTAAACAAGATGCGGCTAGCACCAATAATAAAAAGAAACTTGAATTAAGTTACTATATCGAAAAGGAATTTGAAAAGGAAGCAGTAAAAATTTATGGCAAAACCCCACAAATGATTGCGTTGTTTGAAAAACTATTAGGGGTTCCTTTTCCATGGGCTAAATATGCACAAATAAGTGGTAGGGATTATGTGAGTGGTGCTATGGAAAATACCACGGCCACCTTACATAGCGATGCAGTGCAACAGGATGCAAGGGAATTAGTGGATGAAAATATTTGGGAAGGTACTATTGCACATGAACTATTTCACCAATGGTTTGGGGATTTAGTGACCGCTGAAAGCTGGAGCAATTTAACAGTAAATGAAAGCTTTGCCGATTATAGCCAAACCATTTGGTTGGAAAACAGCATGGGGAAAGATGCCGGCGATTATGAAAACTACAAAGGACTCAGCGGTTATTTAAGCAGCCCCATGGATGCTGAAAAAAACCTAGTCCGCTTTTTTTATAATGAGCGAGAGGATATGTTTGATTTGGTGAGCTATCAAAAAGGGGGTCGCATATTGCATATGCTCAGGCATCTTGTAGGCGATGAAGCATTTTACAAGTCACTTAATAAGTACTTAACCGATCATAAATTTTCCAATGGCTCGGCGATTAAATTAAAATTGGCATTTGAATCGGTAACCGGGAAGGACTTAAACTGGTTTTTTAACCAATGGTATTTTGGAAACGGCCATCCTTATGTCAGTATTACCCAACAATATGATGCCAATAAAAAGCAGGTATTGGTTAAGCTAGCACAAACACAGTTGCAAAATAAAATTTTTGAGTTACCCCTTGGCATTGATATATATGTAAATGGGCAAAGAAACCATTATGAAGTATTGGCAAAAAATAAAGTGGATAGCTTTTATTTCCCAGCGGCAACGGAACCTGACAATGTGAATGTAGACAATGATAAAATAATATTATGGGAGAAAAATGATAGTAAGCCCTTAAAGCAATTTATTTACCAATACTATCATGCACGTAATTTTTTAGATCGCAATGAAGCATTAAATGAAATAAGTCAAAACTTAAAAAGTAGTGAAGCGAAGCAACTCATTCAAGAGGCGATGAAAGATCCCTTTTATGTGATAAGAGCAAAAGCCATCAATAGCTTAAACCCTATTAGCATCAACGAACAGTTGGAAGAAATTATTTACACCCTTGCGAAAAAAGATCCTTCCTATGTGGTAAGAGAAGAAGCTATTAATGCAATAGGTGCGCTAAATAAAGAAAAATATAAAAATGACTTCGTCAATTGGAGCAAGGATTCCTCTTATACCATTGCTGGTGCAGCCTTAGAAGCCTTAGATGCAATTGACTCTGTAACTGCTTACCAACTAGCCCAAGCAGCATCAAAAGCCCCTATTAAAAAAAGATTGAATACAGTGGTTACTAAATTACTTACAAAATATGGAGACGAATCCGAATTTGATTTTATTGCGAATAAATATGAAAGCTTAAACAATCAGTCTGAAGAAAAATTTCAAATGACCCAACCCTTTGCTGCATTATTAATGAAAACAAAGGATGCAGATAAATTTAAAAGAGGTATTGACATTATTGTTGCTTTTAGAGAATCTATTCCTGGACAATATCGAACGCAAACGGACCCCTATTTTAATGGAAAAGTATTGGGTGAAATTTTAAAAGCGAAAAAACAAAAAGGGGAAAATGAATTGGTGAAATTAGTAAGTGCCGCTTTGCCAGTGCTAATCAAATAAGATGAATAATGGACAATAAAAAAGGAGTCACTTTTTACGAGGTGGCTCCTTTTTTTTATTAAGCTTTAAAATTCAAATAGTAAAACTACCAACCACCACTAGCGCCACCACCACCGGAACTTCCGCCGCCAAAGCCACCGAAGCCGCCACCGCTATCACCACCACCCCATCCACCGCCGCCGCGACCGCCGCCACCTAGGAGCGATCCTAATAACATACCAGTCGCCACATCACTAAAACCACTTCGACCAATATTTGAACCGCCACCTCCGCCACCTTTAAGTACTAAAAGGATGACAAATATGATGAGGGCGAATAGAGCGCCATTACTTTTTTTACCAGAAGATCTTTTTGTTCTTTCAACCTTGTATTCCCCAATAGCTGCTTTTGCAATATTATCGGTTGCTTTATCAATACCCTGATAATAGGCTTGTTGCCTGAATGCAGGCTTAATGTCATTATCAATTATACTATTAGCTGTAATATCAGGAATAGCACCTTCTAAACCATAACCCACTTCAATACGAATTTTTTTATCTTGAACGGCAATCAATAATAAAACGCCATTTCTTGATTTTTTATTTCCAATCCCCCATTCTCTAAAAAGCTTTAAAGCATATTCTTCAATGGGATTACCATCCAATGTAGGAAGAATAACTACTGCAATTTGATTGGAACTAGCATCATCAATGGCGACTAACTTATTTTCAAGCGCTTGCTTTTCCTCAGGGCTTAAAACACCTGCCATATCAGTAATTAATACCGGCGGATTTGCTTTTGGAATTATATTTTGCGCGGCAATATTATTCAAGGAAAATAATGCAACAATAAAAATAATAAATAACTTAGTTAATTTCATAGTGCTTACTTGCATTAAGGATTATTTACCTGTCATGATTTCGTCCGATAATTCATTGGTATCTGAAACACGATCAAAAGGAAAATTTTCAGTAAGTGCCCCACCTAAGGCAGCAATTACTTGCACCATGCCTTGAACATAGTTTGCATTTTTAAAATGCGCCGTCATTTCTTGTACTTGACTGTACCAAAACTCAACACCCACTCTATCATAAATGCCTTGATCGGCATAGATGGCTAATTTTTTTTCACTCACAGCTACATAAACTAATACACCATTACGTTCCTTAGTAGCATTCATCTTTTGTTTAAAAAAGATATCACGCGCTGTGGCTAGTGCATCTCCATTTTTAGTTTTGCTTTCAATAAACACACGGATTTCACCGCTGGTTGTTTTTTCAGCATCTTGAATCGCCTGGACAAGCTGTTGCTTGTCCGAGGCACTCAATAATTTATCTGTACTAGATTTAAAAAAAGAAAACGGATTCCACATAAGTGTTGTTGATTAAAGCGATGTGTTAAAATTTAACTTCAGGTGCTTTTGATGCGCCTTC
>CAXNDZ010000136.1:0-5262 GCA_964201225.1 Chitinophagales bacterium | reverse complement strand
TTGGTCCTTCGACAATAAATACAGATTCTTGGTCCCAATGTTTTTTATGGGCAAAAGATTGGATATATTTGAGCTCATTATTATTCATCTGTATTATGTTGTTTCTGAGGCTTAAAAATATCAGTTTCTTTTCAAGATTTTATCTTGTTACCCTTTTATTTTTATTTACGGCCTGTTCAGATGTTAAAAAAGCACTTGTACATGACTACCCTAAGCAAGTTCCGTTTGTATTTGAGAATAAAATAATCGTCAATGGGGCTGACAACAAAGCAATGCAACAGCAATTGGTGAATGAATTAGGCAATTATTGGGACGATAGCTTAAAAGTTAAAAAAATTAGGCAATTTGGTGTTTTCAATACTGTTTTACAACCCATCAGGTTTCAGCCTGATCGACTTCCAAGGACCATTCAATACATGCATTCCTTTTTAGCGAGTAAAGGATACAACCAAACCGAGTTTTCACCCATCATAAAAACGGATACTATCAAAAACGAATGGAGAACTCGAATCACCATGATAGTCGAATTAAATAAAAAAACATTACTAGATAGTATTACCTATCAGCTGAGTGATAAAAAATTACAACAAATTGCCATCAATCGATTGAATCAATCCTATTTAAAAAAAGGACAGCCTTTTTCAAATGAAAATATTAATAATGAATTAGACCGGTTGGTGACCCTATTCAGATCGGAAGGCTACTTTAATTTTACCAAAGAAAAGATTTTTGCTGAAATAGATACCATTGATCAAAGTTTAATGCAATTAAATCTAGATCCGCTTGCACAAATAAATCAAGTGACCAATGCGGCCATGATGAAGAATGAAAATCCCAGTTGGAAAGTAAGTATCCAACTTAGAAACACCAGCCCTTCCGTTGTTAAACAATACCATGTTGGGAAACAACATTTTTATAGTGATTTAAAATTAACCGACAACCCAGATAGCCTCTTAATAACACCCCCTCCTATTGCTGAATATAAAAACGGTATCGTTCATGCTTACAGGAAGAGAAATTACAAATCAAACTTATTTGAACAACAAACCTTTATTAAAAAAGGGGACTTATATAATGAGAATTTATACTTCCAAACACTTAATAACTTTAGTGGGTTAGGTGCCTGGCAACAAATTGATGGCCGAACTACAATTAAACAAGACAGTGTATACCTGCATTATTTTTTATTACCTGCCTTACGTCGCAGTTACAGCTTTGACGTGGAAGGAAGTAGAAATACATCGCAGCTAACCTCAGGTAATTTATTAGGGCTTTCCACCAACTTTACCTACCGGGATAAAAATGTGGCAAAAAAATCAATCCCTTCCATTACCAATTTAAGATTGGGCATTGAGTTGAATGTAGGGAATAGCAATAATAATTTAACGCAAACCTTACTTTGGAATGTAGGACATACCTATAGCTTCCCCTCCTTGCTTATCCCATTTGCGCCGCAAAAAAACAGAAACTCAAAAAATACCAGAACCAACTTTTCTTTAAACAGCGCTTACATAGATCGATTAAATTACTACCAACTAAAATCTTTCACGACCAGTTGGGGCTACGAATGGAAAAAAAATAAATTAGCCACTAATGGCACTTGGATTTACAAACCTTTGAATATTGAGTTTTATCAAATAAATAAGTTTTCAAAACTAGATAGTTTATTAATACTAAATCCATTTTTAAGATCTTCCTTTAACGAAGGAAATGTAATTAGCCAAACACTCAATTATATCTATCAAGGAAGTACCCTGAAAAACCCAAATCAAAATACTTATTTCAGAATTGGTATTGAAGAAGCAGGCGGCATACTCGGGATGACAAATTTAAAATCAAATATTTACCGTTATTTTAAATTGGAGACAGAAGTAAGAAAGATTTATAAATACGATTACACTGAACTTGCTTGGAGAATCATGGGAGGATGGGGAAATAATTATAGCGACAATAAAACATTGAGTGGACAACTACCCTTCTTCAAACAATTCACTGCAGGAGGCCCTTATAGTATGCGTGCATGGGGACTTCGCCAATTGGGCTTAGGTAGCTCTAACTTTTATGATACCAGTGCTAAAAGTCAAAGTTTTGATCGATTTGGCGACCTGCAGTTGGAGGCCAACTTAGAATACCGATTCCCCTTATTTCAATGGGGTTCCTACAAAATAGGTTCGGCGTTGTTTACAGATATCGGTAATATTTGGAATGCGAGAGATACTAAGGAAGATCCTATGGCTGGATTCAAATTGAGCAGATTATATCAGGACTTAGCTATTGCGGTGGGAACAGGGGTACGACTTGATTTTAACTATTTTATTATCAGGATTGATTACGCCTTAAAAATGAAAGATCCTACAAGATCCAACAATCAAGGTTGGCTAGATATCAATAATATAAAATGGAATGAAGTAAAACAGAATGGAAGTAGGGTAAACAACTATGCTTGGCAATTTGGAATTGGCTTACCTTTTTAATTTATCCGATTTTTACTTATTCATTTGAAGCTGCATCCATCTCCACTTGACTCGCCAATAAGCCATCAATTTCTTTTTTCAAATCCTCCCATTGTATTGCATCTTCAATTTTAAAATTACCAATTTTTGTTCTTCTTAATGCACTCATATAAGCACCTACGCCTAATGCTTCCCCAAAATCTTTTACTAAGCTTCGAATATAAGTGCCCGTTGAACAAACTACTTTAAAATCAATATTGGGTAAATGGATATGCGTAATTTCAAAACTAATAATATTTACTTTTCTTGGATCTACTTTTACTTCAATTCCTTTTCGAGCAGATTCATACAAACGCATCCCCTCTTTTTTGATGGCAGAATGTTGCGGTGGCATTTGTAAAATTTCACCAATAAATGGAAGCGTTGCATTGGTTATTTCAAGCTCCGTCAAATGCGTTATAGATTTAAAATTTTCAGGAGCCGTTTCTAAATCATAGGAAGCAGTTGTTGCGCCTAAAACCAAAGTGCCAGTGTACTCCTTGGACAAACCCTGGTATTCGTTTATTTGTTTTGTAAACTTTCCAGTACAAACAATTAACAAGCCTGTAGCTAATGGATCTAAGGTGCCTGCATGACCCACTTTTTTTACCCTAATGAGATAACGAATTTTATTGACGATATCAAAGGAGGTCCATTGTAGTGGCTTATCAATAAGCAACAACTTTCCATCAAGAAATGGCATTAAAACTTCGGGGATGGCTTTTTGTCGCATTGAATATTCTTAGCGCTTAATAAGCACGCGCGAATAAAACGCGTTGCTTGGAAGGATTGCCAGTGAGTATGCACTTACCGACTTCTAATGGATTATCTAATGGTATACAACGAATGGTTGCTTTGGCTTGTTCTTTAATTTTTTCTTCCGTTTCTGCAGTACCATCCCAATGCGCTAAAACAAAACCGGTTTTGTTATCTAATACATTTATAAATTCATCCCATGTATCTACTGTTGTAATATGATCGTCACGATATTTTGTTGCGCGTTGCAATAAGTTTGCTTGAATTTCTAATAATAATGCTGCAACCGTTTCGGTTAATCCATCCAATGAAATGGCTGTTTTTTCCTTGGTGTCACGTCGCGCTAATTCAAGCTGGTTGTTTTCTAAATCTCTTGGTCCCACCGCTATACGAATAGGCACTCCTTTCAATTCATATTCTGCAAATTTCCAACCTGGTCGATTGTGTTCTGTATTATCATATTTAACTCTGATGCCCACTGCTTTAAAAGAAGCAACAACCACCGCCATCTTTTCATCTATCATTACTTTTTGTTCGTCTCCTTTAAATATAGGTACGATGACGACTTGCACGGGTGCAATTCTTGGAGGTAAAACCAGGCCTTCATCATCACTATGGGTCATCACTAGTCCACCGATTAATCGTGTACTTACGCCCCAGCTAGTTGCCCAAACATAATCCTGTGTATTGTTTTTATCGCTAAATTTTACATCAAATGCCTTTGCAAAATTTTGACCTAAAAAATGTGAGGTACCTGCTTGCAAAGCTTTACCATCCTGCATCAATGCTTCAATGCAATAAGTATCTTCGGCACCCGCAAATCTTTCACTTTCAGTTTTTATTCCTTTGATGACTGGCATCGCCATCCAATTTTCTGCGAAGTCAGCATATACATCTAACATTTTAACCGTTTCAGCAATCGCTTCCTCTTTTGTTGCATGCGCAGTATGTCCTTCCTGCCATAAAAATTCAGCAGTTCTTAAAAACAACCTTGTGCGCATTTCCCATCTTACTACATTCGCCCATTGGTTGACCAAAATTGGCAAATCTCTATAGGATTGAATCCAAGTTTTATAGGTATTCCAAATGATTGCTTCACTCGTTGGACGCACAATTAATTCTTCTTCTAATTTTGCATCTGGATCCACCATTAATTTTCCTTTATTATTCGGATCCGTTTTTAAACGATAGTGGGTAACAATGGCACACTCTTTTGCAAAACCTTCTGCATTTTTTTCCTCCGCTTCAAATAATGATTTAGGGACAAATAATGGAAAATAGGCATTTTCATGGCCTGTATCTTTAAACATTTTATCTAAAGCTGCTTGCATGTTTTCCCAAAGCGCGTAACCATAGGGTTTGATGACCATACAGCCTCTAACGGCGCTATAATCCGCCAACGATCCTTTTAAAACAAGGTCGTTATACCATTGTGAATAATCCTGTGCCCTTGTGGTTAATTCCTTTGCCATTTCTTAAAAAAATATTAACATTTTAAATAAAAACAAATGAACTACGAAAAACGCTCTATATATCAAAGTTCACTACCTTTATACTAGCAAATGTATGCTAAATCAAGGGCATATAAAAACCTAAAAAGTACCAAAATGAACACAAAAAACACTACCCCAAATTTCATACTATTCGCCATTGGCATAGTAGCGATTAGTTTTTTTGTAACAAGTTGCACTAGTTTGCAACAAACAACGGCTGTTGCAACCGATGATTTATATTATACCCCCAGCAAGCCTGCAGAACAAGTGGTAGCGCAAGCTGAGGAAGAAAATTATCAAGATTATCAAAATTATCAGGACGATCGCTTTTTAAGATTAAAAGTGGCGAATAGAAATCGTTGGTCAAGCATTGATGATTTTGGCTATTGGAATAACCCAGGATTTAATATGGGATTCGGTATGGGTTATGGTGGATGGGGCGGAGGCTTTGGCGGATGGGGCGGAGGCTTTGGTGGATGGGGCGGAGGCTTCGGTGGATGGGGCGGAGGCTTTGGTGGATG
>CAXNDZ010000135.1:0-5308 GCA_964201225.1 Chitinophagales bacterium | reverse complement strand
ATGAACCAACCATTTGCTCTGTCATCCTTTTCCATCATGGTTACTTTTCCAGTTGCATCTGTTACAGGAACTTCGCCATAAAGACTAATTATTTTATTTTTATTAGTCCATGCAGCTATTGTAGTTCTCCAAACAAAATTGTTCTTTTTAATATTTTCAGTGTTCAAACTAAATTCAAAACCTGAATTATCCACTTTACCAAGATTGGTAATTACACTATTAAATCCTGTAACATTAGGCAATGCTCTATTCACCAATAAATCATTGGTGTTTCTAATATAATAATCTATTGCACCTGATATCTTACCCCCTTTGGTACTAAAATCAATTCCAAAGTTAACGGATGCTTGTCGCTCCCATTTCAAATTAGGATTAGACATATTGGTTGTTGAAACCGCACCAATAGGAATATTTACGCCACCAGGAGAGGTGTATAAATAGGTACTTGCAGCAAGTTGTGCAAGCGCTGAATAACGACCTACTTCACGGTTACCATTTTCACCATAAGAAACACGCATTTTTAAATAATCAAGGACACCTTGTATTTTTTGCATAAACTTTTCATCCGAAATCACCCAAGCCAAAGCCGCAGATGGGAAAAATGCACGTGGATTACCTTGACCAAATGCAGAATAACCATCACGACGGCCAGTCATTGTAACAAGGTATTTATCATCGTAGGAATAATTAAGTCGGCCCATGATCGCATCGCCAGTTTGATATTGATCATTCGCAAGTACGTTTTTAATACTAGCAGCTTGTATACCATTCCAACCTAGGTTATCATTAGGTGAATACTGCTCAGCATTGATGGTACTAGAGAAAAACTGAAACTTTTCTGCATTGAACAAAGCCGTTGCGTCAAAACTATGTTTCCCAATTTTTTTATTCCACATCAACAAATTATCAACCTGCCACTGAAAAGTACGTTGATCTGTTCTCTCTGTAATACCACCCCTACTTTCAAGTAATGGTCTTTTAGATGAAGTATGTTGATAATTTTGAGACCACTCAAACCTTGGTGTATAATTTACTTGATACGAAAATCCCAAAGGAAGCTTACCCTTCACATACACTGATCCAAAAAGGTTATTAAATTTGATAAGTCTTTTAACATAGTAAGGTGTCATCAATGGGTTTGTATTATTACCAACATCATCATTTGGACTCGCACGAAGACGTCCATCATCTTGAAAAACTTTACCATAAGGGATGGTACCTAACATATCTCCAATACTCACAGGAGTTTGCCCTTCATCTCTGCTCGCAAACTGCATATTTAAACCAAAAGTTAAATACTTCGCAATTTCAGTTTCTAAATTTAGCCTTGATCTAAAAGTTTTAAATAATTCTCCATTGGACATCCCTTGGTTTTCAAAATATCCTAAGGAAGTATAATAAGTTGTATTTTGGGTTCTGCCTGAAATACCAACAGTATGATCTTGTTGCATCCCATTTTTGTTCAAGATTAATGACTCCCAATCAATAGGTGTACCATTCTTGTAGCTTTCAATTGAAACCGGCTGCATTCCAGTACCACCACCTAATCTTTGTAACCAAATACTTACTGGATCGGCACCTACTTGGCCTGAAAGTCCTAACCATTGATCTACTGAAAAACCATTAGGTAGTTTTCTAGGATCCGACTCGAAATATTTCATACCAGGCTTAGAAGTAGAATCATACCCTCTCATGCTATATCTAACATCCTGTCTCCAAGACAAAAACTCATCAGGAGATAGTAAACCAGGCCAACTAGAAATTCGATTCATCGTATAATTAGAGTTGACTGTAATTATGGGTTTACCGATTTTTCCCCTTTTGGTTGTAATAAGGATTACACCATTTGCTGAACGTGCTCCAAATACGGCTGCAGAACTCGCGTCCTTAAGTACGTCCATGGTGGCAATATCATTTGGATTAATATCTGCAAGGTCACCAGGATAAATTACGCCATCCAAAACTATTAATGGAGATGTTGATGCAGTTAATGAGGCACGACCACGAACCTGTAGCGAACCACCACCCTTTGGAGAGGCACTAAAACCAACATCTAAACCTGGTGCGTTTCCACGTAACATATCTTGTATGGATCTTGCATTTTCATTTTCCAACTGTGTTGCCTTAATTTGCACCACGGCTCCCGTAAGATCTTTTTTCTTAGCAGTACCATAACCAACCACCACTACATCAGACAGAGAAGAAACTTGTTCTGTTAAAAAAACATTAATTACTTTATTATTTTTTACAGCAACCTCCTCTGAAATAAACCCAACAGCCGAAAATACAAGTGTCCCATTATCTGGAACACTAATGGTAAACATACCTTTCGCATCAGTGATTACTGCAGTTTTAGCACCTTTAACAGCTACGCTAATACCATCCAAAGGGGTGTTACGACTGTCCGTTACTTTACCTGTTACAGTAATTTGCGCTAATGTAGTTTTGAGTGTCGCAACTTCTGCATTAACGGGCATTGAAGTAGTTAGTAAAAAACTAAATAAACCAAGTAGCAGAACGCTACTCGACATTAGTTTTTTGCATTCATTTTTGTTTTTTTTCATTTAACTAAAATTTAAATTTTTGTTTTGCCTCGCTACAAAAGCTACTATTCATATGGGTCTACCGATATGAAGCAAACTGCCACTTGAATTAATTAAAAAAAATAGACATAGGATTAAACCAATCTATAATAATTAAATTAAAGCGAAATGAGCAAGCAATCGTATTGTAAGCAGGTTCAAATTATTTAAATTTTTTAATATATAAAGTAATTTAAATAACAATTTGTTAACATATCACGAAAACGATATAGTAATAATATAATTTTATACCCTAGATTTTATTAATTTAACGCAACAATCATTTATGAAAAACTTATTACCCAAAAGCTTGACGCTCTGTTTAATTGCCCTAAGCTGCAGCGCATTTAATTCATCTTCAATAAGTTATAAAGCCGAAGATAGAAGTAACGCTATAATTAAAGCAGCTACAAACAATCATATAAATTTAAATGAAGTAGTAAAGGACAAACTTACCGGTAGCCAGGTTTTAGTCTATACTAAAAATGGGAAAGGGTATGTACATGATAATATCGCTTCCGCTGTAATTTGCATTCAAAATTTAGGCAAAGAAAATAATTTTAAAGTGGATGTTTCTGATGACCCCAATGTTTTCACGGAAGCAAATTTAAAAAAGTATCAGTTGCTTATTTTCACAAGTACCAATAATGATGTTTTTAATAATGACGAACAAAGAGTTCAGTTTAGAAGATATATTGAAGCAGGCGGCGGATTTGTAGGTGTGCACTCAGTTACAGGCACCGAACGGAATTGGACCTGGTTTAAAATGATGTTGGGTGAAACATTTTCATGGCATGCCTCATTTCAAAAATTTAGTATTAAAAATTTAGCCCCTTCCCACCCTTCCATGAAAGGTGTTCCTAGTTTATGGACAAAGGAGGATGAATGTTATTTTGGCAAGGAATTATATCCTGGTATTCAAGTTTTAATGGCACATGATTTATCAAGCCTAGATACCACTCAAAAAGCAATGATTGTTAAAAATGCTGGTTCCTTTGCAAACTACTACCCTGCTGTTTGGTGCCAGAATTTTGAAGGGGGAAATATTTGGGTTACTGCTTTAGGACATGCAAAAGAAAATTACCAAGAACCCGTTTATATTAACCATTTATTACAGGGAATAAAATATATTGCAAATCAATTTAACGGACTAAATTATAATAATGCAATTGCGGTTACAAGAGATGGCCAATTAAAAAAATAAAGAACTCATTAAAAAAATAAAAAATGAACCGACGCAACTTTGTTAAAAACAGTTTAAAGGCTAGCGCTGCAACAACCATGGCGGTGACAGGCTTTCCTACTATTGTTCCTGCTTCCGTAATCGGCAAAAACGCACCTAGTAATAAAATTAATATTGGCGCCATTGGTGTGGGTCGTATTTCACGTGACCACGACATGAAAGAAACCTTACCATTTGACCAAGCGCGTATCATGGCAGTGTGTGATGTAGATAGTAAAAGATTGGCCGAAGGTAAAAAGTATGTCAATGATTATTACGCTGCAAAAACTGGCAAACCATATGATGGCGTAACCATGTACGATGATCACCGTGCCCTTTTACAAAATAAAGATATCGATGCTGTATTAATAAGTACGCCAGATCATTCTCATGCGTATTTAGGCATTCATGCAGTGGAAGCAGGAAAAGATGTGTATTTACAAAAACCCGCTTCCTTAACGATTACTGAAGGACGCGCATTAAGTAATGCAGTTCACCGTACTGGTCGTATTTTGCAAATTGGAAGTCAGCAAAGATCTAGTTCACAATTTCGTTATGCTGCTGAATTGGTTCGCAATGGCCGTATTGGTGATTTAAAAACGGTATACGTTGGTTTACCTGGTGATCCAGGAGGAGAGGAGGAAGCAGAAATGCCGATACCAAAAAACTTAAATTATGACGCTTGGTTAGGATCCACTCCGAATGTTTACTACACTGAGAAAAGAGTTCACCCTCAAAATGATTATAGCCGACCAGGTTGGTTGCGTATGGAACAATTTGGCGCTGGTATGATCACCGGTTGGGGTGCACACCATGTTGATTGTGCGCATTGGGGTATGGATACAGAATATACAGGGCCTATTGAAATTTCCGGACGCGCTGATTTTCCTAAATCAGGATTATGGAATGTACATGGCTTATTTCAAACAGAAGGTGTTTATGCAAATGGCGTAAAAATGATTATCAGCAATGAAATACCCAATGGAATAAAATTTGAAGGGACCGAAGGTTGGATATTTGTTACCCGTGGCGATTATCGCGCTAGCTCAAGTGATCCAATCCCAACAGGTAAAAATAAAGTATTACCATTAACTGCAAGCAATAACAAAATCATCACTTCTGTGATTGGGGAAAATGAAATTAATTTATACAAAAGTACAGACCATCATGGCAACTGGCTAGAAAGTATCGTTAGCAGAAAGCAACCTATTTCTCCTGTTGAAATTGGACATCGCTCCTGCTCTACTTGTTTATTACATCATATTGCAATGAAATTAAAACGTAAAATTTATTGGGATCCAATGAACGAGCGTTTCATCAATGATGACGAAGCCAATGCATTATTAAACCGCCCTCACCGCTTCCCTTACGAAGTAAAAGGATTGGATTAAATTGCAACAAATAAATTATTAAATAACTTAGAAGAACTTTTTCAAAATTACCTATGAGTAACTCAAATTCAGATCGTCGCAAATTTATCAAAACTACTTCTGCCTTATCGGGT
>CAXNDZ010000134.1:0-5451 GCA_964201225.1 Chitinophagales bacterium | reverse complement strand
TCATCGGTAGTGGCAGCCAACATTGCAGCAGATAAATCAGTAGGTATATCTACATAAAAAATATTAGGTAAAATAGTCAACTGCTTTTTATTCGTGATGGGTTTTAAGCCTGGTATGATTGGAACATTAATGCCCATACTTCTGCAAGCATCCACATATTCAAAATATTTTTTGTTGTCAAAAAACATTTGTGTCATGATATATTGCGCACCTGCGTCTACTTTTTCTTTGGCTTTTTGTAAATCAAATTCCATGCTTGGGGCTTCAAAATGTTTTTCAGGATAACCTGACACGCCCATGCAAAAATTACTCTTACTACCATTAATAATATCCTTATCCAAATAGATACCATTATTTAATCCAACGACTTGCTTTAATAATTCAATGGCTTGTTTGTTTCCATTGTGTTCTGGCACGAAAGTTTTTTGTCCTTTCTCCGCATCCCCTCTTAACACCAATACATTATCAATGCCTAAAAATTGTAAATCAATTAATGCATCTTCCGTTTCTCTTTTGGAAAAGCCACCACAAATAATATGGGGTACCGCGTCTACATTATAATGATTCATGATCGCCGCACAAATACCAACAGTACCGGGGCGTTTGCGCACATCTACTTTTTCCTCGATGCCAGCGGCATTGGTGCGAATGATAGTTTCGCTTCGATGATAGGTGACATTAATCCATGAAGGCTTAAACTCCATCAGTGGATCTAAATGCTCATAAATGTAAGCGATTGTTTTTCCTTTTAAAGGGGGTAATACTTCAAAGGATACTAGGGTGTCTTTTGCTTTAGCTAAATGTTCAATTACCTGCATAGTGTACAAAAATAGTTAATAATAGTTTCCAATGAGTCAAATCCTATATTTACCCTTATTTTTGTATAAATATACCTCGTGATACTCGCTATACATACCGACAAATTAATAAAGCAATATAAGGGCCGCAAAGTAGTGGACCAGGTGAGCATTTCAGTAAAGCAAGGTGAGATTGTTGGGCTTTTGGGGCCGAATGGCGCCGGAAAAACAACTACTTTTTATATGGTCGTTGGTTTAATCGCACCCGATGAAGGCCGTGTATTTTTAAACGACGAAGATATTACCAAACTACCCATGTATAAGCGTGCACAAATGGGCCTGGGTTATTTACCACAGGAAGCAAGTGTGTTTCGAAAATTATCGGTAGCAGATAATATTATGGCCGTTTTAGAAATGACCAAATTAACAAAGGGTGAAAGAGAACATAAATTGGAATCCCTTTTAGATGAATTTAATTTACACCAGGTCAGAAATAATTTTGGAGATAGCTTAAGCGGTGGGGAACGTCGTCGTACCGAAATTGCACGCGCATTATCAGTGGATCCTAAATTTATTTTATTAGACGAACCCTTTGCTGGCGTGGATCCTATCGCAGTAGAAGATATTCAATCCGTAGTCGCTCGCTTAAAATTAAAAGATATTGGTATTTTAATTACGGATCATAATGTGAATGAAACCTTATCCATTTGCGATCGTGCTTATTTATTAATTGACGGAAAAATATTCAAACATGGTAGCGCCGAAGAATTAGCAGAAGATGAGCAAGTGCGCCGATTGTATTTGGGAACCAACTTTGAATTAAAACGTAAGGATTGGATTATTGAGATGGGCAATAAGCCTAAATAAGCTCCTAAAGCTTCGCTTCTAAAACTGCGCTTATTACTTAATTTATTAAAGCGTATAGTGTATATTGTGACACACCTATGAAGATTTTCAGCCCCGCACTGTCAAGATTGGCCCGTTTCCGTTACTGGCATATCGAACATTGGGTAAATAACCCCATTGCCGCGCAGCGTGAGGTATTACAAGATTTAATTACCCACGGCCAATACACGCAATTTGGTAGAAAATACCAGTTTGACAATATCTTCAATATCCGAACATTTAAACAAACAGTTCCTATTCATGAGTACCATGATATGAAACCCTATATTGACCAAGTAATGGAGGGTGAGGATTCTGTTTTATGGAATACCCCTGTAAAGTGGTTTGCTAAAAGCAGTGGAACGACCAATGATAAAAGCAAGTTTATTCCTTTAACCGAGGAAAGTATTCAGGACAATCATTTTCAAGGATCAAAGGATGTATTGGCCTTGTATTATAAAACAATGCCTGATAGTGATTTACTTACAGGTAAGGGTTTGGTCATTGGAGGGAGTCATCAAGTGCATCCCATTAAAGAAGATATTCAATACGGAGATTTAAGTGCGGTGTTGTTACAAAACGCTCCCTTTTGGGCAGGCTTAATTCGCACCCCCGAGTTGTCCATTGCATTAATGGATGAGTGGGAAGCAAAAATTGAAAGCCTAGCGCAAAGTACCATCAACGAGGATGTCACTTCTATCGCAGGCGTTCCAACATGGACCCTGGTTTTATTAAAAAGAATTCTTGAGTTGACTGAAAAAAAATCAATTAAAGAAGTGTGGCCTAATTTTGAATTATATATACATGGCGGTGTTTCATTTACACCTTATAAAGAACAGTTTAAAAAAATTATCGGCGCTGATTGCAATTATTTAGAAATTTATAATGCAAGTGAAGGCTTTTTTGCTGCACAAGATAATGTAAAGGAGGAAGGCATGTTATTGTTTTTAGAACATGGCATTTTTTATGAGTTCATGCCGATTGAAGAATATGGCAAAGCACAACCTATGACCGTGGGATTAAACAAAGTGGTAGTAGGAAAAAATTATGCTATTGTGATCAGCACCAATGGTGGCTTATGGCGCTACTTAGTGGGAGACACGATTCAGTTTACTAATCTTACACCTTACAGAATTAAAGTAAGTGGTAGATTAAAACAATTTATAAATGCATTTGGGGAAGAATTAATTGCAGATAATAGTGATAAAGCCATGAGTGAAGCCTGTACTAGTTTTGGTGTAGCGATCAGGGAATATACTGCAGCCCCAATATATATGTCCGACAACAATTCAGGTGCGCATGAATGGCTAATTGAATTTGAAAATGAACCAGCTGATTTAAAGGCTTTTACGATTGCACTTGATAATAACCTAAAAGCTGCAAACAGCGACTATGAAGCAAAGCGCCATAAAGATATTGCATTGGGATTGCCGCAAATTATAAGTGTTAAAAAAGGCTGTTTTCATACTTGGTTAAAACAAAGAGGAAAACTGGGTGGGCAACACAAAGTGCCAAGATTATCCAACGAGCGCCACTTTATTGAAGAAATAAAAAAAGTGAACCAAGCGCTATAAATGAACAGCATGATACGTTTAATTCGTATTGCATTAAAATGACTGAAGACGAACAAATTGCTTATAGTTCGAAATCAACTCCTTCGTATAATCAAGCTTATCTTTGAGCATTCTCTTTTTTACGTCCCCGGTATACGTAGTACCCAAATGGTCAAAGAAATGTTTTGTCGTAAATATAGCCAACTCTATCATGATAGGAAAAGTATCCAATCCCCTTTTTTCTAATAAATAGTAGATGCTTTTTTTATTAATGATTCCTTTTTGTTTTGAAATAAAACCCATGCCTTCTAATTTTTTTAATCTATTCGAAAGCATTTTGCTGGGCATTTTTTCAGGAGATTCTTTGAATTCATGGAACATTGTTTTATGTCCCCAAATCATATCTCTTAAAATGAGCAATGTCCACTTATCTCCTATAACATCTAGGCTAGTAGCGACTGGACAAAGAGATCTAAATGCAACATTTTCTTTCATATTTCTAAAAACTTATTTCGCCACAAAATTACATGAATTTGAATTAATATTTTATAATTACTAATTTAATGCAAGTGTATTTTGGGCAGAATCATTCAAATAGAAATAAGTCTATTTTCTTTATAATGACCAAACCCGTTATCTTTGTAAATATTAGAAAATAAGATTATTCATAGTTATCTGTTTAAATAAAAAAAGCGCATGAAACTATTAACAGGAAAAGTAGCCATTGTAACCGGAGCCGCTCGGGGTATTGGCGCAGCAATTGCATTAAAACTAGCTGAGCAGGGTGCAAATATTGCATTTACCTATGTAAGTGATAGCAGTGCCGAAAAAGCAGCAGCACTGGAAAAAGAAATAATCGGTTTAGGCGTTAAAGCAAAGGCCTTTCAAACCAATGCGGGCGATTTTGTAGCCTGTGAAACTTTGGTAAATGCGGTACTAGCCGAATTTGGTGCTATTGATATTTGTGTGAATAATGCAGGCATTTCAAAGGATAACCTATTATTAAGAATGACTGCGGAACAATGGGATGATGTGATGAACACTAATTTGAAGAGTGTTTTCAATATGACCAAGCAAGTTATTAGACCCATGATGAAAGCAAAATCGGGTAGTATTATTAATATGAGTTCCATTATAGGTATCCGCGGTAATGCAGGACAAAGTAGTTATGCCGCAAGTAAAGCAGGAATTATTGGCTTTACTAAATCCATTGCCCTTGAGTTAGGTAGCCGCAACATTAGATGTAATGCCATTGCTCCTGGATTTGTGGAAACAGATATGACCCATTACTTGAATGAAGGTGAAGCAGGGAAAGCCTTTTTGGAAAAAATACCATTAGGTCGTTTTGGAAAAGCTGAAGAAGTCGCCAACACTACTTTATTTTTAGCAAGTGATTTAAGCAGTTATATCACAGGTCAAGTAATTAGCACTTGTGGGGGGTTGAATATATAAAACGCTTAGCGTGCGTAAGCTTTATAATAAAAAAAGAGTCCCGATAAATCGGGACTCTTTTTTGTTCAATACATATATGCAATGAATTAAATTCTTGCGTCAATTTCTTTTTTCAAATCAGCATAAATACTTTCTACCGTTCCCTCGCCTTGAATAGCTACTACTTTATCAAACTGTGCATAATACTTTTCAACTGCAGCAGTTTTATCATGGTACTCCTGAATCCGAGCACGGATCACCGTTTCATTCGTATCATCGCTACGACCCGAAGTGGCACCACGTCCTAATAGTCTTTTTACTAGTTCCTCCTCAGCCACTTCTAATGCCAATACAATATTTATTTCACTTGACTTTTCTTTTAATAAAGCATCTAGAGCAACACATTGTGCAGCAGTTCTTGGGAAGCCATCAAATAAAAAACCTTTTGCTCCTGGATTCGCATCTATAAAATTACCTACCATGCCAATCACCACCGCATCCGGAACTAATTGACCTTGATCCATGAAGCTTTTAGCTTCTAATCCCAAAGGGGTTTGTTGGGTTATTTCAGATCTTAATAAATTGCCAGTGGAAAGATGTTTTAAGCCAAAAGCTGCAATAATATTTTCACTTTGAGTGCCCTTGCCGCTGCCGGGAGGTCCGAATAAGATTAAATTGAACATGCTAAATAATTAGGGTGCCAACAAATATACACAACTCGCCTAAAATTTTAGTCAACAAAAACCAAAAAACTAAACAATTTATCTGAATGCTTGTTAGTATTT
>CAXNDZ010000133.1:0-5467 GCA_964201225.1 Chitinophagales bacterium | reverse complement strand
GATTCCCTAATATGTAAGGTGGATTGTAAAACAATATTTTCGTTCGGGATATAGGTTTTGTTTTTGTCAAGGTATTTGAACATCACCTCCGCTGCAGTTTTGCCAATATTATAAGCCGGTTGGGTGATCGTGGAAAGGGAAGGGTTTAATAAGGAGGCGGTTTCAAGATTTGAAAAACAAATTATTTTTACATCTTTAGGGATATTGATATTTAATTCTCTACAAACTTGGTAAGTGGTGATGGCAAGTTTTTCCACGGAAGCGAAAATACCATCTGGTTTATTTTTCCCACTCAATAGTTTTTTTACAAGATCGTAGTTTATTTCATCATCATTACCGCATTTTATAATTCGTTCCGTTTTAGCCTCCATATTATTTTTATGCAATTCCTCTAAATAGCCACTTTTCCTTTTTTGCATAATTGAAATATCCTCACCTAAAGATAAAAAGGCGATGTCCTTACATTCATTTTCAATTAGATGTTTGGTTGCATTGATGCCGCTAATATAATCATCGGTAGTAACTTTAGCAGTTTCAATTTCATGACAAATACGATCAAAGAATACAATAGGGATGCCCTTTTGTTGAAAATCAGACAAATGGGTTTGATTGTTGGTATTCATCGTCACTGACATCAAAACACCATCCACTCTTTTATTTTCCAAATGCTTCATGATCCCTTTTTCCTTTTCAATATCTTCATGCGTCAAATAGATAAGTACATGATAGTCATTTTCCTGTGCGATACGCTCAATACCATTAATGGCCAATGCAAAATAGTTATTAGCAACTTCGGGGACCACAACGGCAATAGTTTTACTTTTATTTCTTCTTAATCCGCTTGCAAATGGATTGGGGGTGTAGTCCATTTCCTTAGCTTTCGCCAAAACACGTAATTTGGTGGCATCCCCAATTTCATGACTATCCCTCAAGGCCTTTGATACTGTTGAAATGGAAAGGTTCAACATCTTTGCTAATTGCTTTAAATTGACTGCTGCCATGGGGGTTTGTGCTAATGTTTGCTTTGTAAGTTCTAAATTATGGCCAATTTACTAATATTACTACATCGTTTGCGTAAATAGTATAGTTTATTTGTTTTTTTGTAGATTGAATAATTCGAAATTTGTTTAAAATTTTGTAATTTCCATACTAGTTAATTGCTATTTGTGCTTGCAATAAGTGAAGGGTTTTAATCACTTAACTTATTGTATTTGAACAATATAGAATCAATTAATTAAATCATTTACTTATTTGTACTTCTATTTTGGTTAGATAATATAATCTTTCAAAATGCTTTATAAATAAAATGAAAATAGGTTGATATTTATTAAACTTAAATTTAAAAAATGGGACATTCGGACATGTTTAGTTTAGCTGGAAAGGTAATTGTGGTTACTGGAGGTACTGGTGTACTAGGCGCTGGTTTTGTCAAAGGGATTGCAACCCAAGGAGGTATTCCAATTATTTTGGGTCAAAATGGGGAGAAAGGAAATGAGAGAGTAGCAGAAGTGAAAGCAAATGGAGGGGATGCACATTTTATTTCGGTGAATGTATTAGAAGAAGCACAATTGGTTTCAGCAAAAAATGAAATTTTAGAGAAGTATGGCAAAATAGATGGTTTGGTGAATGGCGCTGGAGGAAATATTCCATCGGGTGTTTTACAGCCAACCGAAGATGTTTTCAATTTGAATATTGATGGAATGAAGGATGCTTTGGTGCTTAATTTATGGGGTACTATTATTCCTGTTCAAGTATTTGGACCTGAAATCGCAAAAACTGGTAATGGAAGTATTGTTAATATTTCATCGGTGAGTTCTAAGCGTGCAATAACAAAGGTTTTAGGATATAGTATGGGTAAGGCGGCCATTGATATTTATACAAAATGGTTTGCAATTGAAATGGCCAATCGTTATGGTGATAAAATAAGAATCAATTCAATCATGCCTGGTTTTTTCCTGACCAGTCAAAATAAAACTTTACTAACCAATGAAGATGGGTCTTATACAGACCGAGGGAATGCGATCATTAGAAATACGCCTTATAAAAGATTTGGACAACCCGATGAATTAATTGGGGCTTTGATTTGGTTGTTAAGCGATGCGTCAAAATTTGTAACAGGTATGGATATTGGTGTGGATGGAGGATTTACGATTAACAGCGGGGTGTAAGAATGGACATTTGTTATGTGATTGTAAATAATTAAATTTTATAAAATCAATCATATAATTTTTTGTAACGATCGTTGAAATAGAATTTGTTTATTAAAAAAAAGTTGAATTAAAATAATGGGACATCATTTTTACCCTTCATATGGGAATATAAAAAACAGAATGGAGCAAACCATGCGATGGTATGGGCCAAACGATCCAGTTTCTTTAGCAGATATTAGACAAGCTGGTTGTACTGGTGTTGTTACCGCATTGCATCATATTCCTAATGGAGATGTTTGGACAGTAGATGAAATTCAAAAAAGAATTGATTTGGTAGAAGCTGCTGGATTAAAATGGTCAGTCGTTGAAAGTTTACCAGTGCATGAGTCCATTAAAACACAAGTCAGCGGCTATTTACAAATTATTGCAAATTATAAAATTAGTTTACAAAATCTTGGACAATGTGGAGTCAAAATTGTGACTTACAATTTTATGCCTGTCATGGATTGGACAAGAACTAATTTAGAATATCCTATGCCTGATGGTTCATTGGCATTGTTGTATGAAAAGGCAGCGGTCATGGCGTTTGATTTATTTATTTTAAAAAGAAAGGGTGCTGAAAAGGATTATACCGTTGAAGAAATAGCCATTGCAAAACATAAATTTGAAAATGCAAGCGAAGCTGAATTAGCCTTGATACAAAAAAACATGATCAAGGGGTTGCCAGGCAGTGAGGAAAGTTTTACCATGGAACAATTTCAAGCAGCGTTGGATGCCTATGCAGGAATAGATGCTGAAAAATTAAGAAGTCATTTGATTTATTTTTTACAACAAGTTGTTCCGGTAGCGGAAGCAGCAGGTATTAAAATGGTCATTCATCCTGATGATCCGCCGCATGCAATATTAGGTTTGCCAAGAATTGTAAGTACTGCATCAGATATTGCTGCTTTAGCAGCTGCAGTTCCTTCCTTGAGTAATGGATTGTGTTTTTGTACCGGTTCCTTTGGCGTTAGACCAGATAATAATTTACCAGAAATGGTGAAGCAGTTTGGGGATAGAATCAATTTTATTCACTTACGAAGTACTAAGCGCAATGCACAAGGTGATTTTTACGAGGACAATCATTTAGAAGGGGATGTTGATATGTATGGCGTGATTAAAGCAATTGTACTTGTGATGCAGCAGCGTGGAGTAGATATACCGATGCGACCTGATCATGGACATCAAATGTTAGATGATTTGAAAAAGAAAACTTATCCTGGTTATTCTGCTATTGGAAGATTAAAAGGGTTAGCAGAATTAAGAGGAGTTGAATTAGGCATCTTAAGAAGCTTACAAGAAAATAAATAAAATAATTAAATAATTGACACTATGGCTATTTCGAAAAAGAAAACCATTTTTACGGATCAATTTTTACTTGAAAGTAAAATGGCTAATAAATTGTACCATAATCATGTAGCTAATTTGCCTATTATTGATTATCATAATCATCTGCCTCCGAATGAAATTGCAGAAAATAAGAAATTTAAAAATTTAACAGAGATTTGGTTAAAAGGGGATCACTATAAATGGAGAGCGATGCGCGCGCTGGGTATAGATGAAAAATTAATTACGGGCAATGCAAGTGACGAAGATAAATTTAAAGCTTGGGCGAGATGTATGCCACAAACCATTCGTAATCCATTATTTCACTGGTCACATTTGGAATTAAAACGTCCTTTTGGTATCAATGAATATTTAGATGAAAAAAGTGCTGGAGCCATTTATAAAAAATGTAATACACTTTTGGCACAGGATAAATTTTCAACACAAGGAATTTTAAATAATTACAAGGTGGAATTAGTTGGGACCACCGATGATCCATGTGATGATTTGGCGGATCATAAAAAAATAGCAAAAAGCGGCTTTAAGTGTAAAGTATTACCCACTTTCAGACCGGATAAGGCGTTAAATATAGCAGATAAGGGTGCGTTTATAAAATACTTACATCATCTTGAAAAAGTTTCAGGTACAAAAGTTAATTCCATCAATACTTTTTTAATTGCATTAGAAAGTAGAGTGAATTATTTTCATCAAAACGGTTGTCGTGTTTCGGATCATGCATTCACACAAATGCCGTCACAAATCACCTTGACTACTGCATTGGAAAAAGAGTTTGTTCAATTTATTCAAAACAAAAACAGTACTCCGTTTTCTCAACCAGAACTATTCTCAGGCGCCATACTTTTATCATTATCAAGAATGTATTGTAAAAAAGGGTGGGTACAACAATTTCACCTTGGCCCAATTCGTAATAATAATTCCAAATTATTAGCACGTATTGGTGCTGATTCAGGAACAGATTCTATTGGTGATTATCCACAAGCAGTTAATTTGTCTAATTTTTTAAATGCCTTGGATCAAAGTGACGAGTTAACTAAAACTATTTTATACAATAACAATCCTTCGGATAATGAAGTGTTTGCCACCATGTGTGGTAATTTTAGTGATGGTAAATTAAAGGGTAAAATGCAGTTTGGATCAGGCTGGTGGTTCTTAGATCAAAAGGAAGGCATGGAAAAGCAAATAAATGCTTTATCAAATATGGGTGTTGTTTCCACATTTATTGGAATGTTAACAGATAGCCGTAGCTTTTTATCTTATTCAAGGCATGAATATTTCAGACGTATCATTTGTAATTTATTTGCACAGGATATGGAAAAAGGACTCATACCCAATGATGAAAAGTGGATAGCAGAGGTTTTAAAAAATATTTGTTATTATAATGCAAAGGAATATTTTAAAATTAAATAATACTAAATAAAACAAGTTATGAGCAAGAAAGTAGTTACACTAGGGGAAATTATGTTGCGATTGTCAACACCCGATTTTAAAAGATTTGTACAAGCAGATACCTTTGATATCACTTATGGTGGTGGTGAAGCAAATGTGGCTGCAGCTTTATGTAATTATGGATTAAATGGAACTTTTGTAACCAAAGTACCTAATAATCCAATTGGACAATCTGCTATTAATCATTTAAGAAGATATGGGGTAGATACCCAATTTATTGCGCGTGGCGGTGATCGTTTAGGCATTTATTTTTTAGAGACGGGTGCTTCCATGCGTGCGTCACAAGTAGTATATGATCGTGCAGGTGCATCTATTGCTGATGTGGATGCGTCTGAGTTTGATTTTGATAAAATTTTAGATGGTGCTGATTGGTTTCATACGACAGGTATAACGCCTGCTTTAAGTGATAAAGCAGCAGCTTTAACATTAGCGGCTTTAAAAGCGGCAAAAGCAAAAGGAATTACTACAAGTATCGATTTAAATTA
>CAXNDZ010000132.1:0-5538 GCA_964201225.1 Chitinophagales bacterium | reverse complement strand
ACAACAATAAAATAATATTATGAAAAAAATTATTCTATGCCTATTCACTATGGTGATCATTGCACAGGCTTCAGCACAAAGTGTAGATGTTAAACCTGATCCAAACGCCCCCTACTTAAATGACAAAAACTTACCTACTTTTACTTTAAACCTAATTGACGGCAGGGAGGTGACCAATAAAACGATCCCTAAGTTTAAATATACTTGTATTATTTTTTTTAGCCCCGATTGTTCTCATTGCGAAACCGAAGCGGCAACTATTAATAAGTATAAAGACAAATTAACAAACGTTTTATTTATTTGGGACAGTTACCGAGACATGATTGCCATTCAGGCCTTTGCAGACAAATTTAACTTTGTGGGCCGCCCTAATATACTTGTTGGTCGTGATCCTAACTATATGATCCCTAGCTTTTTTCGCCCTAAAATGACTCCGTTTGTGGCATTATACAAAAACAACCAATTGGTGAAAGTGTATGAAAAAGGGGCAGATATTTTTGACTTAATAAAGATAATAGAAAGCAAATAACTAACTTTGCTGCGTAAAAATATTGAACACTTATTTTAAATAAAAAAAAATGAAAATTACAGTCGTAGGTGCAGGTGCCGTGGGTGCTACATGTGCTGATAATATTGCTCGTAAAGAATTAGCAACTGAGCTGGTTTTATTAGATATAAAGGAAGGATTTGCCGAAGGTAAAGCACAGGATATGATGCAGACAGCTACCTTACTAGGTTTTGATACGCGTATTTCTGGATCAACGAATGATTATTCAAAAACGGCTAATTCAGATGTCGTAGTTATTACTTCAGGTTTACCACGTAAACCAGGTATGACACGTGAGGAATTAATTGGCACCAATGCCGGTATTGTAAAAGGGGTTTGTGAGAACATTTTAAAGCATTCTCCAAATACCATCATTATTGTCATTAGCAACCCTATGGACACAATGACTTACTTAGCATTACAGTCAACTGGTTTACCTAAAAATAGAATTATTGGAATGGGTGGTACTTTAGATAGTGCACGTTTCAAATACCAATTAAGTACTACCTTAAATTGCAGCCCATCTGACTTAAACGCAATAGTTATAGGCGGTCACGGAGATACCACCATGATTCCTTTAATAAAGCATGCGACCTGGAATAGCATTCCAGTTACTAAATTTTTAACTGAAGAACAACAACAAACCATCATTAACGATACCATGGTGGGCGGTGCAACACTTACAAAATTATTAGGCACTTCCGCTTGGTATGCACCAGGTGCTGCAGGCGCTGCATTAGTGGAAAGCATTGTACGTGATGAAAAGAAATTATTTACATGTTGCGTAAGTTTGGATGGCGAATATGGACAATCCGACATTTGCTTAGGTGTTCCAGTAGTGATAGGAAAAAATGGTTGGGAAAAGATTGTTAATATGGATTTATCTGCAGATGAACAAGCAGCATTCAACAAAAGCGCAGACGCTGTGCGTAATATGAACGACGTATTGAAAACTTTATAATAGTATAAGAATTATTCAAAAGCCTTCCTCCGATAACGGGTGGAAGGCTTTTTTTATGCGCGGTAAATAATGGATGAGACGAAAACTAAATATTTATGCGTCTGAATAATTTATAAAATAGCGCGTAAATACTATTTCGAGACGAATATCTGTTCCTGCAGCGATGAGACGAGAAATAGGTATTTATGCGCGTACTAATTTTATAAAGCATTTACTTTCGCTGCAATCAAATCTGTATTTTGAAGTTGCATACAATTAAAATGTCCTTTGGGGCAATGATTTGACCCTTGCTTTGCACAAGGTTGGCATTTTAAATTAGGTACGATTGCATCATAACGAGGACTTTCTGAATTTGCAGGATACAAAGCCGAAAACTGTAATGCAGGTGTAGTAGCCCCCCATATGGTAACCGTTGGTTTATTAAAAGCACAGGCAATATGTAAAAAACCAGTGTCATGAGAAACAATATAATTAGCATGCTTTACAAAAATGGCTGATTCATTAATATTATAGTTGCCGCATGCGTTAAATACGCGATCCCCAAAAGTATGCTGCAAGGCCACTCCTAATTCCCTATCATCAGGACCACCGATCAAGACAATAGGTAATTTAATGGATTCAATTAATGCCTTTAATTTTTCAAGGGGCATCTTTTTATTAAAATATGAGGCGCCAATCACCAATCCAACATAACCTGATTTAAAACTTTCAGGCAAATCATTGACGACTGACTTGGTAGCACTAGGAATAAAATAATCCAACCCCTTTCCATCATCTACCACACCCAACAATTTTACCGTATCTAAATAGCGCTTGGTGACATGTTCATTTTTTAACAAATCAATACCAAAAGTAGTGAGGATGATTTTTTGAATGCTTAATTTTTTATAACTAAACGCTTTTACGCCCAATGCGCGCTTGATAAGCCAGGTACGTTGATTGTGATGCAAATCGATGACTGCATCAAAGGACTGCTTTTTTAAAACTGGGATAATCTCATTGATCTCTTGATCCAAATAATGAAAATGATCAATATACGGATTCGCTTCAGTCACCTCCTTCATGGAAAGCTTGGTCAAAAAGTGTATTTCAACCCCTGGAATCTGTTGTTTTACACAACGAATAACCGGTGTAGTTAATACGATGTCCCCAATGGACGAAAAACGAATGAATAATAAACGCATATGGATTTAAAACTAAGGAAGTGGATTATCGTGTTCCATATAATCCAAATCCTTATGATAAGTTTCCTCTGTAAAGAAATAAGCAATTAAAGTAATCACCATTACGATAGCCCCCGTAAACATGCCACTTTGTACAATATCCCAACCTAATTTTTTTTGTAAAATATCTAAAAATAAAAAGTTAATGAGTGGCAATGCACCACGCACCATATTGGGTATGGTCGTTGCTGCGGTGGCACGCAAATTAGTCCCAAATTGTTCCGCTGCCATTTGATTAAATATTGCCCAGTAACCGGTACTAAAGCCTAAGAAAGCACAAATGAGATACATACGACTATCATTGTTATTGAATGGACTGAAAAATAATATCATGCCGATAATACTTAAAATATAAAAAAGCATCAATGCCTTTTTACGACTTTTAAAATATTGACTCACATATCCAATCAATAAATCACCTGAAGCAATCCCTATATAAGCTAGCATGATGGATCTTCCTGAATCAATTAAATTAATCCCATATAGCGAACTTGCAAATTTGTTACTGTAATTAATTAAAACGCCAATCACAAACCAAGTAGGAAGCCCAATTAAAATAGCTGTAATATATTTTATAAATCTTTTCTTATTTTGAAAAAACATGAAAAAATTTCCTTTAGCTAGTTTTGACAATTTAACTGATTCAAACATAAACGACTCCGCTACTTTAACACGTAATATCAAAAGAAAAAATCCAAGTACCCCGCCTATTTGATAACACAAACGCCAATCATTGGTATACTTAAAAGTGAAATAGGCAAACACAGCACCAAACAATCCAATACCCGCAACCATGGAAGTGCCAATACCTCTTTTATGTTTAGGAAGCATCTCTGAAACAAGTGTAATTCCTGCGCCCAACTCCCCTGCCAAGCCAATACCTCCTATGAAACGACAGTAAGCGTATTGATCTACATTTTGCACAAAGGAGGTGAGGATATTTGCCACCGAGTATAATAAAATGGAACCAAATAAAACTTTTAATCTGCCTTTTTTATCGCCCAACACACCCCATAATATACCGCCAATTAATAAGCCAGACATTTGCCAGTTAATAATATGCGCACTATCTACAATAATGGTTTCCGCAGTGGACCCAATACTCATTACACTCGTCTGTCTTACAATGGTAAATAATAACAAATCATACACATCTACAAAATAGCCTAAGGCAGCCACAAATACAGGCAACGACAAAAGTCCAATTTGTTTATTCTGATTCATGTTAATAAATTACTTATTAATCGTTTTTAAATTATGATTTACGAGAACGATGCGAAATAACATTTATAATGACAGGCAAGGTGGTCACTAAAACAATGCCTAATACGATAACCTCTAAATGATTTTTTAAATCGAATTGAAATTGATTTAAAATCCAGGCTTGTAAAAAATGGCCAGCACATAACATACTCGCTACCCAAGCCAAACAACCCACCACATTAAAATAAACAAACTTTTTTTTATCCATGGCAACAATACCAGCAACAATGGGTGCGAAAGTTCGAACAATCGGAATAAATCTAGCGATCACTATTGCGCGACCACCATGTTTTTCATAAAATTCATGCGCTTGCACTAAATACTTTTTCTTAAACAATAAATTATCTTTCCATTCATACATCGCCGGGCCCACCTTTTTACCAATAAAATAGCCAACATAATTTCCCAAAATTCCTGCGACCGATATAAATGCAAATAAAATACCTAAATTAAGCCACTCACTATCGGTTACAAAAATTTGTGAGACCAAGGGTGCGCTATAAATACCTGCAACAAAAAGCAAACTATCTCCTGGTAAAAAAAAGCCAAAAAATAATCCCGTTTCAGCAAAAACTACAAACAATAATAACCACAAACCGCCATGCTCAATATAAAACTGCGGTTGTAGTAGCTGACTCCAATGGAAAAGTTCAAGTAAAGTAATCATTAATATATTTTTATGTTTGTGTTGGATTTTCTAATGCGCCTTCCCATTTACTGACTCCAGTGGTCGCAAGGCTATTGCCTAAAACATTCGTAGCAGATCGGAACATATCGCAAAAGTGATCAATAGGTAAAATTAATGCGATGCCTTCAGGTGGGATGTTAAACATGGCACAAGTAGCGGTAACAACCACTAGGGATGCACGTGGTACACCTGCAATCCCCTTGCTCGTAAGCATCAATACCAATAACATGGTTAACTGTGTTGGAATATCAATGTGAATGCCATAAGCTTGCGCAATCGCCAAACTTGCAAAGGTCATATACATCATACTGCCATCTAAATTAAATGAGTACCCTAATGGCAAAATAAAGGATACAATTTTATCCTTACATCCAAACTTTTCTAACTCCTCTGTTAATTTCGGGAACACGGCTTCACTACTAGTCGTACTAAAAGCAATGACTAATGGTGACGTGATATGTTTTAATAAGGAAGGTACGCGTTTGCCTAAAATAATAAATCCAACCCCTAACAATACCACCCATAAAACACCGATACCGAATAAGAAGTACATTAAATATTTACCGTAAAATATAAAAATGGCCAACCCCTTTGTGGCAATCACTGCAGCAATGGCCCCAAACACACCCAATGGTGCAAAATTCATCACATAGCCTACCATTTTTAAAATAATATGAGAAACTGTTTCCAATGCTTTTATAAATCCTTTGGCCTTATCGCCTATTGCTGCTGCGGCTACGCCAAAAAAGATACTGAAAATAACAATCTGTAATATTTCATTATTGGCCATTGCCTCAAACATACTTTTTGGAAAAACATGTTCTATAAAATTGATCATGCTAAAAGTTTGGGTTTT
>CAXNDZ010000131.1:0-5634 GCA_964201225.1 Chitinophagales bacterium | reverse complement strand
TTTGGATTCACCGTAATACTAAATGACTTATACAATCCTATCGGAGTTACGTTTATGGCTAATTGCCAACAATGCATTTCCCTTGTTATAAACATACTTAATTGCTGTATGCTTCGCTTTGCAACATCTATATATCCAGTTCCCCCCAACTTCCATTTTGGGGTAATACTAAAATCTCCGTTAAAATTTAAACTCGAATAGGTGTTAATTTGGAATCCAGAATAATCTGGTTTCATGTACCTTGAAAATTGAAAGGAATAAGATACGGTTAATGTCCATGGAATATTGAAATCAGTAAACTCAGCGGGATTTGATTTCGCATACTGTAATTGCCTTTGTTGCTCGTCAGGGGTCATGAATGGATCTATAGGAATATCTTTTTGTTTTGTTTCCTTCCCGTCGGTTGATTTACTTTTAAAGGAAGTGGAAAAAGAAAGCCCCCCACTAGTAATATTACCAAATTTTAATTTTGTTGGATCAATGTCAATTTTATTCACCCTAAACCCTTGCTTATCGGTTTGATAAGGATCCATCGTTAAATTGGAAGTGATATTTAAATTTTCAAATAAGGTAGTTCGCATATAAATATTAAAATTACCTAAGGCAAAACTGTCCGCTAAAAAATTATAACTCGAGTTGAAACCAAAGCCTTCAATTAATTTAACTTTCTTAAAAGCGCCTTCCGTGGTATCTTTTTTATCCTTCATCTTCATCTCCAATAAATTATCTACCCCAAAACCCATACCTCCAAAATTTCCTTCCGAATAACCACCCCCAATACCCCCATCATATTTTGAAAAACGATAGTTCCTTCCAGTTGAGTCAATTTGAGTTGTATAGTGATAGGATGCTGCTAAATCAGGTGTATAACTCATCGATATACTTGGCCTAACCTCATGTCGGATGGCTTGGATATTACTATTTTTTTTGAATTTATAGGTACCGAAAATTCTTGACGCAGTTCCTAAACTAAAACTCATATTTGGCGCTCTATAAAATCCACGACTAATAGAAGTATCTACTTGCTTTGTTTTATTATTCCAGGTTTTGATACTTTGTTGTCCAAACCACTTTTCTTCAAATGAAATACCGGGAGTAATAGTAATAGGCCCTAAGGAAGGCAATGACAAGCTAATGGGAATACTATGTTGCGCACCCCATTGCATGGTATCTAATAACTTATTAAAATTCAATGCTGAATCATAAAATGACAATTGATTTTGAAAACTACCATTATAACCTACACCTAACTTTTCATACCACTTACCAGCACCAATTTGATCCTTGGATTGAAATGGATAAATGGTGATTGCATTAAAATTGATATTAGGTAAACTCATATTAACCAATCCTAAATTATTATTTTGGTTGTGGTTTAAGTTAACCGATAAATTGTATTTATTATCCCAACTTTTTGTATAACTAACGGAAGAACTTATTTGGTTTTGGAAATTCTGAAATGGATTATTTAACAACAGGCTATTGTATTTTGTACTTCCAAAATTTACATTCGCTGAAAAGGAAGTACCTGGTCTTGCACGTTGGTCCATGGAGTGCGTCCAGTTGATCATAAATGTTCTCCCTCCTGTATACTCTTGGTTGACAGCAGCATTCCTATTTAAGATGCGCGTATTTTGCAAACTCAAATTAAAATTACCCATGTATTTATATCGCATGATATACTTACTGTTTAAATTTAAATTCCATCCACCATAAGAGTAAATATTGGTCCTAAGGGTTGCATCAAAATTATCACTGAGCACTTTGTAATATCCCAAGCCCTCAAAGCCCAAACCAAAATCCTCACTGGTTGAAAATGCAGGTGCCATTAGTCCTGAATGTCGCCCTGTGGTCAATGGAAAAATTCCAAAAGGAATGCCCACTGGAAAAGGCACCCCTTCAAATTCTGGGAAAGTCGGTCCTGATACACCAATTTTATCAGTAATAATTTTCATCTTATTGGTTCTAAAAGCAAAATGTGGGTCATCTAAATTACAAGTAGTGAATCTTGCTTTATAGGCAAACGCCACATCCTTGCTTACTTTTTTCATGGTATTGGCATTCACAAAAATTTCCCCCTGCTGAAAATTGGTATTTTTTGTCAACCCCTTACCCGATTTCATATTAAAATAAATAGAATCATTCACCGACACTATATCCCCTTCCAAAAATTTAGGATTACTTAAAGGACTACCCGTAGTATCTTTTGCCCCATAGGCACGAATATTTTGTGTCTGTTGGTCATACACAATATTTGCCGCCTCTAGCTGAGACGTTCGATACTCCGTTTTTGCATCACCATATAAAAAGAATTCCTTGGTGGCCATGATCATTACACCAGAGTCTGTAGCATTATAATTAACAGGCGCATCAATACTATCCTTAGAAACCCTTAAAATTTGTATAGATTTTGTGCTATCTTTTTTATCTACTATAGTATCTATTTTCGATATATTTGTATCAAGCGCCTTAATAATAGAAGACTTTTTGGCTTTATTGTTATCAAGACTTTGTGGGATGATTTTATTAAATTCCTTTTTAGTACTATTTTTTCCTTTTTTGATTTGACCATAGCCGGACACAGAGGATGCAAAAACTATTGTTAATATTAGGAAAATGCTAATATTAACAATACAAGGGCTAGATTTTTCGTTATTTTTGTATACTAGATTTATCACTGCTGCAAAAATATAGTAAAACCCCTTTAAGGAACTGATTATGAAGCAAAATAGATTGATTTTAGCATTTCGTTTAGGCTGTATAGTCATTTTAAGCCTTTTTTGTTTGATTGTTAATGCCCAAAATCAATCAAAAACTTTAAAACGCATCATCATTGATCCAGGTCATGGCGGAACCGATCCAGGGACAAAAGGCCAATATTCATCAGAAGCTGCTATTGCATTGGCGATTTCTTTAAAATTAGAAGACTACATTCATAAATCCCTACCGGATGTGGAGGTGGTTTTAACTAGGACAACTGACGTTTTTAGCTCAGTTGTTGAAAAAGCAAAGTTTGCAAACCAAGTAAAAGGTGACTTATTTGTATGCATTCATACAAATTCTGCTGGCCGTTTAATAAATAGGACTTTAGTAGGTTATATTAATAAAACTTATTATGTAAAGAAAAATGGCAAAACTCGCAAGATTACACGTAAAGTTCCCAATTATAAGATTAACTATAGCCCAAATCCTGCAAGAGGGACTGAAACCTATATTTACGGCGTTGGAAAATCCGATGCAAGAAAGGAAGTGGCAGATGATATGGTTGATGAGATGGTGGAAAAATTGGACTCCGTATCTGAACGACAAATTAAAGAATTAAATAAGAATGCGGATCCGACAAGATCCATGATGGCTAGCTTATTAACCCAACAATATTTTCAACGTGCAGCCAGTTTAGCTTTAACTATTGAGGAAGAGTTTAAGAAAGCTGGAAGGATTAGTCGTGAAGCAAAACAAAGAGACCAAAAGGGAATTTGGGTGCTACAGGCAGTTGCAATGCCAGCTGTGCTTGTTGAAACCGGCTTTTTATCCAATCCTCAGGATGAAGAATATTTGAATAGTGAAACAGGTCAAAATGAAATATGTGAAGTGATCACCAAATCACTTATTCGTTACAAATTTTCACTAGAAAATCAACAAAAGAAGAATATAAAATAGCTTATACTTTATATGCGAATAGTCTAATTTTGAACTAATTTTATATTATAAAACTAATTGTCGCATAGCGTTTAGCAAATGAAAGTATCTAATGAAACAAAAGTAGGAGCATTAACAGTCATCGCAGTAACCTTAATAATTATTGGGTTTAATGTTTTGCGTGGCAAAACCATGTTCAAATCAGGTAACTTCATCCACGCAAAATTCACGGACACCAAGGGGCTCATCGTTTCAAACCCTGTATTTATAAACGGCTACCAAGTAGGCGCAATTTTTGATATTGAAAATATCAATGACAACCTTTCTGAAATAGCGGTTGCAATTAGATTAAATAAGGCATATAAAATTCCTGCAAATTCAATTGCCTCTATTCAAGAAAACCCATTAGGCACTAATAGTATTACTATAGTTTTAGGAAATGCAACTACCTATATGAACAATGAAGATACCATTAAGACTGCCCCTTCCGCAAGCTTATTGGGTGATATCATGAATACGCTTTCTCCATTAGGGGAGCAAACCAAAAACACAATCAACTCTTTAGAAAAAGTATTGAATAATATCAACAAAGTATTAAATGATCAAAACAAGGAAAATTTTGGAGTAATATTAGCAAATCTAACTGAAACAACTAAAAGTTTAAATACTTCAATGGCTTCAATTGAATCTATGCTAAAAAAACAAGATGGCTCCATTGCGCAATCATTTGACAATGTCAATAGCTTTACAAAAAACTTAAATGGAAATAATAGTAAAATCAATTCTATTATACAAAACTTAGACAGCACCACGCAATCGCTAAAACAAGCTGACTTAAAAAATACAATTTCGAGTTTGCAATCTGCTGTAAGTGAATTATCGACAACATTAAAAAAAATAAATACCGGAGATGGCACTGCAGCTAAATTATTGAATGATGCTGAAATGTATAAAGAATTAAAAAATACAATATCAAGCCTAAATACTTTATTAGACGATGTTCGCGTACATCCCAAGCGCTATATTAATATATCTGTTTTTGGAAAAAAAGATAAATCCACTCCTTTGAGTAAGCCTATCTCTGATACTGTCGCTCATGATTAAAAGGGGGTTTATCATATTATTTTCATTACTATCCTATTCTTTAATTATAGGACAAAAAACCCTTATTCAAAACAATACGCCTGCGCCACCTATGGTAGATAGTAATAGCAAGTTGATTGAATTTCTATCTGCTGAAAGTTATAATTTAAAGAAAATGGACAGCATGGATTATCTAATTCTTGTAGGCCATGTGAAAATTAGACAAGGAACCGCTTTATTATATGGAGATAGTATAATATTAAATACGACAAAAAACACTTTAGAGGGCTTTGGGAATATTCATATCAATGACGCGGACAGTGTTCATACTTATGCAGAGTACTTAAAATATATTGGTAATATTAAAAAAGCTTACCTCCGTAGAAAAGTAAAATTGACCGATGGTAGAGGCGTTTTAACTACGGACTCCTTGGATTATGATGTATCGGTAAAAATTGGGTATTTTAAAAAAGGTGGCACTTTGGTTCGTAATAAAACAAAATTAAAAAGTGTAGAAGGTTATTATTATGGCGTAACTCGAGATGTGATTTTCAGAAAAAAAGTAGAAGCGAATGATCCTGATAATACTATTTACACTGACACGCTCGAATACAACACATACTCTCAAATAGCCAACTTTATAAGTCCTACTAAAATTATTTCTGGCTCTCGAATAATCCGCACTCGTAATGGCAATTATAACTTAGGCACTAAAAAAGGATATATGTATGAGCGATCAAGTATTGATGACAGTACGTATACATTTATTGCAGACGATATGGCTATAAACGACTCACTTGGGTTAGGAGAAGTTAGAGGCAATGTGGTTTACAAATCAAAAGATACCTTAGGGTTTGATTTATTAGCGAATAATATTAAAACGGATAAGAAAAAAAGTGCTTTATTAGCCAC
>CAXNDZ010000130.1:0-5666 GCA_964201225.1 Chitinophagales bacterium | reverse complement strand
TTTCATCTGCCAATAATAATTTAAAAGAAGATTCAAAATAATGGATGTAAAACGCGACATATTATGGCGAGTATATTTAAGCTATATCTTAATTGTTATAGTTTGTATCACTATTTTAGGTAGGGCATTTTATATTCAAACTGTAATTCCTTTAACTCCTTTTGTTTGGTATTGATTTGACGAATGGTCTTGTCGGTTAAATGCCCGTTCGCAATGTAGAGGATTGCTAAAAATGCCAGGAACAAAAACAAGGTAATGTTCATGACAATCCATTGATAATTAAAGATGCTTTTAAAAGCAGCTTTTGGATTTGGGTTAACGGGTACGGACATACGACTTATAATCTTTCAGCAGCACGCATTTTTGCGCTTCTGCTTCGATTGTTTTCTTTCATTTCTTTCTCGGAAGCCACTACAGGTTTTTTTGTAATGATTTTCCAAAATTTTTCCCTTTCTACGGATAGAAAAGGATTCGCTTCATTTTCTTCCTCGGGTGCTACTCTAAAAGCATTTTTCACCAATCTGTCTTCGATTGAATGAAAGGTGATCACCACTGCAGTTCCTCCTGGCTTTACTACTTCTTTTAATTGCGCTAATAAATCTTTAAGCGCGTCCATCTCTTCGTTTACTTCTATTCTAATCGCTTGAAAAACCTGGGCCCAATATTTATTTGGATTCCCTTTTACTACCGGTGCAATCAACAACTTGAAATCGGCAACGGTATTTAGTTTTATATGCGTTCTGTTGGTAACAATATGTTTGGCCAAAGTTTTTGAATTGGACACTTCCCCATATTGTTCAAACATTTTATGTAATGCAGATTCATCATAGCTTTCAATTACCTGCTTTGCGGTTTTTAGCTGGCGTTGATCCATGCGCATATCAAATGGACCATCAAACCTTGTTGAAAAACCCCTAGTGCCCTCATCAAATTGATGGCTACTCACGCCTAAGTCAGCTAAAACGCCATCTACTTGATCAATTTTATTTAAGCGCAAAAACCGCTGTAGGTATCTGAAATTTTCAGGTATGAAAACAATGCGTTTGTCGTTAGGTAAATTATTTTTAGCATCCGCATCTTGATCAAAGGCAACAAGCTTTCCCGTTGGACCTAATTTTGATAAAATACCTCTGCTATGACCTCCCCCGCCAAAAGTTGCATCCACATAAACCCCATTTGGTTTAATGTTCAAATGCGCCATTGTTTCATTAAATAAAACAGGAACATGATAATCAGAAGAAAAAGCAACTTGTTCCGATGCAACTATATCATTACTTTGATTTTGCATCTTTGTTACTTAATCTTGTTTTTTAATTCCTGCCATTACTTCCTGCGCTAGATTACTAAATTCATCTGCAGAAAAATCTTCAAAGAGCTGTTTGTATTTGCTTGCATCCCAAATTTCGAAACGATCTAAGGCAGCCGCTAATACAATTTCCTTTCCTGGTAAAGCAAACTCTCTTAATGTAGCTGGTAATAAAATACGACCGGCACCATCTAATTCAACCTCGGTTGCTCCCCCTAAAAATTGACGACGAAACTGTCTCACTTTAGGATCAAAGTCATTCAATTGGCTAATACGATCTAATATATCCTGCCAGCTTTTGATTGGATAAAGTGTCAAACACTTCTCAAACCCCCTGCTCACAATAAAATGCGTCTCTCCTTCGGCCAACTGCTTTTTCAAGCTGCCGGGAAGCAGGAAACGACCTTTTGCGTCGATGGTTGATTGATATTCTCCGTGAAAGCCTGTCATTGTTAATAATTGAAACGTTTTTTACCACTTGTTCACACAAATTAACACATTTTACCACTTTTAAAGGCCAAATGACCCCTTCTAGTTTTCCACAAGTAATAAACCATGCTGATAATCAATGCAGTAAAGGAATTTGGCTAGATTTTGGCTCAATTCTAAAAAATCGAATGTTTATAGCTGTGGAAAACCCCAAAAAAGAGGTGAATAACTGGTGAATTAGGGTGAAAATCAAGGCAATATGTACCTTTGTACTATGAAGCAGCTACCAAAACTGAATTTAATTGACTTTGACTACGACTTACCCAATGAAAGAATTGCATATACGCCTTGTCAAAATAGAGCCGATAGTCAACTTCTGGTATGGGATAAACAGATTATCGTAGATAGCCAATATCAAAATATCAGCGATTTTATACCCGCCCATAGCACACTCCTATTTAACAATAGCAAAGTAATTGCTGCAAGAATTTTATTTGACAAGCAAGTAGATGAAAGGACCGCAACGTTATCCGATCAAAATAAAAAAAATACAGCTCAAGAAGAAAATTTACAGACAACTAGAAATAGTGCCATTGAAATATTTTGTTTGGAACCAAGTATGGAATATAGCCCTGTGCAAATAGCCATGCAAGCAACCAACAAAGTGGTATGGAACTGTTTAGTGGGTGGTGCGAAAAAATGGAAAATTACATTTCTTGAAAAAGTTTTAATTCATAATAATAAAGAGATTCATTTTTATGCAAAAAAAATAAGTCAAACAGAGGGTAAATTTTTAATTGAATTTTCATGGGACGATGTAACAATTATATTTTCTGAAATTTTAGCAATCATTGGTCAAATTCCGTTGCCTCCTTATATTGAAAGAAACACCACCGAGGAAGACAAAGAAAGATACCAAACCACCTATGCAAGTGAAGAAGGTTCCGTTGCCGCTCCTACTGCAGGCTTGCACTTTAGTCATGAACTATTAAATAAAATTTCAAATAATAATATTAATCTCCAGTTTTTAACCCTTCATGTTGGGGCGGGCACATTTATGCCTGTTAAAACGGAGCACATTAATGACCACCCCATGCATGCGGAGTTTTTTGAAATTGAAAAAAAATTAATCCATTACTTAATTGAAAATAATAACCAACTTATTGCAGTAGGTACTACTTCACTAAGAACCATTGAAAGTTTGTATTGGTTAGGTGTAAAAATTATTGCAAACCCAAATATCGCGCCCAACGATTTGCATTTGTTGCAATGGGACGCCTATGAAGTGGGCGAAAAAGAAATACCGAAACTAGCAGCACTCCATGCAATTGTTAACTGGATGGAAAAAAATCAATTGCAAACCCTGATTTCTAAAACCCAATTAATGATTTTACCAGGCTACCTTTTTAGAATGGTGAAAGGACTGGTTACCAATTTTCACCAACCCAAGTCCACTTTGCTTTTAATTATTGCAGCAATTGTAGGACATGAATGGAAAGCCATTTACCAACACGCATTAGACCATCAATACCGATTTTTAAGTTATGGAGATGGTTGTTTGTTTTGGCTACCAGAGGCTACTTGCGCTTCCAATGAATAATATGGGGCAGGATAACAGCAATAATCCAATAAAGGATCAATAAAGATTATGCAACTGGAAGGATAATTACAATAGTGGTGCCATGGTCTAATTCACTCTGAACGCGAATTTGCCCTTTATGTAAAGCTACAATCCGCTTTACATAACTCATGCCCAAACCAAAACCCTTTACATTGTGAATATTCCCAGAGTGGGCACGATAAAATTTTTCAAAAATATGCTTGGTCGTTTCGCTTGTCATACCTATTCCATTATCCTCAATGGTAATGATAATTTTATTATTCACATTTATAGTACTTACTAAAATATCAATAGTTTCCTTGGAATATTTAATGGCATTATCCAATAAGTTAGAAAGCACATGCAATAAATGTTCCTCATCTGCACTAATTTCAGGCGATGTTGCATCTAGCTGCATGTGTATATTTGAAGGCTTCTCTTCTAATTGTAACTTATAACTATCCACCACTGCCTGAATCAGGTCATGTACATTAACCGGCTGCTTGGTTAATTCAAGATCCTTATTTTCAAGCTGTCCGGTTTCCAAGATAATCTCCACATGTTTGTTCATGCGCACATTTTCCTCCTTAATGATATTACTAAAATAGGCAACTGAAGTTGGATCAGACTGGACTTTTTCGGTTTTTAAAGCATCCACCGCTAATGAAATAGTAGCCAAGGGCGTTTTTAATTCATGCGTCATATTATTAATGAAATCATTTTTAATTTCATTCACTTTACGCTGATTTAACAAAGAACGAATAGTAATAAAAAACGCCGCCAATACCACTAATATGAAAAGTAGGGCACCCAAAATGATCCATCGCAAGGAATTAAGTAAATACAGCCTTACATTCGGAATGACAATGATTAATGATTCAAAGGGACCCACAGGCTCTATCACGTCCTGCGGCACAACTGGTATACGAACTTGCAAGCTATTTAAATCTTCTGAAAAAGAATCATCAAAATTATTACTCCTTAACTCAAGTATACTTTTTTTATCTGCCACCGCAAATTCAAAATGCAAATCACCAATTTCAAATTTATCAAGGGCCGATTTTATCTTTTGATTTAATTCTTTATAATCATAAATATCCGCAATGGTGGACTCATCAAATTTGTGCAAATGATAATCATTCTCTAAACTTAATCGCCCCCTTTTTGGCAATCGAAATGACAAACCGCTGTTCATTTTTTTACCAATGTCAGTTACTACTAATAAACCTGTTTGGTTAATTTTTTCAGACAATTGATTCCTTTGTAATAAAAATAAACCCTGCAACCAAGTAATTTGGATGAACAATATCCCAATGATGGATAAAGTGATTAAAACAATAATAATTGGAAATGTTTTTTTCATATACAGCGAATGCGTAAAATTACTTTTTACGTAGTTTTTACGTATTTTTTACGTTATGTGAATATAAATAAAAATCCCTCCAGATAAGTCGGGAGGGATTCAATATTTTATAATATTTTGTTATTGTATCATTACATAACGCCTTCAACCAATACAGTTGTTTTGTTATTAGCTACTTCCACAAAACCACTCTTAATGGTATATGCTTCCGTTTTAGTAGCAGTCATTAATACTTTTACTTGACCCTTGCCTAAAGCACTCACTAATGGAGCATGCTTATTCAAAATTTCAAATAAACCATCAATACCTGGCAATTGCACCCCAAATACATCTCCACTAAATAACTTCTTGTCGGGTGTTAAAATTTCCAATAACATGTGCGCAGTTTAAATATTCGAATTAGTTAATTAAGCTTGAGCCATCATTTTCTTACCTTTCTCAATTGCATCTTCTAATGATCCAACTAAGTTAAATGCAGCCTCAGGATATTGGTCAACGGTACCATCCATAATTGCATTAAATCCGCGAATGGTGTCTTCGATGGATACATATACCCCTTTCAATCCTGTAAATTGTTCTGCAACGAAGAATGGTTGAGATAAGAAACGTTGAACACGACGCGCACGAGATACGATTAATTTATCTTCATCACTTAATTCATCCATACCTAAGATGGCGATGATATCTTGTAATTCTTTGTAGCGTTGTAAAATCATTTTTACTCTTTGCGCTGTATCATAATGTGCATCACCTACAATCGCTGGCGTTAAAATTCTTGAAGTTGAATCCAAAGGATCCACCGCTGGGTAAATACCCAAATCGGCAATCTTACGACTCAATACGGTTGTAGCATCCAAATGCGCAAATGTAGTTGCTGGCGCTGGATCTGTTAAATCATCTGCAGGAACATACACCGCCTGCACTGAAGTAATGGAACCATTTTTTGTTGAAGTAATACGCTCTTGCAT
>CAXNDZ010000129.1:0-5669 GCA_964201225.1 Chitinophagales bacterium | reverse complement strand
ATCATAATGAGCATACACCAAATTGATTTGATCCTGCTTCATTAAGTCTTGAATTAAAAAATTAGCGCGCAGTTCAGTCGTATTCATTTTACTTGTTTCTACTGGGCTGTTTTGAAATCTTATTTGCATATGTCTATTTTTTATTTTTTTGATTCTTTATTTATTTTGCTCCTTACCTCCCCATCCAGCCACCATCCACTGTTATAACTGAGCCATTGATATAATCAGCTGCCGAGGAACATAAAAAAACATAAGCCCCTGCCAAATCAGCTGATTTGCCCCAACGCCCTGCAGGTATTCTTGCTAATATTGACTTGCTCCTTTCTGGATCGGCGCGTAAAGCTTCTGTATTATCGGTTTCTATATAACCAGGCGCAACACCATTCACGTTTACCCCATGTGCCGCCCATTCGTTTGCAAATGCCTTTAATAAGGATGTAATTGCCCCTTTACTTGCTGCATAGCCGGGCACATTGATTCCTCCCTGAAAACTTAACAAGGAACAAGTGAAAACTATTTTACCTGATTTGTCTGCCACCATTCTTTTTCCTATTTCCCAGGTAAGCACAAATTGTGCATTTAAATTAATTTCCATAATCGTATCCCAATACTCATCTGAATGTTCGGCGGCCGGTGCGCGCATAATACTTCCTGCATTGTTAATTAAGATATCAATGCGCGGATGATCCAGTTTTACTTTTTCAATAAAATCATGCAATGCAGTTCGATTTGAAAAATCCACCGCATAGGGATAAAATTTTCGGCCAGCCGCTTCCACTGCCATAGCAACTTCGCTGCCTTGCTGAGGCATACTATTTGAAACGCCGATGATATCTGCGCCAGCATTGGCCAACTCAATGGCAATCGCCATGCCGATGCCCCGACTACAGCCTGTAACTAATGCTAATTTATGGTCTAATCTAAAGTTGCTCATCTATAATTATATATATTAATTAAAAAAGTTGAAGTAATAAGTCATTATAATTAGGGCCTGCAAAATTTTGTATTAAAACCTTACAACTCGTACAATTATACTTTTCAGAAGCATGTAAAAGTAAATCAAACCCTTCTTCAACATAATAAGGATTTATTTCAGGACCCGTCCATACTTTTTCCTTTTTTATATATGGTAATAAGGCCGCATATGATTTTTTTAAAGAATGTTGATTTGCAGTTTCTTTCTCCCAAAAATTCACACCCACTTTTTCCGCAAGTTGCGCAATTGAACTAAATGCCACTAAATTAAATACAGAATAATGTAATGAGTTTGTTCTGGCAATTTCCAATGGAAATAAATGATCGCTATTTGACTGCTCGTCCAAACGTTGTAAACTTCGATTGATAATTTTTTTAGCTAAATCGTTACTGTCTAAATATAAAGCAATACCCAAACATTGAAAATCATACCATACCCCATGATTATTGTCTGCTTTCAATTCTTCTAATCCATTTTCACTCGTTTGTAACCAATGTAAAAATTGATTGAACCACTTTTTTGTGGCATTATTTTTTTGATCATCCCAACTTGAAGAATTTTTAATTAACTGGACACCCTCAAGTGCATATACAAAATGTCTGGTGTCAATGATTCCAATACCCCTTCCGCTATTGACACCCTTAATATATTGTGCAAAATTTAAATTAGGGTTCATCACTGTTGCTGTATCCAAAAACCAAACAGTCATTAATTGATTTATTTTTTGGGCATATTGTTCATTGCCACTTAAATAATAAGCAATCCCTAATAAATAAATATTACCACATAGCCTGGGCATACTTTGCTTATCGGGATAATTTTTAACTTCCGGATTTATTTGACCGTCCTTTCTAATATATGGCAAGCCATTGGGCGTATTTGGATTAGGCCACCAATAAGGTGCTAAGCTAACATAATCATGCTTGTTCCCGCTAGGTGGTATATCCACCTTGTCCATCACCGACACCGGCTTGTAGGCTAAAATTTTATTGGCATTCGCAATTAATTTTTTGTAGGCTGCCATTACTGACTTATCGCCACTTTGCACCTTTGTTTTTGTTATTGCTAATTGCTTTAAATCAAATTGAATGGTTTCACCACTACCTGCATTTTGCGCCTTTGACATCGAAATTAAAAAAACACCCAACACCAATAAAAAAAAATGTTTCATGACTTAATTATAAAAATTTATTGAAATAAAATTAATGGGAACTACTCTTTATCCATTACGCATCTAAAACCCAAATGTTCCATTCCTGAATCAGGGGAACTTTTCATACGCGCAGATACTCGGTAACCACTACAATAGGAGTCGTTGCATAAAAACGAGCCACCCCTCATCACACGCTTGGTGATTAATGGCTCATCAGGATCATAACTTTTAGTGGGTCCTTTAGGATTGATGGCAAGTTTTGTTTTGCTTAGTTGTGTATAGTAATCATTGTTATATAAATCAGCACACCATTCCCAAACATTGCCAGCCACATCATACAATCCATAACCATTCGGTGCGAAAGATTTTACAGGCGCTGCGCCTATAAAACCATCTTTATTCAAATTCAAATAAGGAAAATTCCCCTGCCAAAAATTACATTTACTCACCCCCGTCTCATCAAATGTTTTACCCCAGCTATAGCTATTATTGACTAATCCGCCACGCGCAGCATATTCCCATTCTGCCTCAGTGGGTAATCTTTTACCCGCCCACTTACTATAAGCCATAGCGTCATCCCAACTTACATGAGTCACTGGAAAATTATCCTTCCCAATTATATCAGTATTTGGCCCATTTGGATGCTTCCAATTCGCACCCCTGGTCCATGCCCACCATTGACTATAATCGTTTAAATTAACTTCCGATTTTGTAGGTACAAATATTAAGGAAGCTGCCTTTAACACCGAATCTGGTGGCTTAGGCGTATTCGGAGGCACTTGGGATTTAATCTCTTCCCAATTAATATCTTTTTCTGCTGTGGTGATATATCCAGTTGCTTTTACAAATTCACTAAACTGCGCATTGGTCACTTCAGTGGCATCCATATAAAATCCATTCACTTTAACACCGTGCTTTGGATATTCATCTTTACGTGCTTGCTCATTATCACCACCCATCATAAAATTGCCAGCAGGTATCCAAACCATTCCATCGTGTTTGTCCACTTTTTGCCCAAATGCATTAAAACGAGAAGGAATTTTACTACAACATGATTTTAATGAATCTTCAGTTGTTACTTTTTTTGCAGCAGTCACTTTATTATTGGCAGGCGTAGTAACTATTTTTTTTGGAGCTACTGCTTTTGGAGTAACTGTTTTTGAAATTGCATTTTTATTTGGGGTATCCTTTTTTTGCTGCGCCATTATATTGACTGACAAAAAAAACATTACTGTAAATAATACAAAAACAATATTTTTAAAACTCAACTTGCTATTTTTCATATTTTATTTTACTTAATTAGTTCAAATCGGAGAAACCATTTTAATGGGATTACATTTTAAAGAATTAGTGCTCAATTACCCTTCTATAAAATCCTTTCTCATAGGGCTAAAAGTATCCATTAAAACGCCTTCCTCCAAACAAATTACCCCATGCCAAACATTGGATGCAGCAAAAAAGGTTTCCCCTTGATGCAATACCTTTTTTACCCCGCCTACTTCCACCTCAAATTGTCCAGATGCCACATAAGTTATTTGAACATGTGGGTGCTGATGCAATACTCCGATAGCCCCTTTTTCAAACTTAACTTTAACCAACATCACTGAGTCCTCATAAGCTAAAATGGCACGTTGTACCCCAGGCGCAACATTTGTCCATTTTACTATATCGTTTTCGGTAAAAACATTGGTCATTTGCTTGATTTTAATTATTTTGTTAAGGTAAATTTAACTTAATTTGAATGATTGACTCCATCGTCAAATACAAGAATTATTCAAAGTTTACCAACCTGATAAAGATAAATTTTATTTCTAAATTAAAAGCTATGCAATTAAAATCATTGTTATTATCGCTCCTTCTTATGTCATTTATTTGCGAAAACGTTGTCGCTCAACAAAGCAGCAGAAATGATATTATGAAAAATTTGATCACTGAAAACTATGCATTGGCCGAAAGCCAATATACATTGATGATGAAATCGGTTCCATCAGGCAGACTTCCACAATCCTATGATGCTAATAAAAATCAGCTCCTATCAAGAGAAATCACTTGGTGGTGCTCAGGCTTTTATCCTGGCTCTTTATTATACATTTACGAGCAAACCAAAAGTGAAACCATTAAAACAGAAGCATTGCGTGCTTTAAAAGTGATTGAACCAAATCAATATTATACAGGCAATCACGACTTAGGATTCATGATGTATTGCAGCTACGGAAATGCTTATCGTTTATTTAAAGATGAAAATTACAAGCAAATCATTTTTAACGCTGCAGCTTCTTTAGCAACCAGGTATCGCCCTACGATGCAATCCATTCAATCTTGGAATAAAAATCAATACTTTAATTGCCCAGTCATTATTGATAATATGATGAACTTAGAAATGATGAACTGGGTAAGTCAAAATGGAGGGGATGCCAAATACCAACAAATTGCTGTCACGCATAGCAATACTTCCATGAAAGAATTTTATCGCCCTGATTATAGCTCATACCATGTTGTTGATTTTGATGAAAAAACAGGAAAGGTATTAAGAAAAACTACCCACCAAGGTGCCGCGAATACTTCCGCATGGTCAAGAGGACAAGCATGGGGATTATATGGCTACATCACGATGTACCGTGCAACCAAGAATATTGCTTATTTAAATCATGCTAAAAAAATTGCTGCATTTTATTTAAACCATCCTAATTTACCAGCGGACAAGGTTCCTTATTGGGACTTTGATGCAGGTCAACAACCCATTGCAAAGCGTGACGCATCCGCTGCTGCTATTACTGCATCTGCGTTGATGGAATTAGCACAATACGCCAAAGGGGAAGAAAAAGAAAAATACATTAATGATGGGGTAAAAATGATACAATCCCTTTCCAATGAAACCTACCGAGCAAAAGAGGGTGAGAATGGTGGATTTTTAATCAAACATTGTGTAGGTGCACTTACCTTAAATTCTGAAATTGATGTGCCGCTTGTTTACGCTGACTATTATTTTTTAGAAGCGTTGAAGCGTTATAAAGATTGGTATTTAAATAACTAATACAAATACTACATTGTTAAAGAGGGATAATTTACGCAGCAATTCGCGCGAAAATTATTCCTCTTTACATATAAGGCCTTAACTGATCACTTACTTTTTTCAAAAAAGGAGGAATGATTACTTTTGGATCCCCTGGATTTAAAGTTTCTGTGGGCAAGTACCCTTTATAAGGAGAAGCAGCAATAATCTTTACTAACTTTTTTAAATCCATGGGTTGCACTTTACCATTAATAGTAATGAGTTCCTTGATTTGCCAGTTGACTGCATAAGGTGCCACTAATTCAATTTCACTATACCCTTCCTTGGTTTGAAAGTTCCCTGTATCCACCACCAAACCAAACCATTGTTTATCGAGTCGATCAACAAAGTAAATAGCTTGTTCGGCCGTTAATATAAAATCATTGTGATTTTGCATGGCGATAATCACCCCTAATTTTTTTCCATATTGAACGCATTGGTCAAAACTTTCAATGATCCAATCTGCCACTTCCTTCCACGCATATCCT
>CAXNDZ010000128.1:0-5738 GCA_964201225.1 Chitinophagales bacterium | reverse complement strand
TTTATCAATATCTCTTAAATATGCTTCTACCGAATGATCACTTAATGATTTTTCAAGTTGTAAAAAAGCCTTAAATCCTTTTTTATAGACAGTCCAATGCATGATACTGATATAATAGATTTGATAGTTAAGCTATAATGATTTTATTTCGCGTCTGATTCCTCTTCAGATTAAACATTATATGAAAGTAAATTTAAGGTCATTTAAGCAGAAAGTAAGACACAATGGTAAACAATTAAAATCTTTCTTGACTAAAGTAAGTAAACACAATTCAAAAGCATGGGAAGCGAGTGCTGAAAAATTAAATAAAGAAGTTTGGCAGGAAGTTGATTGTTTAAGCTGTGCAAATTGTTGTAAAACAATGACGCCAACTTTTACGCCTACAGATATAAAAAGAATTTCAGCGCATTTAAATACAACACCAAAGGAATTTAAAGAAAAGTGGCTTCATTATGATAAGAAAGATAATGATTGGTTGAATAAATTAAATCCTTGTCAATTTTTGAATTTGAAAACGTATAAGTGTGATATATACGATGTGCGTCCAGCGGATTGCGCTGGATTTCCGCATCTAACTAAAAAGAAGTTGCCAGATTATGTGCATGTGCACAAACAAAATGTTGAATTATGTCCAGCTACTTATAAGATGGTAGAGAAAATGCAAGCATTGTTGCAATAAACATCAAAAATAAACATCTGTAATAAAAAGTAAGTCCCACTCGTTTAATGGGGTTAACAATAATGCAGCGACATCAAACTGTAAATACTTCCATTGGGGGTATTCATATTGGTAATGTGCAGCCGCATTTTTTAAAAACTGCATTTTTTTTGAAGTGATGGCTTGCTCGGGAAAGCCAAATTGATTATCTGTTCTGGTTTTAACTTCAATGATATGAAGTATACCATCTTTATTTGCGATAATATCAATTTCAAGATGTTTATAGCGCCAATTCCGGTGTAAAATTTCAAATCCGTTTTGTGTTAGGTACTGTGCGGTTATGTTTTCGCCCAAAAACCCAGTATCTTTGTTATTCATAATAATCAAGTTTTAGGCGTAAACCTAACGGAATAAAATACATGCAAAAAGCGTATAAATTACAAGGAAAGCATCGGCATTATGATTGGGGAGGTACCCAATTTATCCCAGCTTTGATGGGTATCAATAATATATCCAATGAACCCTATGCGGAGTATTGGATGGGCGCACATCCTGCGGCGGTTTCAGAAATTACCACAGAAAATGGGATGGTTTTATTAGATCAAATGTTGGCGGATCATGGGGCTATTTTATTGGGTGAGAAAACACAGGCTACTTTTGGGACATTACCCTATTTATATAAGGTGTTGGATGTAGCAAAAATGTTAAGTATTCAAGCACATCCAAACATACAAAATGCAATCCTTGGCTATGAGAAGGAGGAGGCTGCCGGAATTGGTTTGAATGCATCTAGTAGAAACTATAAAGATAAAAACCATAAGCCAGAAGTAATGGTGGCCTTGAGTGATTTTTGGTTATTACACGGATTTTTAGCACCTGAATTATTAGCGGCAAGATTAAAAGATTTTTCTTATTTCAATCCATTGCAAGTTCATTTTAACGGGGATAATATTGAAGGGCTGTATCGTTTTTTTATGCAGCTTTCGTCGGAGGATGCGGATTTCATTTTAAAGCCATTAATGTTGGATGCCGTGCGTTCTGTTAAGAGTGGATCAGTTGATAAATCGCATCCACATTGGTGGGCGAATAAATATTATAATGGTCAAATTCCAGATAAAAATATTGACAAAGGAATTTTCTCGATCTATATTTTAAACATTGTCCAAGTAGCAAAATACGAAAGTGTTTTTCAAGGAGCGGGATTACTACATGCTTATTTGGAAGGTCAGAATATTGAGTTGATGGCGAATAGTGACAATGTATTAAGAGGAGGCTTAACGACAAAACACGTGGATGTTCATGAGCTCATAAAGCAAGTGAAATTTATTCCAACCTACCCAAATGTTTTAAAAGGGGAGGCTTTAAATGAATTTGAAACAAGGTATCCTTGCCCAGTTCCCGATTTTGGTTTAACAAAAATTAACCTTGCTAAGGGTAAATCTTACACAATCAATACAAGCGGACTTGAAATGGTATTATTGACTCAAGGCGAAATTCAGCTGGATAAGCTCCTATTAAAAGCAGGGGAAGTGGCTATGTTGCCTGCAGGGCAATCGGTTGTATTGACTGCTAATAGTGATTCCTTATTGTTTAGGTCATTTGTTCCTTAAGGTTATTCACATTTGAGGAAAATGTAAATTCTGCAATGTTAATTTGAATCCTTATTTTTGAAAAACCTAATTCATTTAATTCATAATTGGAGAAGGATAAACCCATAGAAAAAAAACAACGATGAGATTAAATAAACAAATAATTATTGCCTTAGTGATCATGATTGCAACAAGTGCATTATATCGTGTAATGCCAGGACGTCCTTATGGTTTTGCGCCACAAATTGCAATTGCATTATTTGGAGGATCCTTGTTTTCTAAAAATAAGCAATATGCATTTTTATTGCCCATTTTATCTATGTTTATTTCAGATTTGTTATACCAAGTATTATTCATTTATCATTTGTCACCAATAGAAGGTTTTTATAGCGGACAATTATTAAATTATGTTTTAATTGCAGGTACTGCGGTATTTGGATTTGGATTACAAAACAACAAAGTTTCAAAATTTGTCATAGGCTTTTTGGCTGCACCCACTGTTTATTTTCTAGTTTCCAACTTTTTAGTTTGGGCGCAAGGGGGTGGATATCATCATGCATTAAACATGACAGGTCTCATGCAAACAATGATGGATGGTTTGCCATTTTATCCATATAGTGTTGCAAGTACTTTGGTATTCGGTGGCGTTTTATTTGGCAGTTTCCGTTTAATGGTGCCACAATATAAAACGGTATAATTGGGAATATCTTTCTAGTAAGCGTTGAAAATTTAATCTGAATGCTCTTTGTTAGGTAGATTGTGATTACCCTATGTAATAAATCAACTTCAATTACGCTTGCGCTGCTTCAAATGCAGTATCAATTTCCCATGGACCGCTATCGGCTGCTTGAGTAGCTAATTCATCACATCGATTGTTGAATGGATTGTTCGCATGCCCTTTCACCCAATGAAATTTAATGGAATAAGGGCCAGCTATTTTGTGGTACTGTAACCACAGGTCTTTGTTTTTTTTACCTCCCTTGAAGTCAGTTTTTATCCAATTGTCCAACCATTTTTTCTCCACCGACTCTACCACATATTTGCTGTCGGTATAAATGTGAATGGGTAATTCTCTTTTTTTGATGGAAAGGAGGGCCTTAATTACACCTAATAACTCCATACGATTGTTCGTGGTTTTTCGGTAGGCGCCTGAAAGTTCTTTCATCTTTTCCCCCCAAATCAATAGGGCCCCATAACCACCAGGTCCTGGATTTCCCCTGGAGGAACCATCCGTATAAATTACAATTTTGTCCATTTATTTGCCCTAAGCACTTGATAATAAGCAATATACCAATTATTGGCCTTGAATATATAAATTCTATTAAGTTTTTACTTTAATGTGTTCGTTTTACACACTATTTTTTTATCTTTATGCCGCTTGATACAAATTAAGACCAAACGATTGAATTGCAAAATAGATTGATATGCAGCCTGTTGAATATGACAAGTCGGATTTGAAGATAACTATAGACAATATTAATATTTTAAAGAAGGTTAGTTTTCATTTAAAATATCAAACGACCTATGGACAGGTCATTTATGTTTATGGGGATCATCCACTATTAGGGAATAACCTGATTGAAAAGGCAATACCGCTGAAATTTTTAAACGATACTTATTGGGGTTTACATTTGGATTTTAGTGATTATCATGAATATGATAAAATTACCTATCATTATTTTATTTTAAATCCCGATGGAACTAGGGTATATGATTGGGGTAATGACAAGGTATTTAATCCCAATAGGGTAACAACAAGCAGTTTGGTATTAATGGATGCTTGGAATTACACAGGGTACATTGAGAATGTTTTTTATACTGAGCCATTTATTAATGTATTGCTACCTCCTACATTAAAGCAAAAGCCATCCAATGGCATTCAAAAAAACACCACACATATTTTTAGAGTTAAGGCGCCTTTGATAACAACAAATCAAACTTTGTGCATTGTGGGTGCTTCAAAGGAATTAGGAAAATGGGATGTAAAAAATCCAATTTTGCTTACTAAAATTATGGAAGCACCTTATTTTGAAGCGAGTATGGATTTAGAGAAGGCGGTATTCCCTTTTGAATATAAGTATGGCGTTTTTGATTTATCAAATAATGAATTTGTTTGTTTTGAAGATGGAACAAATAGGGTTTTGCCAAAATCAATTACAAAAGATCAGTTGGTAATAGTAAATGATGGTTTTGCGCAATTATTAAATACAAATTGGAAAGGAACAGGCGTTGCAATTCCTGTTTTTTCATTACGATCAAAGCAAAGTGCTGGCATTGGAGAGTTTTCTGATTTAAAATATTTAGTGGATTGGTCAAAGAAAATTGGATTAAAACTAATTCAACTTTTACCACTGAACGATACCACTGCTACTCATTCTTGGTTGGATTCTTATCCTTATGCAGCTATTTCTGCATTTGCTTTACATCCCATGTATTTAAGGTTGCAAGAGGTTATTAAAAAAGACCAAACTAATTTAATTGCGCCTTTCCAAAATCAAATGGAGCAATTAAATGCATTGCCTGAAATTGATTATGATAGCGTGATGCAATTAAAATGGAAGTTGCTAAAAATTATATATACTGAAAATGGGAAAAAGGATTTAGCCACTGCTGGTTTCAAAAAGTTTTTTAAACAAAATGAACATTGGTTGGTTTCGTATAGTGTATTTTCCTATTTAAGAGATTTGCATGGTAGTGTGGATTTTAATTCTTGGCCAACTCATTCAAAATTTGACCAAAAAGAAGTTGATCAATTAACAGGGGCAAGATCAAAAACATATCATGATATTGCTTTTTATTATTTTGTACAATACCATTTGCATTTACAATTAAGCGAGAGTGCAAAATACGCCCATGAAAATGGCGTTGTTTTAAAAGGGGATATCCCTATTGGTGTATGCCGCTATGGTGCAGATGCATGGCAACATCCTGATTTATTTCATATGGATATGCAAGCAGGAGCACCGCCAGATGATTTTGCTGTGAAGGGACAAAACTGGGGATTCCCAACTTATAATTGGGAGGTCATGGCATCCAATGATTATAGTTGGTGGAAATTACGCTTTGAGCAAATGAGTTTTTATTTTGATGCATTTAGGATTGATCATATACTTGGATTTTTTAGAATTTGGAGTATCCCGATGGATCAAGTGGAAGGTATCATGGGAAGATTTGTTCCAGCAATACCCATTGCACAGCAAGAGTTAGATAAAAAAGGAATTTCGGTTGACATGGATAGATACACAAAACCCTTCATCAATGAAGCTGTTTTGTTTACTTACTTTGGTTATGATAACGAATACGCAAAACAACATTTTGTAAAATCAATGCAGGATGGGAAGTATCAACTTCTTCCAAATTTTCAAACGCAAAGATCAGTGGAAGCTTATTTTAAAATATTGCCCAATGATGAATGGCATTTGAAAATGCAACAAGGGTTGTACAATTTAATAAGCAATGTGATATTGTTCAAAGGACATGATACACAAACT
>CAXNDZ010000127.1:0-5764 GCA_964201225.1 Chitinophagales bacterium | reverse complement strand
TAAAACAAAAAGCCCAATTCTTTCAGAATTGGGCTTAAAGCTTGCGGTGAGAGAGGGATTCGAACCCTCGGTACAGTTACCCGTACGACAGTTTAGCAAACTGTTCCTTTCGGCCTCTCAGGCATCTCACCGGCGGGTTGCAAATATAGTATTTCCGATACGACCTCCAAAAAAAATCTTGATTTTAAGCTAAATTAAAGCTAATTACAAGAGTGTTAGCGAACAAAAATAATGCATAAAATAAAAAAAACCTTCCGATTGGGAAGGTTTTGTACTATTTGTAGTCCGGATAGGATTCGAACCTATGACCTACGGTTTAGAAAACCGTTGCTCTATCCAGCTGAGCTACCGAACCAATTAACGGACGCAAATAACGGAAAAATTAATGAGTTTTAGCTAAAAAAAATAAAAAAATATGCTTTTAGCCACCAAAACTGCACTTTTCAGTGTGAATTATAAAAATTGCCTTTTTATAGCATTAAATCCAATTGAGCTACAAAAAATTAATGTTATAGTTTTGTTAATAAACTTCTTATAAAACCGCTTTTTTTGGCACTAAAATTGTTTATATTTGAGTTTTGGTCAAAATTTAAACCTATGAAGAGCATACTTCGAATTCTTTTATTGCTAAGCATTTTCAACACTGCAAATGTAAATTCTTCACAAGCTTCCCATTTGTTAGGTGGTGAAATTACTTGGAAATGCGTTAATGTTGGCGGTGTTCAAAAATATAAATTTACGGTTGTCGTTTACCGCGATTGTACCGGCTGTTTAGGTTGTTTAGGTCCAACAGACGAATTAAAAGTTTGGAACATGAATGGGGTACTGAGTACCACTAAAAATGTTGGATTGCTTAATGCGCCAACAGCTAACAATCAATCTATAAAATTAACAAGAGTATCTCAAAAAGATATTTCTCCAACTTGTTCCTATCCAACTTCAGATCCACTTAACTGTGCTGCTGGAGAGAAAGGCGCGGTAGAAAAACATGTTTATGAAACTGGCATCATCGATTTTGATGGCATTGCTCCACCAACTGACGCCAATACACCTATTCGTTTTACTTGGGATCAATTTGCAAGAAATCCTTCCGATAATATTGTAGGGGGCGCCATGGTTTTAATTACCAACATGTATCCCTTTTATCCAAATGGATCTACAACTGCAAAGCCAATTTCATCATGCTTTGATAACGCACCAACTTTTACTGAATCACCAGCTTCATTACTTTACACCTCAGGTCAAGATTTTATATTCAACAACAATGCGATCGATTTAGACTTAGATAATTTATATTATGATTTGGATGACCCTATTGTTGACATTGGTATAAATCCTAATGTTAAACAAGATCCTGCAGAAATTTGGTTGAACTACGATGTGTACAATAAAAATAATCCATTTGCATTATCATCAAGTCAATACACGTATAACCACGCAACTGGAGAGTTTAAATTTAAGCCTTTAACTGCGGGTGCATTTTGTTCAGTAATTAAAGTTTCTTCTTACAAATGTGATCAAAAGGTTTCTGAAGTTTTCCGAGATTTTCAAGTAGTAATTCTAGTGCCAAATGCAAATCAAAATACCAATCGTTTCCCTACAGTTTACCCACCATTTGCTGGAGGTAAATCAAATTACATAGAGGTAACGGCTGGTAATACCTTGCGCATACCTATTGTTATTCGCGACTCGCTCGCTGGTGCAGGCGCGGGTTTAAGTCCACAAAGTATTGACCTTACCGTAAATGGAATTGCCATGGGTTCGCTAAACGCTGACACGCTTTTGGGTTGTCCATTTCCACCATGTGCTATGTTATCTAGAAAGAAAAATAGTTTTACTTACAATCTTACAGATAATGTGAAACCTGTTCCTATTCAAAATGTACCGGGTGAAATTTTTGGATATGGTTATAATTTTGGTGCACAATTTAACGATACCGTTTGGTTATATTGGCCTACTAAATGCTCTAACTTAGACAAGGCAGATAATTGTAATGGACTAGAATCTAGTTTATATAATTTCGTTGTCTCTGCGAAAGATAATTTTTGCCGTGTACCAGCAAAAACCATTAGAACTTTTGCGGTCAATATTATGCCGCCTAATTTTTATTTATCTCCTCCAATTAAATGTATAACTTATAATCAAGAAACTAAAAATGTATTTCTAAGTTGGGGTATTTCTTCAGGCGATACCAATACATTTGTTCGCTATGAAATATATAGAGATAATATAATGATCTATTCTACTACGAATAGAAAACTATATGATTATATTGATTTTAATCCACCTAAAGGAGATACATCCGAATATTATGTTCGCGCTGTAAATCTATGTGGGGTAGACGATGAAGTGTATCCAGTTCGACCAATGAGATTGACGGCAAATTTTGCTAGAAGTAATCAAGCAAGATTAGTATGGAATGGCATCCGCTCTTTCAAGTTTTCATCAAATAAAGGTTATACCGTTTATAGAAGTGAAACCATCAGCCCTTATACTTGGGTGCCAATTATAGATGGAGATGGAGATACCACTAATACTTCCGCAATTGATAATTATAATTTATGTAATGATACAACCTATTATAAAGTGGAAAGCTATGATACCATCAAGTGTAATTCTATTTCCACAATTGATACCATCTTCCATCAAAAAATCACTGCAGCATTTCATTATGATACCGTTTGTTTAGGTACACCAACTCAGTTTTACTTAGATACATTATACGGTGGTATTCCTCCATATACGACTGTAAGATGGTTAGGCTATGAAGGCTTTGCAGCTGGTAACAACGATACGGTGAGTTATACTTATCCAACTCCCGGAGTTAAGAAATTTACTTTTACTGTAATAGATTCTAAAGGATGCCGAATTGATATTTCTGATTCTGTTTTGGTTTGGCCATTACCAGATGTTAAATTAGTTCACGACTCCGCCTGTCCAGGTTCTATTATTAATTTAACCGCATTGGTCAGTCCAACTACACCACACATTCAATTTTATGAATGGACAGGTGATAATGGATTAATGACACTCACCTATGATTCATTAAATTTAGTCAATCCAACTAAATGGATTTTTGCTTCTGATGGTGGCGGAGGTTTAGGTCGCGGAAAATTTGGAGTTCAATTAAGAGTAATCGATGTAAATGGTTGTGAAACTATTTTAAAAGACACGATCGAAACTGGCGAGCCTTATGTAGAGATTCTTGGCGACACCAGTATGTGTGTTTCTCAAGATGATACCATTAAAATAAAACCTTATTTCTTAACGCTACCATTTAATACGGTTCAATGGTACGATAACACAACAGGATCTTTAATTTATCAAGGTGGTTATGAAATGCCAGCCACTAAATTAGCCGGTCGTAGGTTTGTAGATTTACGTGTAGACATAGAAGATGCTAAAGGATGTTCAGGATCTGGAACTAAATCATTTAAACTTTCTCCTGCCGTTAAGTTCGATCCAGACTCTGTTTGTATAGGCGACCCAGTAGATTTTACTTTAAAGTTTGCGCCAAATTCAGATACCAATAGTTTTACCTATTTATGGGAATTAGATGCGAACACAATTTCAACAGATCGTTTCCCAATTCATATCTATAAATTTGCAGGTCCTAAAACAGTAATCATTACCGTTTCAGATCCAATCAATGGATGTAATACCGTAATAAGAAAAGATATTACGGTTCGTCCTCCAATGGATTATGACATTGTAATCAATACAAAATGTGCTGGAGAACCGATTGTCATGTTCCCTACCATTTTCTCTGGTGTGGATACTGCATGGGAATGGACCATCAATGAATATCCAGATGTGATTCCAAATAACACTTTGAATTTTACTACAAAAACGGTGAATTATGTTTTCCCTCCATCAGATGGATATTATAGAATTCAATTAAAAATCAATGATAAAAATACAGGATGTTGGACTAAAAAAGATACGATTATCAAATTGTTTAACCAACCAGATATCGATTTCTGGGTAGATTCATTGAATTGCAAAGGCAAGTTCACGCAATTTATCTCAAGTGTAACTGGAAGTATAAATGGCGGTAATAACTTTAGGTATGTTTGGTCTGGAGATGATAATTTATCAGATTCAGTTGCAAATCCAATCCATTTCTATGCAAATGGATCTATTTATTATTTAGTCACTTTATCTGTTATCAATGATTCAAATTGTATTGTAAGTAAAACTAAAAATGTAAGGGTTTGTGACGATAACAGAACATTAGTTTATGTTCCTGAAATTTTTAGTCCAGGAGGACAAGACAATGCTAGTTTAAGTGTATTCTATACAAACGTTGATAAATTCGAAATTAGCATTTTCAATAGATGGGGAATAGAAGTATTTAAATCTGACGATCCAAAATTCACTTGGGATGGTAAAGATACCACCGGAGAATTAGTGCTACCAGGTGCTTATGTTTATATAGTGAACGCATCAGGTGTTGGACGAAAAAACCTATTAGTTAAAGGCACCATAGCCGTAAAACGTTAGTAAAAAATAGAATAATATAATATTGGCATCGTATTTGTATTATACGATTTATAAAAAAACAATTTTTATGAAAAAAATAATTTACCTGATTTCATTAGTTTTCTTACTTTTCTCTGGAACTGTCAAAGCTTCACATTGTGTGGGTTATGATATGACTTTAATTTCTTTAGGAAATGATTTATATAAATTTAGATTAGTTGCATACAGAGATGTAACTGGTATTACTTTAGCTAATTCATATAATTTTGGTATTTATAAGAATTCAGATAATAGTGCAGCTCCTACATCTACTATGACTGTGAATAAAATTTCGCAAGTGGCCATTGCCTATGATGCAAAAGATTGCCCGCCTCCGGGAGCCGATCTAAAAATAGAAAAGTGGACTTATGAATCTGCATCTATAAACTTATCTGCATTTAACTCAGGTACTGGTTATTATGTTTCAAGTGGTGAGTGTTGCAGAAACCCCGGTGTGAAAAATGTACTCAATTCTGGAGGTGCTGGAATCGTTTTTACCATGGAATTCCCTCGTTTAAATTCTACTTCACCTACGCGATTCAATTCTTCTCCTGAGTTTAAAAAAGCACCACTCGCTTTCTTTTGCGTGGGTAAACCTTATACTTTAAATTGGAATATTGTGGATCCTAACGGCGACTCAATGGTTTACTACGTTGCGCAATCTTATTCAGGAGGTACTACTAAACCATTTACAGTAATTGATTATGCTCCAGGCTATAATTTATACTACAACAACATTGATGGCGTACCCGATTTAACCATGAATATTAAAACAGGCATTATTAATTTTATTCCGACTCAAGTGGGTCGTTATTTGGTGGCCTTTCGTGTAGAAGAATGGAAAAAAGCTTCGGGCTCTACCCCTGGTTATAAAATTGGGGAGATCAGAAGAGAGTTTCAAATTGAAACAGTATTATGTCCCGACTCTCCTCCGGTTACAACCGATGAGTTAAATCAAAAAAGAGTAATTGTAGATACCGTTTATTATAATACGGTGTATAATAAAATCTTTACTTCGAGAGATAGTCCAACAGATTCTTTATACATGTATATTTTGCCAAATATTTCTGCTGGCGAAAACGTGTTAGACCCTGTAAAATTTGGTGGTAAATGGGGTGAGGCGGGAACCGTACTTGGTAATAATTCCAATTTAATTCTCGAAGATTTAGCCCAAGTAAGAGGGGAATTTTATTGGAAGCCTTCTTGCGCCGTGGTAAGACCAAAGCCCTATAAATTTACAATA
>CAXNDZ010000126.1:0-5825 GCA_964201225.1 Chitinophagales bacterium | reverse complement strand
TACTACTTTATAATAAAATTGAAAGCAATAAAAATACAGCAATAGGCAAGCCCATTATTCCATTTTCTCAAGTTGGTATCGATGGTCAACTTGTTAATCTTGAAAATTTAAAGGGAAAAGTTATTTTGATTGATTTTTGGGGAAGTTGGTGTGTGCCATGTAGAATCAGTCACCCAGCGCTTAAAAAACTGTATGAAAAGTATAAGAATAAAGGGTTTGAGATTATTGGGATCTCTAATGAAGTTAATAGTAAAAATATAACTGACCAAGATAAAGCTTGGAGAAAAGCTGTGAAAGAAGACGGTATTAACTGGCTGCATATTTTGTACGATCCGCAAGTTTTTGATGCTGTAAAAGCTTATGATATAAATGGTTATCCAACCAAATTTTTAATTGATCAGAATGGAAAATTTGTCATGCGAATCTTAGGTAATAGTGAAAAATTACATGCGGAATTAGAAACGAAGTTGGCTTCCTTATTACCGGAATAGATTTTATTAGTAGTTTTGTTAATAGTAAAATCTTTAATTTACTCATTTATCAAACAAAAATCGTATTTTAAGGCGAAATATTTATTTTTATTCCATATTCAAATCTTAGCATACTATGTATGTTATCATATTATTATCTTTATAAAAAAATTAAACATGAGAAAATTAGTAGTCTTAACATCTCTTCTTATTTGTTATACTGCTTCACTTTTTGCACAGGATTCAAGAATGATTTCTGGTAGGGTAGTGGATCAAAAAACAAATACAGGATTAGGTGGTGTAACAATTAATTCAGGAACAGTTAAAACCATATCTGATGCAAATGGTAATTTCAAATTAACTACCAAAGCCAAATCAATTGTTTTTAGTTATGTTGGGTATGAGAATTTTACTGCAATTGTTGGGAAAGGAAATACAATTAATGTGACACTTATTCTTGATACTAAATTGTTAGAAGAAGTAGTTATTACAGGTTATTCACGTGAGCGTAAAACGCAATTTGCTGGCGCTGCAACAACCATTAGTGGTAAAACAGTAAATGATGTTCCGATGGGTTCATTTGACCAAGCGCTTCAAGGTCGCGTTCCAGGTATGTTGGTGAACTCTGGCTCTGGTCGTCCTGGTGCAAGTGCTACTATCACTATTAGGGGTATTCAATCTATTTCGGGCGCAGGTACGCAACCTTTATTTGTCCTTGATGGAGTTCCAATGCCTTCATTTGATATGCAAACCATTAATCCTGATGATTTTGAGTCCATTACCGTTTTAAAAGATGCAAGTGCTGCTGCTTTGTATGGAGCTAGAGGCGGAACAGGGGTAATTGTTATTACTTCAAAAAGAGGTAAAAATGCCAAAACACAAGTAACATACAAATCTCAATACGGTTATACACAGGCGCCTGATTTTTCTAGATTAAACAGGATGAATACCAAAGAGATGTTGGCATATGAAGAAAGGGAAAAACTAGCTGGTACACCAGGTTGGACCTATTCTCCAAAAAATCCAGCACTTCCTACAGGTATGGATGCAACAAGAAAACAATTTATGTTAGATAGCATAGGAGGAATCGACATTGATTACGCTAATATATTTTATCGTCAAGGTGTGTCTAAATCTCATGAACTATCAGTACTTGGAGGAAATGATAAAACTAAATTCTATTTATCAACCGCCTATTTTGATCAAGAAGGAATTGATCTAGGCTCTTCATTAAAAAGATACACTATCCGTTTTAATTTAGATCACACAGTCAATAAATTATCGTTTCAATTAAGTTCAACTGTTGGTTATTCAAAAACAAAAATTGCTGAAGGAGAGTTAGGGAGTGGAACAAGAAATCCTTTTGAAATGACTTTCCGTGCAAAGACTTACGAAAATCCTTACAAAAGTGATGGTTCTTTGAATTTTGGATCTAGTACTAATATGGCATTAAAACAAGTTGCTAATTTATTAGAAGGTATTCAAAATTCTAGTCGTGGAATTGATCAAATAAAAGCAAATGCAAATGGGGTAATTGCTTACAAATTATTTCCAACTGTTACTTTAAAAAATAGTTTAGGGGTGGATGTTGGAAGCAATTATAATAATCGTTACGTTAGCCCAAGTTCATATGTAGGACAACTTCAAACATTTAATGCAGGTATAACCCAAGAAGCTTATGGTTTAAGATCTGATTTTATAAACACATCTAGTGCTGTTTATAATGAAAAAATTGGGAAAAACGAAATCGAAGGAGGGCTTTATTATGAAATAGTACGTGGGTATCAAAGAGGACTTGGTTTTACTTTATATAATATAGATCCAAGGTTATCTGAAACAGGACAAGGTGCTGGTACAATTCCAACAAATGGCGCAGCTACTACTCCTCAATATGGATCAAGTGCTAAATCTGGTTTTGGTATAAGGTCATACTTTTCAAACCTGAAATATACCTATGATAATCGCTACACTTTAAATGCTAGTGTACGTCGCGACGGTACATCTAGAATCGTTAATGTTGAAAATAGAGAAATTACCACTTGGTCGGCAGGTGCAAGTTGGAATATGTTAAACGAAAAATTCCTTAAAAAATTAACCATGTTTGATGAGTTGAAATTTAGGGCTTCTTACGGAATTATTCCAAATATTGGTTCAATTGCAACTAGTAGTTATGGTGCAGGATTAGTAAGTGTTACTAACTATCAAGGGCCACAGGTTCCTGCTTTTTCTACTGTAACTTATGCTGGATCTACCATTACGGGGCTTCGTCCTTCCTCTCCTGGCAATCCTGATTTGAAAATTGAATATATTCAAAAAACCAACTTGGGCTTAGACTTTGCATTTTGGAATAATCGTGCAAGATTTAATCTTGATGTATATAAAAATTTAACAGTAGACATGTTTGTTAGCCAGCCATTAAGTGGAACTACCGGTTTTTCTAGCTTGAATATTAATGCGGGTAAAATGTCTAATAAAGGTTTTGAGTTGATTGCAAAAGTGGATGTGATTAAAAATAGAAACTTTGGTTTAACATTAGGTTTTAATCATTCAATGAATAAAAATAATATTGAAGATTTAGGTGTTGTCAATGAATATTTCTTAGGAACCTTTGTAATCAGAAGAGGCTTACCTTACGGATCTCATTACACCTATAATTATCTTGGTGTAGATCCTGCTACAGGTTCACCTTTATATGAAGCACCAGATGGTACCACAACCAATGATATTGCTAAAGCAGGCCAATTTGCTAAATTTGGTAACTATTTACCAGTACACCAAGGAGGATTTGATTTCGACATTCGTTATAAATCTTTCTCGATTTCTGGTTTATTTACTTATCAATTTGATGTTGTGAGAAGTAATAATACTAGAAACTGGATCACAAGAGGTACGCCTGGATACCACGCTTCTGTTAGAGCTTCCAGAGAGTTGATAGATGGTCAATGGCAACAACCTGGTGATATGAAACCATTTCAGGCATCAAAATTTGATAGAGGTTTCACCTCTTCCGATTTAGAAGATGCTAAGTTTGTTCGTTTCAGAAACTTATTAATTTCTTATCTGCTACCAGAAATCAAGGGCGCTAATAGTAACCCCATCTTTTCTGGCGGTAGAGTATTTTTACAAGGACAAAATTTAAAAATTTGGAGCCCTTGGAGAGGCTTAGATCCTGAAGACAATAACAACATTAGTTTAAATGAATACCCTAATCCATCGATTTATACATTGGGTATAGAAATTAATTTTTAAACGAATAAAATAAATAAAAATGAAAAATATTAATCTATTTATTGGCTCTGTTTTAATCTTATCTCTTTTTGTTACATCATGTAGCAAAGTGATTGATGTAAAAGAAACCGATTTCATTGGGGGAGATATTGCTTTATTAACTGTAAATAATAATGAACAAGGAGTCATTGGTGGCTATTCTGCAATGAATATTGAAATGGGAATTTTATTGAATAGTACACTTTCTGATGAAGTAAAAGTTGGTGAATTTTATAATGCTGCAACCACTCACGAATGGCAATATGGATCAACCGATATCGGTTTGCGTGACAACTTTACTGCATTCCCTGTTCAATATCTAATTATTGATAGGGTCAACAGAGTACTGGAAGCACTTCCTAAGGCAAAGGTAGTAAATGCAACAGATGAGGCATTGAAATCAAAACTAAAAGGCGAGGCATTATTTTTAAGAGCCTTTGCTCACTTTGAATTGTATCGTTATTATAGTAATACATCGGTAGGTACTGAATTAGCACTTGCTTATATGGAAACACCCTCTTTAACACCTAAAGCTAGAATTGCAGTAACACCATATTTTGCTAAATTAAATGCTGATTTAGCGACAGCAAAGACATTAGTTCCACAGGTTACTACTGATATTTATAGAGCCAATAAAAATGCCATAGCAGGTTTACAAGCTAGAGTTGCTTTGTATACTAAAGATTATGCAAATGCAATCACATTTAGTACTGAATATATCAATGCGTTACCTTTGGCTACTTCCGCAACATTTAATAAAATTTGGAAGGATTCATCCAACACCGAAGTTGCTTTTAAATTAAGTAGAACATCTGCAACAGGAACAAAAATTGGATCTTTATTTAGAGGTACATCCGCAAACGCCACAAATATTGGTACCATTACTTGGCTGCCTTCAGATAAATTATGGGATTCTTACGATCAAATTCAAGACGTTCGATTTAATGCTTATTTTAAAAATGAGCCATTGTTAAAAAATCCACGCCCTTCTAAAATTATAGCGAAATATGCAGGTGCAGGCTACGGTACACCCACAGAGAATGTAGCGGATGCAAAAGTTTTCAGAACTGGTGAAATGTATTTAATTCGTGCTGAATCTAAAGCAGAAACTAATGATGTAGTTGGCGCAACTTCCGATTTAAATGATTTAAGAAAGGCGCGTATTACTGGATATGTTAATGCTTCTTTCTTAACCAAAGATTTATTAATAAATGCAATTATGACAGAGCGCTTCAAAGAATTACCATTTGAGGGTCATCGTTTTTGGGACGCTAAAAGAAGAAATATAGCTATAAATCGTTTACCTAGTGATGCACGCACAACTGCATCTGCAACTTTGTCTGCTGGTAATTTTAGATTTATATTACCTATTCCAAATTCTGAAATTTTAGCAAATTCAATAATTCAACAAAACCCTGGATATTCCAATTAGGTTTAATTTATAATTACTTAAAAGGGCATCGACTACTAATAGTTGGTGCCCTTTTTTTATTCAAAGCAACCTACGTAAAACCTATTTGACATGGCATCATCAAGTACTAGGTGACGACACAGGACTGGTTAGCTCCCACTCTACCACTCAAGTATTGGAGAAATATTACCTTGATCCAAAGGTGTTAACCGCTGTTGAAATATCAGCATTAAATGTTCGTGTTTTTGGTAAGAAATGACAAAAACCTCACGCAAAACCTCACGCAAACCTCACGCAGAAACAAAAAAGGACCCACGATTTAACGTAAGTCCTTGATTTTCATGTAGCGAGACCGGGATTTGAACCCGGGACCTCAGGGTTATGAAGATTTTTTGAGAAAATGAATGCGTTGATTTGTAATGAGTTATGTTTTGACAAAACCGAAAACGACCGATTGGGACCGATTTCAGGGGGTGTTTTCCTCACGCAGGGGTGTTGTTAGAAAATACAAATGTTTTATCCAATTTAGCTCCCCTTTTCGACGAAAGATGCAGCTATAATGCAATGATTGAGTTAATAACCATTAGGAAATTAAAGGGTTGAAGTTCCTGCAATTTTACAGGAGGTTTATTTCTTAATTTTCTTTTAGCAAAAATCGTAATATTTAATTTTTAAAA
>CAXNDZ010000125.1:0-5905 GCA_964201225.1 Chitinophagales bacterium | reverse complement strand
GACTCCGTAATCAAACCCATTTCTTACATAACTAAATCCCGAAATTTTCATTTCCATTTATTTTGTATATCAAATAACCGAAAACTTTTGCAACTTGCCTATTGTTTTACCTAAACTTTGAAACAAAGGGTTTATTTTTGAATGTAAAGCAAGTCTATGTCTATTACTATTTGTTTTGATTTTGGCAATACCCGATTAAAAGCTGCAATTTTTAAAAATAAGGAGCTACAAGAAACGCGCGTACTCGAAAACGACCATCCGGAAACGATACAAGCGCTTCTGGATGAATGTAAACCAGAAAAAACCATCCTATCCTCTGTCATCCATCACGACAAAGCCATTGAGGCACAGTTAACAGCGCATTCGAAATTTCATCTTTTAGGGCCAGCTACATTCATCAATTTCACCACACCGGTGGGGAAACCAGAGACCATTGGCGCAGATCGACTTGCCCTTGTCGCCGCCGCCGTTGATCTTTACCCCAACCAACACAACTTAATCATCTCTCTAGGCACCTGTATTACCTATAATTTTGTCAATATTGCCCACGAATTTTTAGGGGGCAGCATTTCACCAGGCATGCAGATGCGTTTTAGAGCTATGCACGAACAAACTGCCCTTTTACCCTTAATTGAGGCCTCCAACGAGTTCCCTTTGGTCGGTTATGACACTAAAACCAACCTGTTAAGTGGGGTAATATTAGGTATAGCGGCCGAAATTGATGGAATAATAGCCGCTTATGCGGATAAATATGGGAACTTTAACGTGCTATTAACCGGCGGCGATATTAGTTATTTTGTACCTCACATAAAAAAGAGGATATTTGCCGACCAAAATTTAATATACAAAGGACTTTATGCTATCTGCGAAAAAAATAATTAGGTTAATCCCTATCCTAGGTTTAGTGTGTTTTTTAACCCCCACTCAGGCTCAAATTAATTCTCCCTTTTCCAGATATGGTTTAGGAAATGAGGTATTTAATAACCAAAATGCAGCAAGTCAAGGGATGGGTGGTTTTACAACCGCATATACCAGCAGTATGAATGGCAGCTATGGTCAAAGTGTGAATTTTAACAACCCCGCGTCCTACGGTAGTATTTATTTAACCACTTTTGATATAGGCATTAATATCAATAGCTATACTTTAAAAAGAACAGCACCTGTTGGAAGGGAAAAGTCAAACTATATGTCTCCTAATTATTTAGCCATTGGCGTGCCCATAAATAAAGCTAAAAAAATAGGGATGGCTTTTGGTTTAAGGCCCATTTCGCAAATCAATTATTCTATTAATGAGATTAGTTATTTAAAAGCAACAGGTGATTCAATTCTTAATAATTATAAAGGGGATGGCGGTTTAAATCAACTATTTTTTGGGGTAGGTAAAACATGGAAAAATATTAGTTTTGGTTTTAACACCGGTGTTAATTTTGGTCGTAAAAATATTGAGACCAGAAAATCATTTTTATACAATACTGATTCAACCTATTATTACCAATCTTTGTCCAGTACCAATACCATTTATTCTGGCTTATTTTTAAATACGGGTATACAAGGCGAGTTTGCAATTAAAACAGTTGCAGGTAAAATTCCTAGTGACAAAACTGAATACAGTATTAGTTATGGTGCTACCTATAATTTAAATCAAAATTTAAATGGGAAACAGGATATCCTTAGGGCTACCGGAATATACACATCCACTTCTGATTCCCCTATTGATACGGTTTCACTACAATCCAACTTGGGTGGAAAAATCAAGCTACCAGGCGTTTATAGCTTTGGAATTGCACTTCATAAAAAAGAAGTTAGCCCACGAGCCATTTATGATAATTGGGTAATTGGACTTGAATACAGTGGTGCTGCATGGAAAGACAATTATTCATTTTATGGTCAAAATGATAGACTATCTAACTCATGGATGTTGCGACTTGGTGGACAATATTGCCCTAATCCTACTAAATATGAAAGCTATTGGTCAACCGTTACTTATCGTGTGGGATTTTTTAATGGTAAGGATTATGCCAACATAGATAATAACGGTTTGAAAGTTTCAGGCGTTACTTTGGGAATGGGATTGCCCGTTCGTAAATATCGCTCCTATGATTATCAATATACTTTGATCAACTTAGCAATGCAATTTGGAAAAAGAGGCACCAGCGTAAACAATTTTAATGAAAGCTTTATTCAATTTACTTTAGGATATAGCTTAAGTGATGTTTGGTTTAACAAACGTAAATATGATTAATCTTACATCACATATCTATTTTAAAATAGCAGTTACTTGTGTAAGTAGCTGCATTTTTTTTACCGCTTGCGAAAACAATGTAAATGAAGTAAAAGCTTTGGGTTCAAAAGCAGGTGGCATTGATGTAGGTAAGGATGTTGCGATTTACATTAGCAATGATGGAAAAGTTACCGCCAAATTAATGGCGCCACTGATGAATAAATACTTAGTGGATAGTGGTAAAATGATTGAATTCCCATCTTCCCTAAAAGTTGATTTTTACAAAGACAGCTTGGTAGTGGAAAGCAAGTTAACTGCGAATTATGCTAATTATATTGAAACGGAAAATAAAGTTTTTTTACGTGACCATGTGGTGGTATATAATATTTTAGGCGACACTTTATGGTCTGAAGAAATGATATGGGACCAAAATACCAACACCTTCCATACCGACAAGGATGTCATTGTTAAACAACATAACCCTATTGCAAAAATTTATGGTAAGGGATTTGAAGCCAACCAAAATTTAACCGATATTCACATATTCAAGCCGCAATCCAACAGCTTTGCCATCATTAGTGATAGCAGCGGAATAAACCCTAAATAAATAAAAGATGGAATACAGATACATGGGTAAAACCGGGTTACAATTAAGTACCCTCAGCTTTGGAAGCTGGGTCACCTTTCACAAACAAATTGACGACAAAGTAGCCGACGAGCTCATGGGTATTGCATACGAACAAGGTGTCAATTTTTTTGATAATGCCGAAGTGTATGCTGCTGGAGAAAGTGAAAAAATGATGGGGCGTGTTTTAAGTAAAAAAAACTGGGATCGTACTTCCATTGTACTTTCTTCCAAAGCCTATTTTGGATGGAGAGGTAAGCAAAATAAACCCAATCAAACTGGATTAAGTAGGAAGCATTTAACCGAGGCATGTCACGAAGCTTTACAAAGATTACAAACCGATTATTTGGATTTATATTTTTGTCATCGTCCAGATAAAAAAATGCCCATTGCCGAAGTCGTTCAAACGATGAACACTTTAATACAGCAAGGTAAAATTTTATATTGGGGTACCAGTGAATGGAGTGGTGTTGAAATTATGGAAGCGCACCGAATTGCAGAAGCTTATCGCTTAATTGGACCAGCAATGGAACAACCACAGTATAATTTATTTGAGCGAAGCAAAGTGGATGCCGAGTATCTTGAAATTTATAAAAATGTAGGATTAGGTACCACCATATGGAGCCCATTAGCAGCAGGATTGCTAACAGGTAAATACAACGATGGCATACCCGAAGGATCAAGATTTCAAATAGAAGGTTTTGAGTGGTTAAGAGATCGTTGGTTAATGCAAGAAAAAATAAATAAAGTACAGCAATTGGGCGCGATAGCCAAAGCGCTTAAAGTAAGCACTGCATCTTTAAGCATTGCATGGTGTATCAAAAACCCCAATGTTACTAGTGCTATTTTAGGGGCAACAAGTAAAGCGCAACTTTTAGATAATTTAACTGCGCTTGATACTGCAGCTTTATTAACGCCCGAAATTATGGAACAAATCGAAGGTATTGTGGAAACCAAACCAAAATTACCGGAGTACTAATAAACTAATTGATTATGTTATTCGCTATTATCGCTTCGCTTGCACTCATTGGATTCTTTTCAGGATATGAAATTGGATTTGTAAGCGCGAATCGTTTAAGCTTAGAACTTAAGAAAAAACAAGGCGGTCGATCAGGAAAAATTATTGCTAAATTTTTAGCCGAACCTACACAATTTATTGGCACCTGCTTAGTCGGCTTAAATATTTCATTGGTTGTATTTGGAATTATGTTTGAAGAACTACTTGATTTAATTATTTGGGATCATTTTAACCCAGGCAACTATTCTATTTTATTAGGAAACACTATACTATCCACCCTTGTGATTTTACTAATTGGCGAATTGGGCCCAAAGGCTATATTTAAAGCAAGGGCAGCCTCTATGATCAATACATTTGCTCCACTAGCTAACTTTTTTCATATTTTATTCAGGCCCCTTACCCTACTACTCGTCAACTTAGCGCAGTGGGTTTTGCGTAATTTGTTTCAAGTAAGATTGGTCAATAAAAAAGAAGCCTTCACTAAAGTTGATTTAGCGCACTTTGTACAACAATCCAAGGACCAAAAAGAACAACAGGAATTAAATACCGATTTGTTTGAAAATGCACTAAGTCTGCCAGATATAAAAATTAGAGAATGTTTGGTACCAAGAACAGAAATCGTTGGCGTTGATTTACAAACCACTATCGAATCGCTTACTGAAATTTTTATGGAAACAAAATTGAGTAAGTTAATTGTATACGATGATACCTTAGATACGATTGTTGGCTATGTGCATCAGTTAGACTTATTTAAAAAGCCTGCCTCCATTGCAAGCATTCTGCACACCATACCATTGGTTCCGGAAAGCATGAACGCAGCAGATTTAATCAACCTATTCTCAAAAAAGCGTAAAAGCATTGCCTGGGTCGTAGATGAATTTGGTGGCACTGCGGGGATTGTTACCATGGAGGATGTTTTAGAAGAAATTTTTGGGGAAATTGATGATGAATATGATGAGCAAGAATTTCTAGAGAAAAAGTTATCGGATACCGAATATGTTTTTAGCGGCCGTCTGGAGCTAGACTACTTATATGAAAAATATGGCATAGATTTCTCGGCAGACAGTGCTGAAACCCTGAGTGGTTATTTGATTCATAAAAACGAAGCCATTCCAAAGCTACGCCAGGTGATTCATTTAAGCCATTTTGATGCCGAAATATTGGCTGTAAGCGATACCCGAATAGAAAAGGTAAAAATTAAAATACACTAGTATTATTTTTAAGCTTTTGGCCTTCCATTTTCCCTATTAAACCTTAACTTTAGCCCTCATTGTAATTGACGTATGGCACTATTTGACCGTTTTAGCAACAGCGATAATTCAGAGATGACTTTTATTGATCATCTGGAAGTTTTAAGAGGTACGATTGTTCGCTCTTTATCTGCCGTATTGATTGCCTCTTTGATACTGTTTTTATACCGTGATTGGATCATGGATAATGTCATTACAGGACCTATTAATCCCGATTTTATTACTTACCGCGTATTTTGCCAATTGAGTCATTTTTTGCATTTAGGGGATTCCCTTTGTATGCCTCCGGTAAAAGTTTCCATGCAAAGCACCACTTTTGGAGGACAATTTTTAAGTAGTATTAGCATGGCCTTTGTGGGTGGTATCATCCTTGCATTTCCATTTGTATTTTATCAAATTTGGGCTTTTATAAAACCAGCATTAAAGGAAAAGGAATTAAAAAATACAAGGTTCATGATTTTCTGGGTATCCTTCTTTTTCTTTTTGGGTGCCGCATTTGGCTTTTTCGTAGTAGGGCCATTCACTTTTAATTTTTTAGCCAGCTTTCAATTAGGAACTAAAGGCGTTATCACTACCATACCAACTTTTGCCGACTACCTCGATAATTTAACCAACTTAATATTGGGATGTGGTATTGCATTTGAATTACCCGTCATCGTTTTTCTATTGACTAAGATTGGTATTATCACCCCTAAATTTTTATCGACAACACGTAAATACGCAGCAGTCATCATTTTAATTGTTGCAGCATTTATTACACCGAGCCCTGATTGGTATAGTCAATTAATCGT
>CAXNDZ010000124.1:0-6014 GCA_964201225.1 Chitinophagales bacterium | reverse complement strand
TAGCCTCCTTTTTTTACTTCTTGTTTCATAGAAAATGGTAATGGGTTAGTATTAGTAGTTAGTAGTGCTAAATGTTTAACAATGACTTCATCGTCAATGCAGTAAATAAAATAATCCTGAGCAGTTTGATTTTCAATAATTCGAAACTTACTTTTAATATAATTTTCAAATTTGTAATCGTACCTGTCTAAATGATCTTCTGTGATATTCAATAAAATAGCGATATCGGGTTTAAAATGTATGATATCGTCTAATTGAAATGAGCTTACTTCAATAATGTATAATGACTTAGGTGCAATTGCAATTTGTCTTGCAAATGAAAATCCAATATTACCTACCATTGCTACATCATCATTCACCAATTGGCAAATATGATATAATAAAGAAGTGGCAGTGCTCTTTCCATTGCTACCAGTGATGGCTGCAATTTTACTAAAGCCCTTGTATCGATACCCAAATTCAATTTCACTGATCACTGGGATGCCTTTGGCTCTGATCGCCTTCACCATTTCATTCTTTTCAGGGATGCCTGGACTTTTCATCACCTCGTCTGCATTTAAAATTTGATCAACACTATGTTTGCCAGACTCAAAAGCAATACCATTGTCCTCTAACTCTTTTTGAAAATTAGCTTTAATGGTGCTTCCATCAGATACAAATACTTCATAGCCTTTTTGTTTGGCTAATAAAGCAGTACCTATTCCGCTTTCCCCTGCACCTAATATGACTAATCTTTTAGACAATGTATTATCTTGTTTTTAAGGTTAAGATGGAAGCAACTACTAATAAAATGGTGATAATCCAAAAACGAACTGCAATTTTGCTTTCATGAAAGCCCTTCTTCTGATAATGATGATGCAGTGGGCTCATTAAAAATACCCTTCGACCCTCCCCAAATTTCTTCTTCGTGTATTTGAAATAACTTACTTGAATAATCACACTTAAGTTTTCAATTAAAAACACACCACAAAAAATAGGGATCAATAATTCTTTTCTAACGATTATGGCCAATGAAGCAATAATGCCGCCTAATGCCAAACTTCCGGTATCTCCCATGAACACCTGCGCTGGATAAGCATTGTACCATAAAAATCCAATACAAGCACCAACAAATGCACCTACAAATATGGACAACTCCCCTAAATTCGGTATGTACATTACGTTTAAATAGTCAGCAAAAACATAGTTACCACTTACATATATAAATACACCTAATGCAGCACCTATAATCGCACTTACCCCAGCAGCTAATCCATCAAGCCCATCGGTTAGGTTGGCTCCATTGGAAACAGCAGTGATAATAAATGTGACAATTAAAATATAAATGATCCATGTATATTTTTCAGCACCTGGCCCTATCCAGCTGACCAATCTGCTATAATTAAATTCATGATTTTTTACAAATGGAATAGTGGTGATGGGTGTTTTAACTTTTACAAACCTTCTTTCCTCTCCATTAATTTTTCTAATAACAATATCAGCACCTTTTGCTACCTTCTCACCTTTTGCCAAACTTTCAGTAACATTGGTTGAAACAATTTCTCTTTCAACAGTCACCGCATTGCTAAAGTATAATGTCACTCCAATGATAATACCCAACCCAATTTGTCCAATAATTTTTGAAACACTCGCCAACCCATCCTTATCCATCTTTTTATAAATCTCCCCTTTATTTTGAGACTCTTTTCTTGCTTTAATTTTAAAATAATCATCTAAAAAACCAATAAAGCCTAACCAGACAGTACACAAAATCATTAACCAAATGTATACTTTGTCCAAATTCGCAAATAACAAAGTAGGGATTAAAATACTTAGTAAAATAATAATGCCGCCCATCGTAGGTGTTCCTTTTTTATGTTGCTCTCCTAGCAAACCTAATTCGCGTACACTTTCTCCAATTTGTTTTTTTTGTAAAAAAAGAATCATTTTTTTTCCATAAACGATTGCAATGAATAGGGATAATAATATAGCCATTGCAATTCTAAAAGTCAAAAACTGAAATGCACCTAATCCAGGTATATTAAATGTTTTGTCTAACCATGAAAATAATTGATACAGCATAATAGGTTTATTTGGCTAAATCGTTAAATAAATTTTGTAATACTTCTTTATCATCGAAATGTTGCTTCACGCCTTTTATATCCTGGTACTTTTCATGTCCTTTACCGGCAATTAAAATAATATCCCCTGGTTTTGAAAAACTTACCGCCGCTTTGATTGCTTCTTTACGATCCACGATATTGATATACTTTCTTTTTGCTGCACTACTCAAACCATGCTCCATATCCTTGATAATTTCATTTGGATCCTCGGAACGAGGATTGTCACTTGTGAAAAATACTTTAGTACTTAAATCACACGCCACTTGTGCCATGATTGGACGCTTGGTTTTATCTCTATCTCCACCACATCCAACCACCGTAATGACATCTTCTCCACCCTTTCTTAATTTCGCTATAGTCGTTAATACATTTTCTAATGCATCTGGTGTATGCGCATAATCAACAATTCCAATACGTTGGTCAAGTCCGATGATATAATCAAACCTGCCTTCCGCACCCGTTAATGCACTTAGTATCGTTAATACTTGCTCCGACTTTTCACCTAATTGAATAGCAGCACCATACACTGCTAAAAAGTTATAGGCATTAAAAATGCCAATCAATATGCAATGCACTTCAATTTCATTTACCAATAACACCAAGCCATGCAATTGATTTTCTAATATTTTTCCTTTATACGTTGCTGGCGCATGTAATGCATAAGTCAACTTATTCGCCTTTGTATCTGCTAACATTTGAGCACCATTTTTATCATCCAAATTGGTGATCGCAAATGCTGTATTTGACAATTGATCAAAGAATGCTTTTTTAGCATCTAAATACGCCTCGAAAGTTTTATGATAATCTAAATGATCATGTGTAATATTGGTAAATACCCCGCCGGTAAAATTCAATCCCGTAATGCGATGCTGATGAATAGCATGACTACTCGCTTCCATAAACACATGCGTGCAACCTGCTTGCACCATTTTATCCAATAATGCATTTAATTGAATTGCATCAGGTGTGGTATGCGTCGCAGGCACAATCGTATCTGCAATGTGATTTTCAACAGTGCTTATTAAACCACAGGTATATCCCAAACCCTTAAATAATTTAAATAATAAAGTGGCTACGGTTGTTTTTCCATTGGTACCCGTAATACCGACTAATTTTATTTTATTAGATGCTTCGTTATAAAACTGATGTGCCATGATGGCAACCGCGACACTTGTACTTTCAACCACTAGGTAGGTAACACCTGCAAGCGTTAATTCAGGCAATTTTTCGCAAACAATAACTATAGCTCCTTTTTCAATGGCAGTTTCAATAAAATGATGCCCATCCATTTGCGCACCGCTAATAGCCACAAATACTGATGAAGGCGTCACCTTTCTTGAATCAATCTGAATATCATTCACCAGTTGCTTGGTTGATCCAACCACTTCACGAAGTGCAACTCCAAATAATATAGATTGTAATTCTTTCATTAATTTAACTCTATTTGAATTTGTTGTCCTTTTGAAATATAAGCGCCTTGTGCAATACTTTGTTTCACTACTTTACCTTTTCCAATACAGCTTACTAATAAGCCTCTTTTTTCACACAACCATAATGCATCCTGTAATTTTAACCCGCTGATATCTGGCATGGTAGTGTCTGAAACTATTTGTTGCTTACCAATCACATTTGCACCGATACCGTTTACTTTCACCCAATCAGTAGAAGCATTCGTGGAATCCTTATAAGGAATCGCTAAGGTGGTCGCAATTTTTTGTAAGGATATTTTAGAAATTGAATAATTAAACAGCGAACTATCTTTTACATTAATTGCAGGAAGTGTATTTAATTTATTTTGAATGTAGGTTGAATACAATCGATCTGAAATTTCTTTCCAAACCGGACCTGCAACTGAAGCACCATAATAATTAGCAGCATGTGCCTTATTTTTTATAATCACTACAATAGTATATTGTGGATTATCTGCAGGAAAATACCCTGCAAACGAAGATTGAAAAATACCTTCGCCATAACCCTTATTTCCATTGGCTACTTTAGCCGTACCTGTTTTACCAGCTACTTTATATAAGCTATTCGCAAATAATTTTTTTCCAGTACCATTGATACAAACTCCTTCTAAGGCAATACGTAAATCTCTAATGGTGCTTGGCTTGCACAATTGTGCATTATATACCTTTGGTGAAAATGATTTTAAAATACGCCCCTCTTCTTGTATTGCATTGACTAAATAAGGCTTCATCATCACTCCATTATTTGCTATAGCATTATACAAATTCAAAGTTTGAATTGGCGCAATTTCAATATTATAACCAAATGCCATCCATGGCAAAGTGGTTGGACCCCAAATTTTATTACCTGGTTTTACAATTCTTGGTTGCTTCTCCCCCACTAAATCAATACCAGAAGTGGAATCCAAACGCAATTTTGTTAAATGCTTAAAATATACATCCACATTAGTGTTATAACTAGCCATGGCAATTTTTGCCATACCTACATTTGAACTTTCTTCAAATGCTTCTAGTACTGAAGCATCAAATTTTCCATGCTTTTCAGAATCATACACCGTTTGTCCTGCTACTTGCCAAGTACCCCCTTCTAAATTAACACGTGAATTCAAAGTAACCTTACCATCCTCTAAAGCTGATAATAAAGTAACTAATTTAAAAGTAGATCCGGGCTCAGTAGGTGTCATTGCATAATTCAAATCCTCTCTATATACACCCTCACTTATTTTTCCTAAGTTAGCAATGGCTTTAATTTTACCTGTTTTCACTTCCATCACCATTGCAACCCCTGTTTGCGCTTCATTTTTGATCATCATTTTCATTAACGCATTCTCAGTCACTTCCTGAATAAAAACATCAATGGTACTGACAATATCTTTTCCTGTTTCTGGTTCAATTTCAAATTGACCTTCCTCCACAGGGACGGTAACCCCACCTGCGATTGCTCTAACCAACTGACGACCATTGCGTCCATTTAATACGGTATCGTATGATTTTTCAAGTCCTACTTTATTTTCATCTCTCGCTAAACCAATGGTACGATAACCAATATTTTCATAAGGGTTTAATCTAAAGTTTTTTTCTTGTGCTATCAATCCACTCTTGTAACGACCCAATCGGAACATTGGAAACTTTATCAATGTTAGGTATTCGCGATAGTCAATTTTTTTTCTCAACTCATAATTTCCTTCGCTTGCTTCAAATGCTTTTGTCAATTCATTTTTATAGCCTTCCGCAGATTTATCCTTAAATAAAGTAGACAATGAAATAGACAAAGAATCAATATTTTCTCTAAATATTTTTCCGCTCTTTTCGTGTAATGGCTGAACCCTAAAGTCAATGTAAATATCAAACCTAGGCATATTGGTACTTAACATTTGACCATCCTCGCTATAAATAGTTCCTCTAGCTGCTGGAAGCTCCACAATTCTTTGGTGCAAACTGTCACTTAGGCTTCTCCAATACTTGCCTTCCACTTGTTGAATATAAAATGCCCTACCTAAAATAGTGATACAAACTATAACAATTAAGATATAGCTTAAATATACTCGCCATAATATGTCGCGTTTTACATCCATTATTTTGAATCTTCTTTTAAATTATTATTGGCAGATGAAATTCTTTTTTCTAAAACCAAACGGATAGGCATTTCCTTCGCAACCACTAAACCGAAAGGGGCCACTTCATTCTCAATTTCAACAGCACGACTACGGCGCATCAACTCGGCCTTAACTGTTTTATATTCAAACTGTAATTCCTTTAACTCCTTTTGTGTGGTATTGATTTGACGAATGGTCTTGTCGGCTAAATGCCCGTTCGCAATGTAGAGGATTGCTAAAAATGCCAGGAACAAAAACAAGGTAATGTTCATGACAATCCATTGATAATTAAAGATGCTTTTAAAAGCAGCTTTTGGATTTGGGTTAACGGGTACGGACATACGACT
>CAXNDZ010000123.1:0-6023 GCA_964201225.1 Chitinophagales bacterium | reverse complement strand
CCAGTGCGTGGTGGTGGTAGTATTCCTATTTGTGCATTGTTTGAAAAGGAATTAAATGTTAAGATTGTATTTATGGGTTTTGGTTTAGACAGCGACAACTTGCATAGCCCAAATGAAAAATATGATATTGTCAATTTTTACAAAGGCATCGAAACCATTCCTTACTTTCATCAGTTTTTTGCAGAAAAAAAATCCTAAAACATGCGGGGGCAAGAAACCACAAAAAAAACAGAAAAGCAAAAAGTTAGATTAGACAAATACTTGTGGTGTATCCGTATTTTTAAAACTCGAAGTCAGGCAACAGAAGCCATTGATAAAGGGCGTGTTAAAATTAAAGGAGAACCAGTTAAGGCGTCACGCGCTGTGGTAGTAGGCGATGAATATGAAGCCAGAACCGAGCATAAAAACTGGGTCATTAAAGTAACCCAATTACTTGAAACGCGCATGGCCTACTTGGAAGCGATTAAATATTACAATGACCTCACGCCCATTGAGGAATTGGAACGTGTTAATCAAGTGGCATCTAGCTTTCATACCGGCAAGCGATTGAGTAAAATAGGTCGCCCTACCAAAAAAGACCGACGTGATTTAGGCGATCTTTTAGGATAATAAAGCTTTGAGAACGCACCATTAATAGAAAAAAATAGGCGTCTATTTTGTTTCTTTTATCTTTACATTATGACCATCGAAATTTTAACCGTTTTACCAGAATTATTAACTAGCCCATTTGAGCATAGCATGATGAAGCGTGCACAGGAAAAAGGATTGCTTACTATTAAGTTACATACACTAAGAAAATGGGCAATCAATAAACATGGGCAGGTGGATGATTACCAATATGGCGGTGGCGCGGGTATGGTGATGATGTGCGAACCTTTGGCCAATGCTATTGACGAATTACAAGTAGAAGGTAAATTTGACGAAATCATTTTTATGACCCCCGATGGTAAAAAACTGGAGCAAAAAGATGCAAATACGCTTTCACTTAAAAATAGAATATTGATTATCTGCGGTCATTATAAAGGGATTGACCAACGCATTCGTGATTTGTATGTGACCCGCGAAATTTCCATTGGTGATTATGTATTAAGTGGTGGTGAATTAGCCGCTGCCGTTTTGGTAGATGCAATAGGTCGTATTATACCTGGGGTATTAAATGATGAAACCTCCGCATTGACTGATTCCTTTCAAGATAACTTATTGGCGCCCCCTGTATTTTCAAGACCCGTTGATTTTAGAGGTTTACAAGTACCTCCTATTTTATTATCGGGTGATCCTAAAAAAATTGAAGCTTGGAGACAGGAACAAGCACTTGAACGAACCCAACAACGCCGTCCCGATATTTTAGACCCTTCCTAACCACTTATAACGGATTAGTGCCTTTATACCTAATTCCAACTATTTTATACTAATTAAACACCATATTTACATCCTATATATAAACATGGGCAAACATCTTTTTTTTATACTCTTTGTTTTACTCAACTTGAATATTACAGTCGCCCAAAAAGTGACTGAGTACCAGCTGCAATTTCAAACAAGTATAAAGGCAAGTCAAGTACCCATAAAGATTGACGGTATTCTTGACGAAGCCGTATGGACAAATACACAAGTAGCCAATAATTTTAAGAAAAAATACCCCAATGATATCGGTGAAGCTAAAAGTCAAACAGAAGTACGCTATACCTATGATGACAAAAACTTATATTTTGCATTTAAAGTTTATGATAGCGGCGCATTTATTACGCAAAGCTTAAAAAGAGACATCGGGCATGATGGAAATGATGGTATTGGAATTATATTAGACCCATTAAATTTGAAATCAAATGGTTTCTATTTTGTAGTAAGCGCTTTAAATGTTCAATCCGAAGATCAACTAACTGGCGATATGGGAGAAAAACCCGCTTGGAGCTGGGATACAAAATGGTTTTCAGCTACTAAAAATTATGGTAGTTATTGGATTGCCGAAATCATGATTCCTTTTAAATCTATTCGTTACAATCCCCAACAAAAAAAATGGGGTATTAACTTTTTACGAGTAGATGCAAAAAATAACGAATACTCTGCATGGACAAAAGTACCCGTGAATTTTCGATCCTATGATATTGGATATACAGGTATTTTAAATTGGGAGGGTGAAATCCCAACCACAAACAGTAACATTAATTTGCAACCCTATGCCACTGGGCAAGGGAATCATGATGTTGAAAATTCAAACCCCCTAAGAGCAAGTGCAAATGGAGGTTTTGACGCTAAAGTAGCAGTAAATTCATCCCTTAATTTAGACCTCACCATCAATCCCGATTTTTCGCAAGTGGAAGTGGACAAACAAGTAACTAACTTAACTAGGTTCAATATTTTTTTACCGGAGAGGCGTAATTTTTTCATGGAAAATTCGGATTTACTTTCCGACATTGGCATCCCCCCACTGCGTCCATTTTATTCGAGAAGTATTGGACTAGATAAGGACGGTAATAAAATTCCCATATTATTCGGTGCAAGGCTTTCAGGAAATTTAGCACCAGGAACAAGAATCGGTGCTATGAATATGCAAACAGGTAGGCAAGGAAATTATTCTCCAGAAAATTTTTCTGCTTTTACACTACAAAAAAGTATTTTAAAAAGATCCTTCATTAAAGGTTATTTTTTAAACAGGGAGAATTATATTTCATCTGCAGAACAAAAATTAAACCCATTAGATCGTTATGGACGAAACGGTGGATTGTCATTCTCTTATTCCAACCCATCTGGAAGTTTTACATCATGGAGTGCCTACCATAATTCTATAAAACCTGGTATTACCAACCTAAATGCTTATTACAATGTAGGTGCTAGCTATGACACACGTAATATTAGTATAGTTATGGATATTAGTAATGTAGATAAAAACTATTATACCGACATGGGATATGTTCAACGTATCAATAATTATGACGCTATTAATGATACTACTATTCGTGTAGGATTTAAACACCTTTTTTCAGAATTTAGTTACAAAATTTTACCTTCCTTAGGTAAAATTGGAAAAATTGAACTTCAATTACAAAATTATGGCGTCGTTAATCCAGACAATAGCTTAAACGAAAATAACTTAAGTCTCGGCTTTGAAATTGATTTTAAAAACGCATCTTTTTTTAAAATGAAATTAACAAATGATGAAATTCGTTTGTTATACCCTATCTCATTCACTAACGAAACTCCCTTACCAGCTACCCAGTATAATTTTTCAGCTTTCAATTTTTCCTATATGTCAGATATGCGTAAACTATTCAAATGGTTTACGGAATTGTCATTTGGACAATTTTATAATGGAACTGTACAAACCTATAGTGCAGGAATAACTGTGCAAAAACGCCCTAAGTTAAATGTAAGTATACGTGGCGAATTTAATAAAATTGAATTGCCAAAACCCTATGGAAGCAATAACTTGTTTTTAATTTCTCCTCGTATTGAATACAATTTTAGCACAAAATTATTTTGGACCACTTTCATACAATACAATACCCAAAGGAATAATTTTAACATCAATAGTCGTTTACAATACAGGTATAAGCCGATGAGCGATTTTTACTTAGTGTATACAGACAATTACTACACAGACCCTTTATTTAAAAATAAAAATAGGGCACTTATCTTTAAATTCAGTTATTGGCTTAATTTGTGATAATTAATTATACTTATGGATAATTCATTTTCCGTTTCTGGTCAATATGTTGACATTGTAGGCAAGCAAATTTATCCTGCAACTATTCAGGTGGAAAATGGCACCATTGTTTCAATCAGCCCTTGCGAAAATGCCCCCTTACAATATTTACTGCCGGGATTTATTGACAGCCACGTGCACATTGAAAGCAGTATGCTTATCCCAAGCTCCTTTGCTAGGTTGGCTGTTTTACATGGTACCATTGGCACCATCAGTGACCCACATGAAATTGCCAATGTTTGCGGGGTGGATGGTGTTCATTATATGATTGACAATGGAAAAAAAGTTCCTTTTCATTTTTTCTTTGGCGCGCCAAGCTGTGTACCTGCAACAAATTTTGAAACAGCAGGCGCGATGATTGATAGCGATCAAATAACTGAATTATTAGCTTCAGATGATATTTATTATTTGAGTGAGATGATGAACTTTCCCGGTGTTTTGTATCAAGATGATGAAGTGATGAAAAAAATTAGTGCTGCGCATCAAGCTGGGAAGCCTGTAGATGGACATGCGCCAGGGTTAAGAGGCGAAGAAGCAAAAAAATATATCGCAGCGGGTATCAGTACCGATCACGAATGCTTTACGATAGATGAGGCCCTAGATAAATTAGGGTTCGGTATGAAAATATTAATTAGAGAAGGAAGTGCAGCAAAAAATTTCGAGGCATTGTATCCACTATTGGATTCCCATACCAATAATATAATGCTATGCAGTGATGATAAGCACCCTGATAGTTTACTTGAAGGACATATCAATCAACTTTGTGCAAGGGCTATTGCCAAAGGGATCGATAAGTTTAAGGTACTACAAGCTGCCTGTATTAATCCAGTGGAACATTATAAATTACCCACCGGTAAAATGCAAGTAGGTGATCCTGCTAACTTTATTATGGTGAATGATTTAATTTCCTTTGAAGTAGTCAGCACTTTTATTAATGGTTTGATGGTCGCTGAAAAAGGGAAATCATATATTACAGCTATACCAGAAAACAGCATCAACCAATTCGATGCCCCGTTTATTTCAGCAGTACAATTGAAAATTGATACCAAGGATTATCCAAATCAAAATGGACTCATTCCAGTAATTGAAGCTATTGACGGACAACTCATCACCAACTGTATTTGGATGTCCCCTACTGAAAAAGAAAATTGTTTGATTGCAAACACCACAAACGATGTTTTAAAATTGGTCGTTTACAACCGATATAAAACTGCAGCCCCTAGCATTGCATTTATAAAAAATTTCGGATTTACCCACGGCGCCATAGCGTCAACTGTAGCGCACGATAGTCATAACATTATTGCTGTTGGCGTTGACGATGAAAGTATAATGACTGCAATTAATAGTGTCATTCAAGAAAAAGGAGGGGTAAGCTGTGTCAATAAAACCGAGACAAAAATTCTAGCCCTCCCTGTTGCAGGCTTAATGAGTACCGCTGACCCATATGAAGTAGCTGAGCAATACACCATCATTGATGCGATGTCAAAGGGTTTAGGCAGTCCATTAGCATCCCCATTCATGACCCTAAGCTTTATGGCATTGTTGGTCATTCCTCATCTTAAATTAAGTGATAAAGGCTTATTTGATGGAGATCAGTTTAAATTATTTTAAAATTGTCCTTAAGAACCATAGATTTGAAAAAAATTACTTGCCATGGTCCATCATTTGAGTGAAAAACATAGTTTATTAAGTAATTGGATTGCAGAATTAAGGGATGTGCAAATTCAAAAAGACAGGATGCGCTTTAGACGAAATATTGAACGCATTGGTGAAGTAATTGCATATGAAATGAGCAAACACATGGCGCATCAAGTGGTGAACATAACAACGCCATTAGGTACCCACGCCTCAAAAGTTTTAATGGAACAGCCTGTGATAGCCACTGTATTAAGAGCAGGATTACCCATGCATCAAGGTATGTTAAACTATTTTGATAAAGCAGATAATGCATTTATCTCGGCCTATCGAAAACATCATCCAGATGGCAGTTTTGAAATAAGTGTTGAATACTTAAGTTGTCCTGATTTAAATAATCGAATTTTAATTATTGCCGACCCCATGTTAGCCACTGGCGCCTCATTGGTTGAAACTATACAAGCAATTACAAAAACACAAAAGCCAAAGGAAATTCATATTGCAGTGGCCATCGCTAGCAAAAAGGGAATTGAAACTGTACAAGCAGCACTTGGTATGGATACCCCCATTTGGTGTGGTGATATTGACGATATGCTCAATGATAAAAGCTATATTGTACCGGGGTTAGGTGACGCAGGCGACCTAGCTTACGGAACCAAAATGCAATCATAGCATCATCCTAAAG
>CAXNDZ010000122.1:0-6044 GCA_964201225.1 Chitinophagales bacterium | reverse complement strand
AGTTTTTTCTCCTAAAATTTCATCCGTTTCGCAATTGAAATACATTTTAATATTCGGTGTATTTAAAACGCGATCCTGCATTACTTTACTTGCGCGCATTTGATCTTTACGAACAATCATGTGAACTGTGGTACACATTTTAGATAAATAATGTGCTTCTTCTGCAGCAGTATCTCCCGCACCTACTATCGCTACTTCCTTACCTTTAAAAAAGAAACCATCACATACAGCGCAAGCGCTTACACCAAAACCATTGAATTTCTCTTCACTAGGAATACCCAACCATTTTGCACTAGCACCCGTTGAAATGATCACTGCATCCGCTTCGATGATCTTTTCATCATCAATCCATACCTTTTTAACATCACCACTAAAATCAACTTTAGTCGCAAGGCCATAACGAATATCAGTTCCCATACGGGCGGCTTGTTTTTCAAAGTTCACCATCATTTCCGGGCCTTGAATACCATCTGGGAATCCAGGATAATTCTCCACATCCGTAGTAATGGTTAATTGACCACCTGGTTGAATACCTTGGTATAATAAAGGTTTCATATTGGCTCTCGCTGCATAAATCGCAGCAGTATAACCAGCAGGCCCTGAACCTATAATTAAAATACTTACTTTTTCTGTTTCCATAACTTCTTTATTTCTAATTCAAAATTCTATACAAAAAACTAAATTCTATGTTATCAAATTATTTAAATGCTAAATCCAACCTAAAAAAAAGCCCCGTCTAATCCTAAGATTGAAGGGGCTTTATAATATTTTAAACTACTAGCCCAAATAAGCTTTAAGTGCATTGCTGTATCTCGCTTTTTGCAAACGTTTAATAGCGCGCTCCTTAATTTGTCTTATTCTTTCCTTGGTTAAATCGTATTTGATGCCTATTTGTTCAATCGTAACCCCATTCTCTCCATCTAAACCAAAATATGCATTAACTATCTCTGCCTCTCTAGGACTCAATGACTTAAGTACACGACGAATTTCCTCTCTTAAAGAATCTTTCATCACATCCATGTCTGTTTCATCACCGCCTTTCAATAAATCACCCATTGCTACATCCTCTGCTTCATGCACTGGTGCATCTAATGAGGTGTGACGTGTATTGGATTGAAATATATTATTGATCTCTGTTTCAGACATTTCTAAAATTCCTGCCAATTCCTCAGTGGAAGGCTCACGCTCATGTTCTTGTTCAAAAGCCATATAAGCTTTATTGGCTTTGTTATAGGTACCAATTTTGTTTTGAGGTAAACGAACCAAACGACCCTGCTCAGCCAAAGCTTGCAAAATTGATTGACGAATCCACCAAACCGCATAGGAAATGAATTTAAAACCCTTGGTTTCATCAAAACGTTGTGCTGCTTTAATTAAACCTAAATTACCTTCATTGATTAAATCAGATAATGATAAACCTTGGTGTTGGTATTGTTTTGCAACAGATACAACGAAACGAAGGTTGGCTTGTACTAATTTATCCAATGCACGTTGATCACCCATTTTAATGCGCTGGGCCAAAGTGGTTTCCTCTTCAGGATTAATCATAGAGATCTTAGAAATCTCTTGTAAATACTTCTCAACCGCTTGCGAATCTCTGTTGGTAATCTGTGTTGCAATTTTAAGCTGCCTCATGCAAAGAATTTATTTAAAGGTATAACGATGTAAAGGTCAAAAAAGTTGTGTCTAACGATAGTAAAATAGGTAATTTTATTTAATGTTAGTCGGCAAAGGTACAATTTTGAGACTAATTTAGCAAATATTGATGGCAAAGCATTTATGCACAAATTTTCCCGTTAAAATGTCCCCAAAAGGGTAAAAATTTAGGAATAATCCCTTTCTGAGAATTATCTTCGTAGCATGATTGATTTTAGATCTGATACCGTTACCCTTCCTACCCCCGAAATGTTAGCTTTTATGCATCAAGCGCCTGTTGGGGATGATGTATTTGGGGAGGATCCAAGTATCAACGCTTTAGAAGCAAAAACTGCTAGTATGTTTGGGATGGAAGCAGGATTGTTTTGTCCTAGTGGCACTATGACCAATCAATTGGCCATTAAAACGCATACCCAAGCCGGTGACGAGGTTATTTGTGAGGAATTATCCCATGTCTATCAGTATGAAGGCGGTGGGATTGCTTCCAACTCAGGCTGTTCGGTTAAATTGCTACAAGGCGATCGAGGCAGGATTACTGCCAACCAGGTTTTAGCAGCCATCCATCCAGAGGATGTGCACAAACCTATTTCTAAGTTAATTAGTTTGGAGAATACCTGTAACCGCGGCGGCGGTGCTTGTTATGATTTTAACGAATTAGTTGACATACAAAAAGTGGCAAAAGCCCATCAATTGGGGTTACACTTAGATGGGGCTAGAATTTTTAATGCCATTGTACATAAAAAGGAAGACCCAAAGCAATATGGTCAGTTATTTGATTCTATCTCCATTTGTTTGAGCAAAGGATTAGGGGCACCTGTTGGAAGTGTATTGGTTGGAAATACGGCCTTTGTTAAAAAAGCAAGAAGATGGCGTAAAGTATTTGGTGGTGGCATGCGTCAAGCAGGATCATTAGCAGCTGCAGGTATTTATGCATTGGATCATCATATGGATCGATTAAAACAGGATCATGAAAAAGCTTTATTAATTAAAGAGGCATTAGTAAAGAAAGATTTCGTTGTGGAAGTTTTTGAAGTAGAAACCAATATTGTCATTGCGAAAATTGAAGGCAAATATAATGCAACACAACTGTCTGCTATTTTAAAAGAGCATCATATTTTAGTCATTGCAATGACCCCTGCCCTAGTTCGATTTGTATTGCATTTGGACATCACCGATGAAATGTTAACGACTACAATCGCTACAATAGAAAAATTATAGTTAAAAGGATTTATATAAGAAGACCATTAGAGAATAAAAATTAGTGAAACAGAAAAGATTATGTTAGAAAGAATTAACCCAACATCGACGCAGGCTTGGTTTGTATTAAAAAAGCATTTCGAAGAAGAAATGAACCGTAAGCAAATGAAAGATTTGTTTGCTGCAGATCCTAACCGATTTAATCAGTATTCCATTACAGCAGCAGATATATTATTTGATTATTCAAAAAATATTGTAACAGATAAAACATTACAGTTATTATTTCAATTAGCAAATGAATGTGGCTTACCAAAAGCGATTGCTGCACAATTTGAAGGGAAGGCAATCAATGAAACGGAGCAAAGAGCAGTATTACATACCGCATTAAGAAACTTTAGCGGCGACCCTGTTATGGTAGACGAGCAGAATGTGATGCCTGAAATTATACGTGTTCAGAAACAAATGAAAACATTTTGTGACAATATCTATGATGGCACACACAAAGGTTATACAGGTAAAAAAATTACCACGATTGTTAATATAGGTATTGGTGGTAGTGATTTAGGTCCAGTAATGGTTACAGAGGCACTGAAACCTTATTGGGTGGATGGGATACAAATATATTTTGTAAGTAATGTGGATGGCACACATATTGCTGAGACCTTGAAAAAAGTGAACGCAGAAGAAACTTTATTTTTGATTGCTTCAAAAACATTCACTACGCAGGAAACCATGACCAATGCGCACACGGCACGTGCCTGGTTTTTACAAAAAGCAATAGAAGAAAAACATATAGCAACCCATTTTGTTGCCTTATCTACGAATGAAAAAGCAGTGAACAGTTTTGGTATTAGTAGTAAAAATATGTTTGAGTTTTGGGATTGGGTGGGCGGAAGATATTCCTTATGGAGTGCGATTGGACTTTCTGTTGCATTGACGATCGGATATGAGCATTTTGAAAAATTATTAAAAGGAGCACATCAAGCGGATCTTCATTTTAAAAATGAAGCAATTGAAAAAAATATGCCAGTAATTATGGCATTGTTGGGAATATGGTATACTAATTTTTTTGGTTCACAAAGCGAAGCCATCCTGCCTTATGACCAATACATGCATCGATTTGCTGCCTATTTCCAACAAGGCAATATGGAAAGTAATGGAAAGTTTGTTGATCGTAATGGAACAGCTGTTAATTATACAACAGGGCCAGTCATTTGGGGCGAACCAGGTACCAATGGACAACATGCATTTTATCAATTAATACACCAAGGTACATTAGTCATTCCTTGTGATTTTATTGCACCAGCAATTAGCCACAATCCAATTGGGGATCATCATGATAAATTACTAAGTAATTATTTTGCACAAACAGAAGCATTGTTGAATGGAAAAACAAATGCTGAAGTCGTTGCAGAATTAAAGGAAAGTAAAAAAACAGACAAAGAAATTGAAACATTAGCACCTTTTAAAGTATTCGCAGGCAACAAGCCAACGAATTCTTTTTTAGTGAAAAAAATTACACCTGAAACTTTAGGTTTTTTAATTGCAACCTATGAGCATAAAATATTTACCCAAGGCGTTATTTGGAATATTTTTAGTTACGATCAATGGGGTGTTGAATTAGGAAAACAATTGGCGAATAAAATTTTACCTGAATTAACGGACAACAATAATGTGGAAAATCACGATAGTTCCACCAATGGTTTAATCAATCAATATAAAAGTTGGAAAACGCAAGCCTAATATCCCCGGATTTAATTATCCGAACCATTGCCCATCATGACAATGAAGCCATTGCAAAAGTGATCAGAGGCGCATTAACTGAATTTGGTGCTAATAAACCGGGTACTGTTTTTTACGATACAACTACAGATCATTTATTTGAATTATTTCAAGTCCCTGGCGCCATATATTATATAGCAGAATTAAAAGGTACACTGGTTGGAGGCGGAGGCATCTTCCCTACTGCAGGACTTCCTGAAAAAACCTGTGAATTAGTAAAACTTTATTTACACCAAGATGCAAGAGGGATTGGTTTGGGAAAACAACTATTATTAAAATCAATGCAATGGGCTAAGGAAAATGGCTATGCGCAAGTGTATTTAGAATCCATGCCTGAACTTTCCAAAGCAGTCAGCATTTATGAAAATGTAGGATTTAAAAAAATCCATCATGCACTTGGTAATAGTGGACATGATGGATGTGATATTTGGATGATTAAAAACTTATAATCGCATTAACAATTGTAATAGCGTATTACCACTTTTCAACCTCTTCTTGACTCATATTATCGCCCTGACTTGCAGGTGTATCTCTTGCTTCTAAAGGCTTTTTTTCAGTTATTGATGCTGGATCAATTTCGACTTCAGTATCAGCTGAAGCAACGGAATCAATCGGAGCATTTGGAATAACTTCTTCTACTGGAGGCACAGGTGCAGTAGCAGGCGCAACTAATGGTGTATTATTTGAAACTTCTTGTGGTGCAGTATATCTTACTCCTTGATCTGGTGCATTGGGATCTTCTTCATGGTTAAACGCATCAAAATCAAAATCGGGCATTAATTCTGTTTTAACAAAATCCATTGCTTCGGTAACGGCCTTAATAAACTTATTAAAATCTTCTTTGTAAATGAAAATTTTATGACGATCATACCCGTTATTGTCAAAACGTTTTCTGCTCTCGGTAATGGTTAAAAAATAATCATTAGAACGCGTAGCTCTAACGTCAAAAAAATAAGTGCGTCTTTTACCAGCACGAATACGCGTACTATAAACACTTTCAATTGGACGATCATTATTGTTGTCGAAGTTCTCTTGCTCCATAGTTACATTGAATTATAACTAAAAATATAAAAATGTTGTTGAAAATCAAAAAAATAATCTCTTTTATCGCAAGGGCTGAAAATGAACCAATTCCCCTATTTTCTTAGGTTAACTAGCATCGAGGGATTGTTGCGCCCTATATAATTCTGCATAAAGGCCATTTTTAGCTAACAAGCTATCATGTGTGCCCTGTTCGGCAATTTTACCCTCCTGTAAATAGATGATCAAGTCAAAATTGAAATTATAAAAAATTCGATGTGTAATAAACAGGGTCGTTTTGTCTTTGATATAAAAATCAAGATTGGCTAAAATTGTTCTTTCAGTATTGGCATCTACAGCACTTAAGCAGTCATCTAATATTAAAATGG
>CAXNDZ010000121.1:0-6065 GCA_964201225.1 Chitinophagales bacterium | reverse complement strand
AAATAGTTTAGCGGATGGTAGTGAAGATACTTACCGTCTCTAAAATCAAATCATATGGCAAAAGAGAAAAATTTAAGTAGGGTTACAGAAAACGAATCAGGTGTTCAAGGCCAATATAAAAATTGGTTTTTGGATTATGCTTCCTATGTAATTTTAGAACGTGCTGTCCCTGCGATTGAAGACGGATTAAAACCAGTACAACGACGCATTTTACATGCAATGAAGGAAATGGATGATGGTCGTTTTAACAAGGTTGCCAACATCATTGGTCAAAGTATGCAATACCATCCGCATGGGGATGCTAGTATTGGGGATGCACTGGTTAATTTGGGACAAAAGGATTTATTAATTGATACCCAAGGTAACTGGGGTGATGTGCGTACTGGTGACGATGCGGCTGCAGCAAGATATATTGAAGCAAGATTGAGCAAGTTTGCACTAGATGTTGCATTTAACCCAAAAACTACTTCATGGACTTTAAGTTACGATGGTCGTAAGCAAGAGCCGATTACTTTACCTATGAAATTCCCATTGTTATTAGCACAGGGTGCAGATGGAATTGCCGTAGGTTTGTCTACCAAAATATTACCGCATAATTTTTGTGAAATTATAGAAGCTTCGATTAAACATTTACGCGGCAAAAAATTTGAGTTGTTACCCGATTTTCAAACCAAGGGTAAGATGGATGCTGCTAATTATAATGACGGAAAACGTGGTGGAAAAATTAGGGTGCGTGCGACCATTGAAGAATTAGATAAAAAAACTTTACTCATAAAGGATGTTCCTTACAGTGTAACTACGACTCAGTTAATGGAGAGTATTACGAAGGCCAATGATCAAGGAAAGATAAAAATCAAAAAAGTAACTGATGTTACTGCCGCTGATGTTGAAATCCAAATTGATTTGGCTACCGGAATTTCTCCCGATATTACTATTGACGCATTGTATGCTTTTACCGATTGCGAAATTAGTATTTCGCCGAATGTATGTGTGATTGTAAATAATCGACCACAATTTATTGGCGCTTCTGATTTACTTAGGCATTCCGTGGATCATACCAAAGGGTTGTTGCAAGCGGAATTACAAATATTATTAAAGGAGTTAGAGGATAAATGGCATTTCACAAGTTTAGAGAAAATATTTTTTGAAGAAAAGATATACAAAGAATTAGAGAAAAAACATATGACCTGGGATAAGGTCATTGATGCGATTGATGATGCGTTCACACCATTCAAAAAGAAGTTTAAAAAACCAATTGAGCGCAGTGATTTATTGAAACTAACGGATAAGCCCGTTCGACGAATTTATAAATTAGATATCGATGATTTAATTGCTCAAATAAAAGGTATCGAGGAGGAGATTAAAGAAGTAAAAAATAATTTGGCAAATTTGACCGATTATGCGGTGAATTATTATGAGGGGTTATTGAAAAAATATGGCAAGGGTAAGGAGCGTAAGACAGAAATTAAAGAATTTGATACGATACAAGTGAAGCATGTCGCCATTGCCAATACCAAATTATATATCAATCGCGCGGAAGGTTTTGTGGGAACCAGTTTGAAAAAAGATGAATTCCTATGTGATTGTACCGACTATGATGATATTATTGCTTTTGCCAAGTCGGGTGTTATGAAAGTGGTTAAAGTATCTGATAAAGTTTTTATAGGCAAGGATATTTTACATGCTGCAGTATTCCAGAAAAATGATGAGCGAACTACCTACAATATGATCTATGTAGATGGCGCTACTGGAATTAACTATGCCAAAAGATTTAATGTAACAGGTATCACCAGAGATAAAGAATACCCATTGACAAAATCAGCAGATAAGTCAAGGGTTCATTATTTATCAGTGAATGCAAATGGAGAAGCGGAATCGGTAAAAATTATATTAAGTCCTAATTGTACTGCACGTATTAAAGAACTTGAATTTTATTTTGACGAGTTGGAGGTGAAGGGGCGTAGTAGCGTAGGAAATCAAATTACCAAATATCCTATCAAGTCAGTAAAGTTGAAGGAAGCAGGTAAAAGCACGCTTTTGGGTCGCAAATTATGGTTTGATGATAAGTTCGGACGATTTAATACGGAGGAAAAAGGTATTTATTTAGGTACCTTTGAGGACGAAAAGGTTTTGGTGATAACCAATGATGGAAGTTATGAAGTAACAGATACGGAACCAACCCAGCGTTTTGATCCAGAAAAAGTGGTGTTCATTGAAAAGTTTAATCCTGAAAAAATTATTACTGCAGTATATCTTGACAAAGAAAAATTGCAGTTCAATATCAAAAGGTTTAAAATAGAAACCACTACTTTAAAAACACCATTTACTTTTATCAAGGAAGGAAATGGGAATTATTTGGAAACCATCACTACTGCAGATGATCCGATATTAGTAGTGCATACTGGAAGAGGTGCTCAAGTAAGGAAAGCTAAATTTAAAGTGAGCAAAATGGTTGACATTATGGGATGGAAAGCAATTGGTACGAAATTGGTTGATTTTACGAAGTCGGTGGAAATGGAATGGGAGAAAAAAGCGGGTAGTAAATCAGATGACCAACAACCAGAATTATTTTAATATTTTAAATATAAACTTATGTCAACTGTTAATGTAGGTCAATTTAATCTCCTACGCGTGGACCGAAAGGTTGACTTTGGATTTTATATGGATGATGGTGAAGAGGGTATCCTTCTTCCCAAAAGATTTGTTCCCTCGGGTTTGCAAATCGGAGATACGATTAGTGTTTTCATCTATCATGATTCTGATAACCGTTTAGTAGCGACTACCCAGGAACCATTTGCGGTAGTGGGTGAAATTGCTGCTTTAAAAGTAGTGGATGTGACCAAACAAGGTGTGTTTATGGATTGGGGGTTAATGAAGGATTTATTTGTTCCAGTTTCCCAACAGCTTTCAAGTATGCGGTTGGGTGGAAAGTATTTAGTAAAACTTTATATTGACAAACAAACAGGTCGTGTTGCTGCTACTGAAAAAATTGACAATCAATTAAGCAATGACAATTTAACTGTTAAAGAAGGAGAAAAAGTAAGTGTGCAAGTGTATCGCGAATCTGATTTGGGGTATGTGGTGATTGTGAATCAAGTGCACCAAGGGTTGGTATATAAAAATGAAGTTTTTACCCATTTGCATATCGGACAATTTATTCAAGAAGCATTTGTAAAAAAAATACGAGAAGGTAATAAGTTGGATATAGGTATTGGAAAGCAAGGTGTTGAAAAATTAGATGATGATAATTCGACCATTGTAAGATTGCTAAAATCGCACGGCAATTTTTTACCTTATCATGACAAATCAAATCCTGATGAGATTTATGCTTTTTTTGGAATGAGTCAAAAAGCTTTTAAAATGAATGTGGGCATCTTGTACAAAAGCAAAAGAATCACTATTGAAGCAGAAGGGATTCGATTATTACCAGAAGTGGAAGTAGCACCTGATGCGCCAGTGGTAGATGAAATCGCAGAATAGATTTTAATTTTATATAAATTCTTTCAAGCATGCACAACGAAGTATATATCATTTCGGCAGTGAGAACACCCATCGGCTCCTTTGGCGGTAACTTGCGTAGTTTAAGCGCTACTGAATTAGGCGCTATTGCAATAAAAGGAGCTTTAGACAAAGCAGCGGTGGATGCGCATATGATTGATGAAGTGATTATGGGTTGTGTGCTTCAAGCTGGGCTAGGTCAAGCGCCTGCAAGACAAGCTGCTATTAAAGCGGGACTTTCTAATCAAGCAATTTGTACTACCATTAATAAAGTGTGTGCGAGTGGTATGAAATCGGTTGCCATTGCAGCGCAAAATATTTTACTCGGGGATGCAGATGTTATTATTGCAGGGGGTATGGAAAGTATGAGTAATGTTCCATTTTATAATATGCAACAAAGGTGGGGCAATAAATATGGCGATATTACTTTACTGGATGGCTTAGCAAAAGATGGTTTAACCGATGTGTATGATAATATAGCCATGGGTAATTTTGCGGACAGTTGCGCGAAGGATAATCACATATCAAGACAGGAGCAAGATCATTTTGCGATGCAAAGTTATAAAAAATCACAAGCGGCAACGGAGGAAGGTTTGTTTAAGCAGGAAATAATACCAATAATTATTCCGCAAAAAAAAGGGGATCCTGTTATTATAGATAAAGACGAAGAACCTTATAAAGTTAATTTTGATAAAATTGCGAATCTAAATCCTGCATTTAGTAAAGATGGTACAGTGACTGCGGCGAATGCTTCCACCATGAATGACGGTGCTGCGGCATTGGTATTGATGAGCAAAAGGAAGGCAAATGAATTGGGATTAAAACCAATCGCAATTATTAAAGGATTTGCTGATGCTGAACAAGACCCTCGATTGTTTACGACCAGTCCTGCCTTGGCTTTACCAAAAGCATTAGCGAAAGCAGGTATTGGAAAAGAGGCAATATCTTATTTTGAATTTAATGAAGCTTTTTCTGTAGTAGGCTTGGTAAATACTTCCTTATTAAAATTAGATCCAACTAAGGTAAATGTACATGGAGGTGCAGTATCCTTGGGTCATCCTTTGGGATGTAGTGGCGCGCGCATATTGGTTACCCTTATTCATATTTTACAAAAAAATAAAGCACAGTATGGTGCTGCAGCAATTTGTAACGGGGGTGGTGGTGCTAGTGCAATGGTAATTGAAAGTTGCTAGTTTTTTCTAGCGCGTTGCTTGTTCCACAATTTCTTCCATTTGAATTCCGCCATGACTTTCATCAAATATGCATTCGCCATTCTTGATTAATAAAATCTGAGGCGACTCGTGGTAAACACTAAATTTTTCAGCAATAGCATTTGATATTGCCCGGTAGTTCAATAAATCTAAATAGTAAAATTGGATGGAAGTAGGGGCTTCAGCTCTTTCTAGTCTAGCCAAGGCCATTTTGCTTATGCTACAGGTAGTGCTATGTTTGAGTATGACTTGTGGTGTTGTGAAGGATTGGTCTTTTATAGTTTCGAGCTGATTTTGGTCGGTTAATGGTATCCAGTTCATGATATTTATGCGTTTTGCAGCACAAATTTACTTAATTTCCTTCAGTTATATTAGTGCATTTTTACGCCTAATTACACTATTAGTTTAATTAACTTTGTGGCATAATAATATATATGAATTTACAATTAACCAAGCCCATTGTTTTTATTGATCTTGAAACCACCGGAATCAATGTAAGCCTTGATAAAATAGTTGAAATAGCCCTGGTAAAAATAATGCCTGATGGCACAAAGCAAGTGAAACGAAAACTGGTTAATCCTGAGATGCCCATACCTGCTCAGGTAACTGCCATTCATGGCATTTCAGATGAAATGGTAAAGGATGCGCCAAGCTTTAAGCAAATTGCCAATGAAATCAAACAATTCATTGAAGGCGCTGATTTGGGGGGCTATAATAGTAATCGTTTTGACATCCCTATGTTAAATGAGGAATTTTTAAGGGCGGGGATTTCAGCCGATATGGAAAGCAGACAATTATTGGATGTTCAGAAGGTGTTCCATAAAATGGAGCAAAGAACATTAACCGCTGCCTATAAGTTTTATTGTAATAAGAATTTAGAGGATGCACATACCGCCGAAGCCGATGCTATGGCCACCTGGGAAGTACTAGAAGCGCAGGTGGAAAAGTATTCAAATATTGGGAATACAGTAGAAAGTATCGTCAAATTTACTGGCGAGGACCAAATTGTGGATTTCGCAGGCCGATTTATTATGGAAAATGGTGTAGAAATATTTAATTTCGGTAAGCACAAAGGTAAATCAGTGGTTCAGGTACTAAAAGATGAGCCACAATATTACGATTGGATGATGAAGGGTGATTTTGCCTTACACACCAAACAAAAATTAACGGAGATACTTAACCGCAGTATTTTAAAAAAATAATTATTTATAACGATCATACCCCCGAGTTGAAAAAATTAGTCATCATACCCACTTACAATGAAATGGAAAATATTGCTTCCATCATTGAAACTGTTGTCGGATTTGAAGCTGAGTATGATGTATTGGTGGTGGATGATGGTTCTCCAGATGGCAC
>CAXNDZ010000120.1:0-6130 GCA_964201225.1 Chitinophagales bacterium | reverse complement strand
GCTATTGGTGCCATTATTCTACTCCCCTTTTCATTATATGAAATGACTTATGTGCAACCTATTCAATTTTCAGGACAATTTCTTTTGATCATCTTATATATAGGTATTGGCAATTCAACCATTGCTTACTTTTTATGGAATAGCGCCATTAGTAAATTAGGCGTAGGTAAAACTGCGTTATTTGGCACGCTGATTCCTTTATTAAGTTCCATTGAAGCGGTTTTTGTGCTGAATGAAACCTTTACCTTATTTCAAGCCATCAGTGGTTTGATCATTCTATCAGGTATTGTTATTAATACCTGGCCTTCAAAAAAAGTGAATGGATAATACGCTAATATTATTATGCATTATTGCATTTATAGCAGGGTTTGTAGATGCGATTGTTGGCGGTGGTGGATTAATACAAACACCGGCCGGATTAATTTTATTACCGAATGAATCAGTCGCAAGCGTTATTGGTTCACTAAAAATTCCTTCCTTCGCAGGCACTTTTTTTGCTGCCAGGGAATACTTGCAAAAAGTTAAAATTCCCTTAAAAAGATTACTCCTTTTCACGAGCATTGCTTTTGCTGCATCGTTTACAGGATCTTTTTGCTTAACCATCGTAAGTAATCAGTACATGAAGCCGATACTATTTTTTGTATTGGTAATTATAGCCATTTACACTTTCACAAAAAAAAGCCTAGGACAATCCAATACCAATGATGCATTAGTGTTTTCAACAAGCAAAGGCGCGTTACTTTGTTTGGCATTAGGCTTTTATGATGGTTTTATAGGCCCGGGTGCTGGAAGCTTACTAGTACTGGCTTTTATAAGCTTTTTAGGTTTTGATTTTTTACAAGCCAATGCACATGCTAAAGTGGTGAATCTGGCTACCAACCTAGGATCCATTGTACTATTTATTATTAAAGGAAGTATTATGTGGTCTATCGCGATCCCCATGGCCATTTGTAATGCTGTTGGAGGGATATTAGGATCAAAAATGGCTATTCAAAAGGGAAACCAGTTTATTCGTACTATTTTTTTGATAGTAATTATCGCCACCCTTTGCAGATTGGGTTATGATGTATTTTTCCATTAATTTTAAGCTATGGAATTAAATTTTGAACAACAAAAGAATATTAAAGCAGGAATTTACACCACCATTATATGCGTGTTACTTTCTTTGTTGTTTTTTATTTTTAATTGGAATCAAGCTGCACCCACTATCATTCCACCTGAGCCAAGTTATATGGAAGTGAATTTAGGCAATAGCGAAACAGGTGCTGGAGATATTGCACCAAAAAGTAAAGATGCCCCATCGCCAGAAATAGGAAATTCAAAAATGGTAAAAGCAAGTGCTAATACCAAAGCTATTAAAATTGACAATAGCGTTACCGATGAAAATGATGAAGCGATAAAGTCATCCAATGCCAAAAATAAATTAAAAGCAACCCCTGTTCCTCCAGCACCAAAACCAAAAGCATTAATGGGTAAATATGCAGGAGGCAATGGCAAGGGCGGTAATAATCAAGACAGTTATAATGATGTGAAAGACCAAGGTATTGCAGGTGGCAAGGGTGACCAAGGTGTTGCCAATGGAAGTGTGGATGGGAAAAGTTATTCGGGTGAAGGCGGTCCTTTTGTGACCAAAGGGGACAGACGCATAACCAAAGCCTACTTGTTTAATGGCGATGTTGAACCTGCTACGATTTATGCTGAAATTGAAGTGAATCCTTCAGGCACAGGGCGCTTTGTACAAATTGTAAAAGGCTCCTCATCGAATGATAGTAAATATAAAAAAGCAATTGTTCAATACCTTACTAAAATTAGCTTTAATTCTTCCGATCATAGTTCCAATGTGACTGTTAAATTCAAGTTTGAAAACCAATAAAATTTTCAACATTTAAAATGTCCTATCAAGACACCATTGACTACTTGTATAGTCATCTCCCCTTATTTAGTCGTATAGGCCCTGCTGCAATAAAGGCGGATTTGCACAACACCATTGCTATTTGTGATTTGTTGGGCAACCCCCAAAATAAATTCAAAACAATTCATATCGCCGGCACCAATGGAAAGGGCTCCACTAGTCATATGTTAGCATCCATATTACAAGAAGCAGGATACAAAACCGGATTATATACTTCCCCACATTTGTATGATTTTAGAGAGCGCATCAAAGTGAATGGAATCATGTGCTCGGAAACATTTGTAACTTCTTTTACCAATAAAATGAAACCATTTATTGAAAAAGTGGCACCTAGTTTTTTTGAAATAACGGTTGGAATGGCTTTTGAATTCTTTGCTAATGAAAATGTAGATATCGCCATTATTGAAACTGGATTAGGTGGCCGATTAGATAGTACTAATATCATTAACCCGATATTAAGTATCATTACCAATATAGGTATGGACCATATGGCCCTCCTTGGAAATACATTACCCGAGATTGCATCTGAAAAAGCGGGTATCATAAAAGCAGCTACCCCAATTGTTATTAGTGAAGTGATTCCTGAAACAAAAAACATATTTGAACAAAAAGCAACTAGCTTGAATGCCCCCATCTATTTTGCAGATGATTTTATTCAATTTAAATCCTTCCAAAATAATTGGCAAACCTCCTTGTTTGAATTTAATCAGCCACTGATCCATTTATTAGACGCTCCATTGTTTCCAAAATCATTTACAGTGGAATGTGATTTGCCTGGGAAATACCAATATAAAAATTTGAAAGGTGTTTTAGTTGCAACACAAATACTAGCAACGATGGGCTGGAAGCTACATGCTAATAAGGTTTTGAAGGGACTGCTTCATGTTGTGAAAAACACAGGATTGATGGGCAGATGGGAATGTATTCAAATAAATCCAAGAATAATTTTAGACGTCGCACATAATGAACACGGAATAAAAGCATTATTAGAACAATTAGAAAGCTTACACTATGCGCAATTACATATTATAACGGGTATGGTAAAAGATAAGGATGTAAATGCAGTTTTAAGTTTACTCCCCAAAAAAGCGACATATTATTTTACACAATCTCATATACCTAGAGCTTTACCTGTAAATGAATTAGCTGATAAAGGAAATGCTTTTGGTTTAACCGGGAGCCAGTTTGAAAATGTAAATATTGCTTTACAAACTGCCAACAAAAATGCCACACCCAATGATTTAATATTGGTTATCGGTAGCGTCTTTTTAGTGGCCGAAGTGGACCGAATCCAACGCAACTAAAATAAACCAAACGGCTAAATTTAACTTACCAACCTTTTTGTTCGCATAAGTTTTTGATATGCGCGATATGATGCTTTCCATGCCAAGAATAAATACAAAGCATATCCCACAAAGTCACATCCGCCTTACGTTCTGGGTGGTATAATTTACACTGCCATTGTTCATCTGTCATTGACTCTAATAAATTTACCCAACGGTGATGAAGTGCATGTAAAATGGTTGTTGAATAGTTTACAGGTGTATTTAAAACATCTGCTGTATTTACCCAAGCATCCTGCTTATAGGGTTTTATTGGAGGGGTCTCTTCCGTGAGCGCTAATTTAAATCGGATGAACGCATTCATATGACTATCCGCTATATGACCAATCAGCTGTTGTACTGTCCACCCTCCTTCTCTGTAAGGTGTTTCTAATTGTGCCTTATCCAAGTGTTGCATTGCAAATTCAATATCAGCAGGGGTAACTCTGATTTCATTGATCCATTGCTTTTTAGTTGCTTCAGAAAATGGCATTGGTTCATATTTACCAATAGGATAACGTGGATCAGTTGTCATAGTGTTTAATTAATCTAGTTTAAAAATATTTTATAGTCTTTTATTAATCTTCCCTCCAAGCTTTGCCTGTGCGGTGTATAAATACATCTTCCAAATTCGCTTTTTTTACTTCCTTCACTTTTTCAAAACCGGATGCCACTAATGCATCAATTAATGCATTCGGTGTATCAATCGCAATAATTTCACCACTATCAATAATGGCTACACGATCACATAAAACTTCGGCCTCATCCATATAATGTGTCGTAATGATTACGGTTGTTCCATTGTCCCTGATCTCCTTAATCAAATCCCATAAATTACGACGCGCTTGTGGATCAAGGCCTGTTGTAGGTTCATCTAAAAATACAATAGTAGGCTTATTGATTAATGTGGTCGCAATGGAGAATCTTTGCTTTTGTCCACCACTTAATTGTTTGAATTTTGCATTGGCCTTATCAGTTAAATTAACTTTTTTTAATAATTCCAATGGATGAATGGAAGTTTGGTATAATCCAATAAACAATTCAATGAGTTCAGTTAAAGTTAAGCTGGGATAAAATCCTGCCGTTTGCAATTGTACACCAATAATTTTTTTGATGGCCTCAGGCGCACTGTCAATATTAAAGCCATTGACCCATATTTCTCCGCTTGTTTTTTCTCGTAATGTTTCAATGATTTCCAAGGTGGTTGATTTACCTGCACCATTGGGTCCTAACAATCCGAAAATTTCGCCAGGATTCACTTCAAAACTAATCCCATTCACCGCTGTAAAATTGCCATATTTCTTAATCAAATTTTTAACGGTAATAATCGGAGTAGGCATCATACTTTGCTATTAATAATTACAAATTTAACTGCTTTTGAGCGCCTTGCAAAATGAAAACTTACACAAGACCCCTTATCTTTGTAAAAAGGTATAATCAATGAAAGTAGGAATCCTAGGTGGAGGTCAATTGGGTCGTATGTTATTACAAGCAGCGGCGAACTATGATGTGACTACTTATGTTTTAGAAAACGATGCCCACTGCCCCGCAGCGCATTTATGTCACCATTTCACCTTGGGTAATATTCAGGACTTTGATTCTGTGTATAACTTTGGAAAGCATTTAGATGCACTCACAATTGAAATTGAATCAGTGAATGTGGAAGCTTTGGAGAAACTGGAACAAGAAGGGGTTAAAGTTTATCCTACGCCAGCTGCCATTCGCATTATAAAAAACAAAATTCTCCAAAAACAGTTTTATCAAAATAATGAAATTCCTACTTCTGAATTTCATATCACACAAAACCAAACTGATGTATTGCAACACATTTCCTTTTTACCTGCTGTTCACAAATTAGGAGAAGGTGGTTATGACGGGAAAGGCGTTCAAATAATTAACAGTGAAAAAGAAATCGAATTAGGTTTCAACGCCCCTGCAGTATTAGAAAGGAAAGTAGCCATTGCAAAAGAAATCGCGTTGATTGTTGGCATGAATGCCGAAGGGAAAACAATTATATACCCGCCTGCTGAAATGATTTTTGATCCAGTATATAATTTACTCGACTATCAAATAAGCCCTGCAAAATTAGAAGAAAAGCAACTTTGGAAAGCCCAAGCCATTGCACGAAAAGTATTGAGTGGGTTAAATAGTCCTGGTCTTTTCGCTATTGAATTATTTATTGATAAATCCGGTGATATACTTGTGAATGAAACTGCTCCTCGGGTACACAATAGTGGGCATCATACTATTGAAGCAAACTATAGTAGCCAATATGATATGTTATGGCGCATTTTGTTAAACTATCCATTGGGTAATGCTGACGAAATTTTACCATCTGCAATTGTGAATATTATTGGTGCAGAAAGTTTTACTGGCGATGTGATTTATGAAGGCTTGGATGAGGTGCTTAAAATGGATAATGTTTTTGTGCACTTATATGGAAAAAAACAAACCAAACCAGGTCGTAAAATGGGACATGTAACCATTATCAGTAGCGACTATCAGGATTTAACACATAAAGCAAATAAAATAAAGCATACACTTAAAGCCATTACTTTATAGTTTTGTTTTAATCAAAGTCTTTTTTACTTGTAAAGTTTTTTGGTACCCAATGCCGATGATGCTTTTAAGCTGTAAACCTGGAGAAGTTTTATTGGGCCCAAATATTCTTATCTTATCATCATAGATCAAATCCAAATTATAAGTAGCTGAAAAATATTTATTTATTTTAAAGCTAAAATAATTGGTCATGTATAAATTTAAATTCTCCGGCTTTTCATTATAATTTGAAAACAGATCCGCCCTACCGCGATACATCACATTGGTAGCAATGTTATCAGCATAATTAATTGTAATAAAGGTACCCGTCTCTTTTGAAATTTTTGACCCTGGCTGT